>DGRV01000030.1:5617-47010 GCA_002391225.1 Christensenella sp. UBA4379
GCTACATCGCCACCCCGCAGACCGCGCCCCTGCGCGAGCGCCAGCCCGACGGCAGCCGCCATCCCTTCGACCAGTTCATCGTCGCCAAGACCCCCGCGGCCCGCTGGGGCAACCCGGAAGATCTGCAGGGCCCGGCCGTGTTCCTGGCCTCCGACGCTTCCAACTTCGTCAACGGCCACATCCTCTATGTGGACGGCGGCATCCTGGCCTACATCGGCAAGCAGCCCTGAGGAAGCACCCACTCTGTTCAATCATTCCGCCGCCGGACCGATCATGCGCCCGGCGGCGTTTTTGAACGATCCAAAGTGCAACGAAAAGCGAAAAATCGTCTTTTCGTTGCAACGCAAATGCAACGAAAAAATTTGCGTTGCATTTGCGACGCAACTATGGTATAGTTATCAAAAGCGGAAAGGGGGGATGCTTCTTGAAAGAAAGCAGGAGCCTTGAGTTCAAACAGGACCTGAACAGCAATTATCTGAAAACGGTCAGCGCTTTTTCGAACTTCGGCGGGGGAACCATCCTGTTCGGCGTAGATGATGAAGGCAATTCTGTCGGCGTCTCTGATCCGGACCATGCCAGTATGGACCTTGAAAACCGCATCAATGACAGCATCCATCCAAAGCCCGATTATTCGATCAGCGTCAATAGGCGGACCAATGTGATCTCTCTGACCGTCTCCGAAGGCCGCTTTAAACCGTATTTGTACAAGGGGAAAGCCTATCGCAGGAGCGATACAGCCACAGTCGAAGCGGATCAGGTGGAACTCAGACGCCTGACGCTGGAAGGCGAAAACCTGTATTACGAAGCCCTGCCGTATCAGGACGGGGAGCTGCGCTTTGAATACCTGGAAAGCAAGCTGAAAGAAAGGCTGGGCATTGCCGGGATCAGCGACGATATTCTGAGGACCTTCGGACTGATCAATCGGCAGAAGCAGTATACGGTCGCCGCCGCTCTGTTTGCGGATCAGAATCCCTATCCGGGCATCGATGTGGTCAGGTTCGGACCATCCATCAGCATCATTTTGGACAGGGAGACCTTTTCGGGTGTTTCCGTGCTTCAACAGTATGACGGCGCGGTCGAAGCGTTCAGGCGGAATTACCAGTATGAAAAAATAGCCGGAATCAGCCGTGAAACCGTCGACATGATTCCCGAGACGGCATTCAGGGAAGCCGTGGCCAACGCTTTGGTACACAGGACCTGGGATATCAATGCCCAGATCCGGATCTCCATGTATTCCGACAGGCTGGAAATCTCCTCTCCCGGAGGTCTCCCCAAAGGCATCTCTAAGGAAGAATATATGAACGGCGCCATCTCATGCCTGCGGAATCCAATGGTTGGAAATGTCTTTTTTCGCCTGCATTACATAGAGATGTTTGGAACCGGCGTCCGCAGAATCATGGAAGCATATCAGCATGCTGTCCGTAAGCCTGATTTTCAGATTTCCGAAAACAGTATCACGGTGACGCTGCCCGTTCTCCAGGCAACGCCGGCCGTTACCGCGGACGGCAGAAAAGTAGTTGATTTGCTGAGCGGAGGTTTGATTCTCTCCAGCAGGGAAATTGCCGAACAGCTTGGATGGAGCAAAGATAAAACCATCCGGACACTGAACGCTTTGCATGCCGGCGGATACATTCAGAAGACCGGGAGCGGACGCGGTACCAAATACGGAAAAAGCTGAGCACAGAAACAGCTTTGCAGCGAAAGGAATACCTGATGCCTGTGAAACCTGTCAGCCTCCTCCAATCAACGCTGAACACCAGGGACCTGGGCGGACATTTGACCATGGGCGGCCGGATCACCGCGCGGGACCGGATCTGGCGGAGCGATCATCCGCTCTGCCCGACGCCGGAGGACGTGCGGCTCCTGCTCGAAAAAAGGATCACCACCATCATCGACATGCGGGATCCTGTCCGCGCCGGGGAGAAGCCCAACGGGCTGATGTGGCTGGACGGGTTCCACTTTTTCAGTCTCCCCGTCATCGAGGGAAGCAGTCTGCCGGAATCGGTGGAGGCCGTGCCGGGCAGCTATCTGAACATCGCCTGTGCGCCGAACATGGCGGGCATTTTCCGGACCATCGCGGCGGCGGACACTGGGGTAATGTACAACTGCTCCGCCGGGAAGGACCGAACCGGGGTCGTAACCGCCGTCCTGCTGATGCACTGCGGGGTGCCGGAAGAAGAAATCGTTGACGACTATATGCTGACCAAGGCCTGCAGCCAGCAGCGCTTTGAAATGATCCGGCGGTATTTCCCCGAGGTGGACCTGAGCATCGCCATTCCCCGGCCTTCCTACATGACGGATTTTATCCGCCTGTTCCGCGCCCGCTTCGGCGGCACCGAAGGCTATTTTTCCTGGCTGGGGCTTTCGCCCGAAGAACAAAAACGCCTCCGGGAGAAGCTGCTGCCCTGAAGCGCTCTTGATTTCATTTTCCAATCCAACCCATCCATTCAAGGAGGTTCCCATGCGTTATTCCATCGGCCTGCGCGTACACGATTCGATCCCCGGTACATTAAAAGAACGGGCGGACTTTATCCGCGCCCAGGGCTTTACCTGTGTGCATCTGGCCCTGTCGAAGGTTCTGGGCAAACAGATGATGGAGCCCGGCGTCCTGACCCCCGGCCTGGCCGAAGCGGTCAAGGCGGACCTGGGCGGCCTGGCTGTCGCGGTGCTGGGCTGCTATTTGAACCTGGCCGAGCCGGACGAGAGCCTGTACCCCGGCATCGTGCGGAAATACACCGCCCACCTGCGCTTCCAGCGCTGGCTCGGGGCCGGCATGGTGGGGACGGAGACCGGCCATCTGCCCGAAAGCATCGTCCGCGCCGAGGACGTCGAGCAGATGGACCGGGCGGCGGACTTCTACATCGAACGCCTGAAGCCCGTGGTGGAAAACGCCGAAAAGCTCGGCGCCATCCTGGCGATCGAGCCGGTGTGGCATCACTCCATCCGCAATGCCCGCTGCGCCCGCCGGATGCTGGACGCGATCCACTCCCCGAACCTGGGCATCATCTTTGACCCGGTCAACCTGATCAGCGCCTACCACACCGACCGGGCCGGCGACACCGTGCAGGAAGCCATCGACCTGCTGGGGGACGAGATCCTGATGGTCCACCTCAAGGACTGGGTGCCGGGGGAGGAAGGCAAGCTGCCCGCTGTCGCCGCCGGCATCGGGCGGATGAATTTTGACGCCGTCGCTCGCTTCATCCGCGAGAAAAAGCCCGGCGTCCAGATGACCCTGGAAAACACCAAGCCGGACAACGCCGTGCAGGCCAGGAAGTTTGTGGAAGGGCTGCTGGAAGAGGAGTAAGGGAATAACCAACAATACAATGATCCCCGCGCCGAACCGGGAAAGCCGGACGGCGCGGGGATTGTTTGTTGCAACGCTTGGTCAGTCCAGAACCCGGCCCCAGCCCTCGCCGCTGATTTCCTCAGCGGGGGTGACGCTGTACACGGTGCTACCGTCCACCACCACCTGCACGGGGCCGGAGGCGGAGATGCGGGTACCGTTCACAACGATCTGTACCTGGCCGGCGGCAGGCAGGGCGCGGGCCGCCTCGATGCGGTCGATCTGGGCCTGAGCCCGGCGGGCGGTGCGAACCGCTTCCATCTTTTCCCTGCGCAGGGCGGCCAGGCTGCGGTTCAGACGGGCCTGACGGACGGAATCACGATTGGCAAGAGAGAGGATCAGAAGAATCAGCAGGAAGAAAAACATGGAAGCGGCCTCCTTTCAGCAGAGTGTGCCAAAGATGAAAACAGCAGACAGAAAACATAGCAACAGTTGTACCGGAATCAGGATTCGTCAGTATGGACGGCGAGTGTCTGTATCGAATCCCCCGTGCGGGCCGGCGTAGTCCTGGGCCTGGGTCCTTTCGGCCTCCTTCTGCTCGGACAGGCGGCGGAAATATTCCCCGGCAGTCCGGAACGTGCGGCCCAGGAAACGGGCGATCTCGTAGCGATGAATCCAGGCGATGATCAGAATGAAAATCCTCATTGGTGTTTCCTCCTTCGTTTTGTCTTGCCGAGGCCGCGGCGTGTATACAAAAAAGACTTACGCCGGACCTTTCAGCCATCAGCGCAAGTCTTGTCATTTCATTTGTACCGGATGGAAATCGTTCCATCGGGTGTCGGTGATCAAATCCGGCCGTTGGCCGGCTGACTACTCCCTTGCGAGAAATATATTATCTGAGTTTCCTCTCCCCGTCAATCCCCTGACACGATTTGGACACAATTAGCGGTGTTGCTTCAGATAGTCCATCAGCTGGCGGACCGCTTTGGCCCGGTGGGAATACTGTTCCTTAAAGGAGATGGGGAGGCTGGCGGTGGTTTTTCCCTTCGCGTCCTCGGAGATGAAGATGGGGTCGTAGCCAAAGCCGTTGGTCCCTTCCTCATGGTCGGCGATCACGCCGGGCCAGACGCCGGTGAACAGATGATGTTCTCCTGTTTCGTCGATATAGCAGATGCAGCAGACGAATTTGGCCTTCCTGTTCTTTGCTCCTTCCAGCCCCTTCAGGATGGCCAGGCGGCGCTCATGCTCGGTCGCCAGGCCCTGGTAGCGGGCGGAATAGATGCCCGGCTCCCCGTTCAGGGCGTCGACCGAAAGCCCGCTGTCGTCCGAGATGACGCAGCATCCCGTCCGGTCATAGACCGCCTGGGCTTTGAGAAGGGCGTTTTCCTCGAACGTGGTCCCGGTCTCCTCGACCTCAATATGGACCTGCTTTTCATCCTGGGAAAAGACCTGGAAGCCCATCGGCTCCAGAATGTCCCGGTACTCCCGGATCTTCCCCGCGTTATTGCTGGCGACCACCAGTTCCATGATCGTTTCCTCCCGACAGCCGGTTTTTTATTGATCGGTGAGCCGGCTCATTTCCGCCTCCAGAAGAAGCGGTTCTTTTTCAGTGGTATAGATCAGCTCCCCATTTTCCGCCCGGGCGGTGACCTGGTCGCCGATGTGGATGCGGCCGGACAGGAGCTCTTCGCTTAACGTATCTTCCAGCCGGTGCTGGACCACCCTGCGCAGGGGCCGGGCGCCGAAGGCCTCGTCGTAGCCCTCCGCGGCCAGCTGCTCGGCCACGGATTCGTCGCAGACCAGGGTGATGCCCTGCTCGCGCAGGCGCTCCTCCACCTCCCGGATCATCATGAAGGCGATCTGCCGGGTGTCGTCCTGGTTCAGCGGATGGAAGACGATGGTCTCGTCGATCCGGTTCAGGAATTCCGGCCGGAAGGTGTTCTTGAGCTCGCTTAGGATCTTGCCCTTCATCTGGTCGTAGGTATATTCGCCGCTGACGCCGCCGCCGAAGCCCACGACCCCGGTGCGGATCAGCTTGGCCCCGGTGTTGGAGGTCATCACGATGACGGTGTTGGCAAAGCTCACCACCCGGCCGGTGTTGTCCGTAAGTCTTCCATCCTCCAGGATCTGCAGGAGCATGTTGAACACGTCCGGGTGCGCCTTTTCGATCTCGTCGAAGAGGACCACCGAATAGGGCCTGCGGCGCACGGCCTCCGTCAGCTGGCCGCCCTCCTCATAGCCCACGTAACCGGGCGGGGAGCCGACCATCCGGGCCACCGTATGCTTTTCCATATATTCGGACATATCCAGGCGGATCATCGCGCTTTCGTCCCCGAAGAGGGCCTCAGCCAGGGCCTTGCACAGCTCCGTCTTGCCCACGCCCGTCGGCCCCAGGAAGAGGAAGGAGCCCATGGGCCGCTTGGGGTCCTTGAGCCCGGCCCGGGCCCGGCGGATGGCCTTCGACACGGCGCTGACCGCCTCGTGCTGGCCTACCACCCGGGCGTGCAGGGTGTCCTCCAGATGGAGCAGCTTCTCCGACTCGTTCTCGTTGAGGCGGTTGGCGGGGATGCCGGTCCACAGGGCCACCACCTGGGCGATGTCGTCCGCCGTCACCTGGCCGCTGACGGCCAGGCGCTTTTCTTCCCAGGCGTCCTTTTCGGACTGGATCTTTTCGGACAGGCGCAGCTCGCTGGAGCGGAGGGTGGCGGCCTTCTCGTAATCCTGGGTGTCGATGGCCTCCTGCTTCTGCTCGCGGATGATGGTCAGTTCCTTTTCCTCGGCCTCCTGGTTCAGCGGCTGGGGCAGGGTCCGCATCCGCACGCGGGAGGCGGCCTCGTCCATCAGGTCGATGGCCTTGTCCGGCTCGAAGCGGTCCTGGATATAGCGGCGGGACAGGCGCACCGCTTCCCGCAGGGCCTCGTCCGTGATTTCCAGATGATGGTGCTCTTCGTAGAGATGGCGCAGCCCCTGGAGGATCTGGAAGGTGGTCTCGTCGTCCGGCTCCTCCACCATGACCGGCTGGAAGCGCCGGGACAGGGCGGCGTCCTTTTCGATGGACTTGCGGTAGTCGTCCAGGGTCGTCGCGCCGATCAGCTGAATCTCGCCCCGGGACAGGGCGGGCTTCAGAATGCCGGCGGCGTCCATGCTGCCCTCGGCCTTGCCCGCGCCGACCAGCTGCTGCACCTCGTCGATAAAGAGGATGATGTCGCCGGCCTTCTTGGTGTCCTCCATCACGGCCCGGACCCTTTCCTCAAATTCCCCGCGGAATTTGCTGCCCGCCACCATGCTGGCCAGGTCGATGGAAATCAGCTTCTTTCCCGCCAGGGCGGCGGGGGACTGGGGGCCGGCCATCAGCTCGGCCAGGCCTTCGGCCACGGCGCTCTTGCCGACGCCGGGCTCGCCGATGAGGACCGGGTTATTCTTGGTGCGGCGGGAGAGGATCTGCACCATCCGCTCCGTTTCCCGCTCCCGGCCGATTACAGGGTCCAGTTCGCCGTTTTTCGCCGCCTCGGTCAGGTCCCGTCCGTAGCGCAGATAGGCCGGCCGGTCGTCCTGCTGGCTTTTGCCGTCCTCCTGCATGGCAGGGCCGAACTGCAGCCGCACCGTGGGCTGGGCCTGGGGCTTGGGTTCCGGCGGCACCATGGACCGCTTCAGCTGGTCCGGGTCGCAGCCCATCCCCGTCAGAATCCGCACGGCGGTGCAATCCGTCTCCGACAGCATGGCGCCCCAGAGCTGGTAGCAGGTCACCAGGGCCTGGCCGCCCTTGTTGGCCGCCAGCACCGCGTGCTCCATGATGGCCTTGAGGTGCGGGCTCAGCTCCAGGCGGGAAGGAGCGGTTTCCCCTTCCCCGGCCACCTCGCGCACGGCGTTGTTCACGTTGTTCACGTTCACCGATTCCGGCAGCCCGGGCACGACGCCCCGGGCCACGGTCAGCAGGGCCAGGAGCAGGTGCTCCGACCCGATGAAGGCATGGCGGAAACGGATCGCCGCCTGCCTGGAAATATTCATCACGCTCTGAGCGCGGTAATCAAAACGACCAAATACCGGCATAGAACCTCCAGATCATTCATAACTCTTAATGCGTAATGCGTAATGGAAAGCCTGTTGCTTTGTTTATACTTCGTGGTGCTCGATGCGGATCAGGGCGGTGGGGGCGGGCTGTTTGGTCCGCTGGTTCCGCCGCGCGATGTTGAGCAGCATGCTCCGCATGATCCGCGCCCGTAGCGCGCACTTGACGGTCTCCGGCACGGGGACGGCCAGGGCCTGGGGGGACAGGGCGGCCGCGATCATCAGCCCGTCCTCCCGGGAGATGGTGCTGCTTTCCACCAGCTGGCGGAGCAGCAGCTGAGCGTCCTTGTCCGCCAGGCTCAGGCCGACCCGCTCCCGGATCAGGTAATCGAGATAATCCCCCTGCTTGCGCTCCACGTGAATGATCCGGATGCAGCCTCCGCCGCCCCGGCGGGACTCGATCATGTAGCCGTGGTCCGGCGTGAAGCGGGTGGACAGCACGTAATTGATCTGGGAAGGGGCGCACTGGAAATACTCCGCCAGTTCGTTGCGCTTCAGCTCCACGCCGTCTTCCTCAGACGCTCCCAACAGCTCCTTGATAAAACTTTCAATCGTATCGCTCAGCCGCATACGGCCTCCTCCCTTCTTTCAAAGACTGACTATCTTTGACTATCTAAGTATATCATAAAACCTTTGTCCGCGCAAGTATCAAATACCGAAAATAAACATTGGGATGTAGCGGCTGAATCATCCAATCTCCGAAAGCTGCGAGGGAGATTATGAAAAAAGCCACGGCTTTTTTAGCGCATGGCTTTGAATGAAAGACGGATGCTGGCGCGATGATCTTCTGGATTTGCGTCAAATATTCCGTCCCTGATACTGAACGGTGACCACATACACCGTTTTGCTCAGTTCATCGATCTTGAATATCGCCACATAATGGTCAATCAGCAGCTGCTTATAGCCTTTTCCCGCATATTTTCCAACCTGACGATCCTGATGCGAAGACGGAAAAGAATCCAGGGCTTCAATCGCTGACCAGATTCTGTCCGTCTGGCTCTTTGCGTTTTCCGGAGCCAGCTTTTCCAGGGCAATATACGCATAGATGCTGTCAATATCGCGGAAGGCTTTTGGATATAGCAGAACCTTATACTTTTCCATAATATTTTCCGTCCAGGCGGACTTTCGCGTCGTTCAGGGAAATGGGAGCGGCGCCTTCCGCGACCTCCGCTTCGGCCTCATAGATCGCCTGATCCATTCGATTGATTTGAGCAAAACGTTCATACAGCTCCGCGCTCATCACCACCAAATCGCTATATCCGTTTTTGGTGATGAAAATAGGTTCCTGCATTTTGTGGGCTAATTCGGAAATTTCGCTGGTGTTCCTTAAGTCTCGGATGGGCATAATCGTAGGCATCTGAAAGCGCCTCCTTTCGCGGCATTATTGTAGCATAATTATGATACGATGTAAACGCCATAAAAGGAAAAACTGAAAGTCAAAGATTCTGTCAGTCGCTCTTCCTGCATCTGAAAAAGATGAACTCCGGGCGGTGAATGGTTCCTCCAAACAGCGCCGGATAGCGGTTTCTCATCTCCTCTGATATATGGGCTTCCTGACATTCTTCCAGCACGAATCCCGCCCGGATGATGGCGTTGATCAGCGTGGAGACGGTTCTGTGATAGCATTCATACCCGTTGACCACCCAGTCCACTTTCCGGAGACCTTCCTGACAGTAATTCCTGAGATTCGCGTACAGGCGTTCGCCGGTTTCGGTGCGGGTGTATCGGTCATACGCCCCGTCCCAGGCCGTTACGATGGGGTGGGACATGCTGAAAACGAGCTCAGCGTCCTTCTTCATCAGCCGATGGATTTTCCGCATCAAGCCCGCAAAGTCTTCCACATAATCAAATACCAGAGAGCTCGTGACGAGATCAAAAGTATCTGGGATGGTCTCTATCTCCTCCATCGCCATCCGCCGATAGACAATGTTTGCCGCGCTGTGATGCGCTTTGGCATATGCCAGCATTTTTTCAGAGAGATCGATCCCCAGCACCGATTTTGCGCCCATATCGGAATACTGTTTTGCATGCTGTCCCATGCCGCAGCCGATATCCAGAATCTTCTTCCCCCGGAGGTCCGGGAGCATGGCAAGAAGGATCGGGGTCTCGATGCAGTCGTTGAAATTGACCTCACGGCTCCGGCTTTTCTGGTAGTTCTCAAAGAAAGCGTCGTTGTCGTAGATATTTTGGCCTGTCATCCTGAAGTCCTCCGCAGAAAAGAACTGAAAATCAATCGTTACGGACGGATGGTTCATCATAGTGATTTTTGCAGCTGGCGATGACAATCGCATCTTCCTGTATGCGGTAAACGATTCTGTTTTCTTCGTCAATCCGGCGGCTCCACCAACCGCTCAGATTGCCTTTCAAAGGCTCAGGTTTCCCGATGCCGTCAAAAGGAGAGCGCTGCATATCCCGTAAAAGAAGGTTAATTCTCTTGATGGTTTTCTTGTCCTGAGTCTGCCACCACAGATAATCTTCCCAACCGTTCTCATGCCATAAAAGCCGCATATCAGATCAGTCCTCCTGGAGAGGATGCTCTGCAAGCTTCGCCCGGCCGGAATCTACCTCAGAGGTTACACGCTGCAAATAGCTGATGTTGGCATCGGAATAGAAAGGGTCGATGGAAACTTCAAAGGGGATCCGCTTCTCGCGCCTCATTTTCTTTGCCAATAACGTGAAAGCGGTGGTCATACTCAAGCCAAGCTCTTTACAGACTTCTTCCATCCCTTTTTTATCTTCTTCATCCATTCTGAAATTTACCAAAACCTGTGACATCTTCTATGCCTCCTGTAAACATTGATCATGCACCGATGGGATTATGACGGGCCCTGTTTCCCGTGATCAAAGCTCGCCTTATGTATCAAGATCATATCATAAAGATCTTCTTTTGTAAAGATATTATATTTACAATGTATTTATTGATCTACCGGCAAATTCTTGATCCATCCGGTTAAAACACCACGGACACAGCTCAGAAGCTCCGTGGAGGGCCCATGTCCGTATGAAAAACCCGCGCAGGTTTCTCCGCGCGGGTTGGGGTTGGATGATCTTTACTGCTGTTCGGTCTGTTCCGCAGGTTCGGCTTCGGTCTCAGCGGCCGGGGCTTCGGTTTCAGCCGGAGCTTCGGGGGCTTCGGAGGCCGCGGGCTCTGCCGGGGTTTCGGTTTCGGCGGGCGCTTCGGACGCTTCCGGCTGGCCTTCGGCGGGTTCGGCTTCAAAATCGATGCTGACGTCGGAGTTCGTCCCATCCAGGGCGGCGATCGCCGCGTCGTCCTTCGTGACAGTCAGCTCGGGCAGCTTTTCTTCGTAGATGTTGTACAGCGCCTCATTGATCAGCTGGCTGCGGAGGGATTCGACGATCTGGCTGCGGGCGTCCGCCGTCATCGGGACAGCGCCTTCGGGAGCGTCGCTCAGGTAGTACAGGATGTGGATGCCGTAGGAGCCGACCACGGGCTTGGAGTGGTCGCCGGGCTGGGCCATTTCCTCAGAGAAGGCGGCGTCGCGGAAGACCGGGTCCCACTTGATGCTCTCGCGGTGCACCTCGTAGCCCACCGCGGGATTCAGGCCGGTGTCCTCGTTGTACTGGGCGATCAGGGTTTCAAAGGCTTCGCCGGCGGCCAGACGGGTCTCGATGTCGTCCAGCTCCGCCTTTTTGCTCTGGAGCACAGCGTCCTTGGCCGCTTCCATGGCCAGGCGGGCTTCTTCCAGCTGCTCCTCGGTGACGGGTTCTTCGGGGACGGCTTCCTCTGCGGGAGCGGCTTCTGCTTCCGCAGTCTCCGCGGCGGCTTCTTCAGCAGGAGCAGCTTCTGCTTCCGCGGGTTCGGCGGCGGCTTCTTCAGCGGGGGCGGCTTCTGTTTCCGCGGCTTCGGCGGGCGCTTCTTCAGCCGCGGCGGCCTCTTCGGCCGGGGCTTCCGCGGCGCTCTTCTGGGCCTCGAACTTGGTCAGAAGGGTGTTATAGTTTTCATTGGCATCCTGGTAGGCCTTCAGCAGCGCCTCGTCCACCTTGATCAGGATGTGGGTCACGTTGCGGTAACCGGCGGGCATATAGTACAGGTCCATGCCGTAGTACATGGAGGCCAGCTCGCGCATATAGGCGCTGTCGCCCACCATGGACTGATGCTGGGCCACCAGCTCGTTGTAGGAATTCTGGATCATTTCCTCAGTCACGGCTTCTTCGGGCACCAGGGCGCTGACCAGCCGGTCATAGCCGGAGTTGAGCTTCTGGGTTTCCAGCAGGGAATCCACGCTGTAGCCGGAGGCGTACAGGGTCTCTTCCGCCTGCTTGCGCAGCTCGGCCCGGGCCTCCTCCGTATCCTCGGAGAGGTAGAGGGAAACATACTGGTCCACATAGCCGTCCCACACGGCTTGGATTTCGTCGCGCATCTTCGCGAGCTCTTCCTCGGTGTATTCCAGGTAGCCTTCTTCCTTCATCACCAGCTCCAGTACGCGGTTGACCTCGAGCTGCTGCACCGCCTGGGCATAGGTCACGGACATCTGCTGCTGAGCGTAATAGCTGATCATGTCGTCACATTCGCTCTTGTAAATCGGTTCGCCGTTGACGGTGGCCAGCACCGGGTTGCTGTTCTGAAGCACCTGGGCCTCTGAGGCGGTTTGAGCTGTTTCGGCAAAGGCTGCGCACAGCAGCAGGGAAAGCGCCAGCACCAGCGCCAGGGTTTTACGTGCAAACTTCATCATCATGGGTTCCATCCTTTCGCGTACAGGTTTCAGTCGGGCTCTATTATCGCACAAGTCGGGAAAAAAATCATGAACAATTTATGAACAAGGACGTACAGCAATGGGCTGATCTTGTAAAAAATCAACGGAACAGTTGCTCCGCTGATAATAAAGGCAGAACAGACGTTCAGCAGAGGGAGTGATCTGGGGGAAACATCCCCTGATGGTAATCCGCAGTACCGGCTTTGCCGGTGCGAGGAGCATTTTTGCGGAGTAGAATTATAGCTGGAAAAAGAAAAATGCTCCCACTTCTGCGGGAGCAAAAATGCGTACCTTGCGGATTTGCCGCCCGGGAGCCCCTTTAGGGGCGAGAGGCAAATCCGTTGGGGGGGTTCCCGTAGGGGGGTGAGGAGGGCCCGAAAAACAGGCCGGCGGCCTGTTTTCACCGACGAACGGGCCGGCAGGCCCTGGACCGCAAGACCCCCCTGCGAGCTACACTTTCCCGTGTGAAAAGACCAGCGGCCTTTGCCTGGCGGCCGGGGAGGCTTCCCCGTAGATGACCCGGTACTGGGTGGGGGTGCAGTGCTTCTGCTCGCGGAAGATGCGGTTGAACGAGCCGACGCTGCCAAAGCCCGATTCCTTCGCGACCTCCCGGATCGGCAGGTCCGTATGGGTCAGCAGGTTGGCAGAGGCGTTCAGCCGTCTCACCGTCAGGTAATCGGAGAAGGAGACGCCGGCGAATTCCTTGAACACCCGGGAGAAATAATACTTTGAGAAGCCCGCGAAGGAGGCGACCTCCTCCAGCGTCAGCTCCTTCATGTAATTCTGGCTGATGTAGGTCATGGCGCTGTTCATCAGCTCCGAATCGACACTCAGGCGCTTGGGCGGCACGGCGGGCGTCGTTTTCTGCAGGTAATGCCGGCCCAGCAGGGCGTACAGCTCCAGCAGGGCGGCGTAGCAGGCGGTGTTCCACATCTTTTCCCGGCGGAAATAGGTTTCCACCACATTCATCAGCAGGGCCGCCGCTTTCTCTGTCAGCTCGTCGTCCTCGCGCAGGTACATGGGCTGGTGCGTCATGGCGCTGACGGAAAGCATGTCCTGGAGGGACAAAAGCGGCGTGGGCTCAAAGAGGATCAGGTAGCGCTGGATGTCCCCGCTTTCGGTCAGCATGTGGGGGAAGCCGGGCGGAATGATGAGCACCTCACCCGGATGCACCCGGTACACCCGGTCCGACAGCTGGTAGACAGAGACCCCCCGGTGGGGCAGAATGATCTCCACGGCCGAGTGGACATGGCTGTCAAAATGGCCCGGCACCTCCGACGACCAGACGCGGATGGAGGAATGTTCCCGGTAGGTCACGTATTCCTGTTTTCCGTGCAGGATGCGGAAGCCGTCGGTAAAACGGCCTCCGTCTTCTTCGGGAAGATTCTCGTAAATCGGCAGAACGGGACTGATGTTTTCTTCCGTCATCGGTATGTCATCCTTTCACGCTGCCCAGCGCCATGCCCGTCACAAAGTACTTCTGCAGGAAGGGATAGACGATCAGGATGGGCAAGGCGGTTACGATCGTAGTGGCGCACTGCACCGTCCGCTGTGTCACCGAGAAGGCAGCGGAAGCGGTGGCGGCATCGACCGTGGAGTTTGCAAGGTTCGAGGTCTGGCCGGCAGTGGCCAGCTTGCCCTTGAGGTAATACTGCAGGGTATCGAGGCGGCGCTCAGTGGGAATATACAGCATGGTATCAAACCAGGAGTTCCAAGCGCCAACGGCCACAAACAGGGCCACAGTTGCCAGCACCGGAGCGCACAGCGGGAAAATGATCTGCCAGTAGATGCGGAAATCCCCCGCGCCGTCGATACGGGCCGATTCCACCAGCTCGTTGGGCAGGCCCATGATATAGGTCCGGATGATGATCATGTTGAAGCAGGAATACATCGTCGGGATGATGTAGACCCAGAAGGAGTTCCGCAGCCCCAGCGTCTGGCTGATCAGCAGGTAGGTCGGGATCAGGCCGGCGTTCACGTACATGGTCAGGACCATGACGAGGGTGATGAACTTCCGCAGCACGTATTCCTTTCTGGATAGGGCGAAGGAAAGCATGCCGGTCCAGAACAGGTTGAGGACGGTCGTGATGATCGTCTTGGAAACGGAGATGATACCCGCCTGGGCGATGTCCGGGTCGTTCAGGATCCGCTCGTAGCTCTTGATGCTGAACTTGCGCGGCCAGATGCCGATGCCCCCGCGGGCGGCGTCGGTGCCGTCGTTGAAGGAATAAGCCACAGTATTGAGCACCGGGTACAGGGTAATGAACATCAGCACGATCAGCAGGACCGCGTTGAAGATCGGGAAACCCATGTCCCGCTCGTAACGGAAAAAATAAAGCAGGGCGAACGCCAGGATCACCAGCAGGGCGAGGGATACGTAGAACACGGCGCGGTACGCGGAAAGGCCTTTGACCATCTCCGGCACGGAGACGGTGACAGCTTTTTCTTTCTTCCCGCTGCCGGAGGTGTAGGTGTATTTGTCCGGGTTCTGTTCTCGGACCGTCTGCACGTCTGCGCCTTCCTGCGCCCCGGAAGCGTCCGCTTCGGCGGTGATCTCGCCGAGCCGGATCAGCCGGTCGTTCAGAGTGTTGACACGCACGGTCGTAACCATTAGGGCTGCCAGCAGGAGCACAGCCACAACCAGGATGCACAGCCGGACGGACCGCTGGAACGAAGCGTCTTTGATCAGGACTTTCTGGGATTTCAGCGTAAAGGCCAGCGCCCCGGCCGCAGCGCACATCAGGAAGATCACCGCAACGCGGAGAAGCCGGAAAGAATTCTTCTGATTGTCGATCTCTTCGATTTCAGCGGTGCTGCCGCGCGTCAGTCGGACTGCTTTGTCCTCGTTGTACCCGAAATGGATGAACGAGAGTTCCCCCAGCAGTTCGGCCGTGAGACTCTGCTTCGCCTGAGGAACCCCGGTCAGGTCCGCTTCGCCTTTCATTTTGCCGAGGCTGATAAAGAAGGAATCGGGATACGTCTTTTTGCATTTTTCGACTTCGCTGTCCTTGGCCAGGGTGATATAGAGGCCCTGATCTCCCCGGGAATCCAGAAGGATCAGCACTTTGTCCTTGCCAAGGCCGGTCTCGTATTCGGCCGCCTCCGCTTCGGTGCACAGGGTCAGCCAGTATACTTTGGCGTTGCCTGCGCTCTGCTGGCCGACCTTCTGCAACAGGATGACACGCTTTCCATCCACGGTTTTTTTACCGTATTCCTGATGCAGTTCGATGGTTTTCCGGCCCATTTCGATACGTTCAGCCCCGATGGCGTCCTGAAGGACGGCCGCCTTTTCGTCGACCGTCACTGCATAGTCAGCCCATGAAGACGAAAGGATCATCACAAAGATGAGGGCAAACACCAGCACCGTCGCAATGGTCAGGCAGAAGCGAAGCTGACCGCTGCTCATCCGCATGCCGCGGCGGACATACTCCGGGATATCCCTGATGCCGTGCATATCCCTTGAGAAGGTTTTATCGTTTTTGTTTTCCGTCATGCTGCTCATCACGCACTCCTCCTTTCAGGCTTACAGCAGCGAATCTTCGCCGAGACGCTTGGCGATAAAGTTCGCGCCTGTCAGCAGGATGATGGCGACCAGGCTCTTGAAGATACCGGCCGCGGTGCCCAGACCGATATCAAGGGTCTGCGTGCCGTACTCCATGACGTATAAGTCAACGGTATATGCAACATGCATGGTACCGGAGGATTTCAGTAGGTACTGGATTTCAAAGCCGGTATCCAGCAGATGGCCGATGTTCATGATCAGGAGGATCATGAAGGTCGAGCGGATACCCGGGAGGGTGACGTGCAGGATGCGCTGGAAACGGCCCGCACCGTCAATGGAAGCAGCCTCGTACAGGCAGGGGTCGATTCCCGTCATGGCGGAGATATAAATGATGGTGCCCCAGCCGACTTCCTTCCAGACGTTGATCACGCCGACCAGCCACCAGAAATATTTTTCCTCGCCCAGCCAGTTCGGACCTTTTTTGACCAGGCCGCTGGTCAGGAGCAGTTCGTTGATCGGGCCGGGGGTGATGTCGCTCGAGTCAAAGATGATCTTGGCCATGCCGACCACGATAATCATGCTCAGGAAGTGGGGCAGATAGGTGACCGTCTGTACGGTCCGCTTGAACTTCCTGTTGCGCACCTCGTTCAGGAGCACCGCCAGGATAATGGCCGATACTGTGCCCAGCACAAGGTTGATCAGGCTCATCGCGATGGTGTTGCGGAGGGTCTCCTGGAAGGTGATCGCGTTGGCGCTGAAAAGATTGGTAAAGTTTTTAAACCCGTACCAGGCCGGCGTCTGGCCGGAAAGGAACGGGATCAGAGTACCCCGCTCATTGGCGATGTCGAGGAATGCGTTCCTCCAGCCCCACAGCGGGAAATAATTGAACAGAAAAACATACAGCAGCATCGGCACGGACATAAGGGCCAGTTGCCACTGCTTTCCGAGCTGCCGGAAAAAGCCCGTTTTATTTTTCTTTGCCGCCGCTTTGCCGCCAAAGTCTTTGGGTACACTGGTCATGTCCCTGCCCCCTTTTGAAAAATCAGAGGGGAGAGAACAAAGCTCTCCCCTCTGGCCTGAATCAGCTTAAATTACTGGTTGTCAAGAACCTTGTGGGCTTCCTTGACGACGGCTTCCTGCATGTAGGCGCCGAATTCATCCGCGTAGGGCTTGATTTCGCTGACGAAAGCGTCCCACTTGGCGTCGAATTCAGACTCGTCGCACATGATCAGCTCGGGCAGGCGGATATCCTGAACCTTCAGGAAGTTGTCGTGGGCGGTATTGACCGGTGTGTAGTCGATCTGCCAGGCTTCGCCGTAAGGCGCCAGCTCAATGGGCGGATTGACGAAGTCAGCAAACTTCTGATAGCCGTAGCCGGCCAGGAATTCCTTGTCATAATCGTTCATCAGACCGAAGACGATCTCGGGCTGGTTGGCGACTTCCCAGCAGTTGCCGGCCTTGACGACCTTGTCACCGACCTGGATGTCGTTCAGGATGTAGCCCTGCTTCTTGGGGCTGCTCTGGGTGAAAGCTTCCGCCTTGTTGGCGAGCTTCCAGGCGGCATCCTGGGTCTGGTTGTACTGTTCGCGAGTCATCTGCAGGCGGCCTTCATCGTCAATATAGTAGTCTTCGCCTTCAATGCCCCAGTTGAAAATCAGCTGCCATTCGTCAGACATCATTTCTTCCCACATGGCCACAATGCGCTCGGGGCACGGGCAGGTGGTGGAGATACCGAAGCCGCGGCGGACATTTGGCAGGGAGCCGTTCAGATAATGCTCTTCAATTTTCCAGTCGGCCGAGGGCATTTCGACGCCTTCGATATCCTCTTCGTCATAGACGAGGCCCAGAGCCGCGTAGGTGCGGTCATACTTCTGAGCGTCCAGCAGGGCGGAGGTGGCGGTGCCGAAGTCCCACGCCTGGTCGAACATGCCCAGCACGGTGCCGTTGGACAGGGCGGCGATATACTGGTCGAAGGTCATGGTGAAGGTATTGCGGTCGATCAGGCCGGCATGATACGCATCGTTCAGCTTCTTGTAATAGGCCTTGGCATAGGGCTTGTCGATAAATGTTTCGGTGTGGAAATCAGGATCATTCACATCAATCAGCACTTCGCCGTCGTTCGGGCGGCCCATCAGGTGCTGCACGGGGTTGATCAGGCAGAAGTGGCGCCAGTCTTCGCAGAGGATCGCGAAGCCGGTGTAGGGAGTGCCGTTTTCATCGGTGGGATTGGCATCCAGGAAGCGCTCGAGCAGATCGAAGTATTCATCAGCGGTCTTGATCTGAGGATAGTTGTCCCATTCAAGAACCTGCTTCTGAATGAAGAAGGCGGGGCCGCCGACGGAGTTGGCGATCTGGTCGCCATCCGCAAGGCCGTAGTTGGGGATGATGTAGAGGACGTCATTGCCGTTCGCGTCCTTCTCGATCAGGCGAGCCTTCTGGGGCTCGATGTGCGCCCACAGACGGGGGGTCTTTTCGGGGCTGACATAGTCCAGCAGGTTGATCAGAGCGCCGCCGTTGATGATCAGGTCAGCGCTGTTGCCGCCGTCGAACAGGTCCGGATAGTCTTTGCCGACGATTTTGATACCCAGGGTTTCGTCCAGGTCGCCGGTGAGGAAGGAGAAGTTGAACTTCACACCGAACTTCTCTTCGATCAGCTTGTAGATCTTGTTGTCTTCCGTGGGCTGGTCGCCGGGATCGCCGCGGAATACGGTCAGGGTGATGGGTTCCGGGGTTCCTTCCGCGAATACGGCGGGAACCAGGGAGAGTATCAGCGCCATGGTCAAAAGAGCTGCACACAGTTTCTTCATGGATGCCATCCTCCTTGCATGTTTTTGAGCAGTCCGCTCATTTTTTTCACATTATCGCCGATCAATGGAAAACAATCAATGGCAGATCCGGTTTCTTCTGATCAACGGTTGCGCTAAAACTGCTCGGCTTTTGATTTTTCCGCGGCCCCGAAATTTCTTTACTATCAGCATAAACGCCCTGTTACACAAGTACTTTCCGCTGATTGGAAAAGATTTTCCAGGCCTTTTTGGCCATGTATTATCTGGTATTCGCCGGACCTGTTCCGCCAGTACGCCGATCCGTCCAGGCATCTGTTGGATGGATAAATCTTACCAGGTTTTTCAAGGATTGTCAATCCCTCCCCAACATTAATGCTCAAATATTGCGCTGTTTTGCTCACGATTACATTTTTATCCTTTCCCTTTCCAGCCACCCCGGCAATCCTTGAGCGAATCAAAATAGCAGCTTTGACAAAGCGGGCATCCTTCTGTACAATATCCTTGAGAGATGCATATTCCCCGCGCCGGTGAAATTTGGGTGAAGTTTGGTGAAGTTTGAGTGAAGTTTTAAATTAAAAACTTCACCACCAAATATGCTGATATATCAGTCACATTTGACAATCCAGTGAAGTTAGTGAAGTTTTTTTGGAGTTCTTACCAGTTTTTTATTTTTTGTACGGAAGACACGTTTTGAAAGCAGACGGAAGATCCACGGGAAGAAAACCATGATCAGACTTAAATACGGCCCTACCAATACCTATTATATTCCCGGCAGGAACGGCGGGCTGCTGGTGGATACGGATACCGTCGGGACGATGCAGGGGTTCTATCAGGCCCTCAAAGCAAACAGTCTTCGGGTGAAGAACATTTCCTATGTGCTTGCTACCCATTACCACCCGGATCACATGGGGCTGATCAGCGCCCTGGTAAAGCAGAGGGTTGGGCTTTTGCTCCTGGACGTGCAGAAGCCCTTCGTCCATTTTTCAGATCCGGTTTTTTCCAGAGCGGGGTTTTCTGTAGAACCGATTGACGAAAGCTCAGCGGAGATCGTTTCGTGCCGGGACAGCAGGAGGTTCCTGAATACCATGGGGATTGCCGGAGAAATCGTTTCCACCCCCAGCCACAGCCCTGACAGCGTTTCCCTGATTCTGGACGACGGGGACTGTTTTGTCGGGGATCTGGAACCCATCGAATATCTGGACGCCTATGAAAGCAACGAGGCGTTACAGGCGGACTGGGACTTACTGATGTCTTATCCCCTGAAAAGGATCTTCTATGGCCATGTAAACGCGAAAACCATCCAATCGTAACTGTTCAGTCTTTGACTGAACAGTTACTGGGACGGGGACTCTGTCCCCTTCCCACGCTTTCCCCTACGGATTTGCCTCTCGCCCTTTCAGGGCTCCCGGGCGGCAAATCCGCAAGGTACGCATTTTTGCTCCCGCAGAAGTGAAGGTGTCTTCTCTTCCCAAGGCATATTCTGCTCCGCAAAAATGCTCCTCGCACCGGCAAAGCCGGTACTGCGGATTACAATCAGGGGGAGGAATCCCCCTGATCACCCCCCACCGTTAAATGGCAAACTCCTTTCGATCTCAGGGGACCGAATAGTTTCTAAATTTTTAAAAAACCATAAGAATTCCAAAAAAACTTCACTAACTTCACCAGATTGACGAAATGCCCTGATATATCAGCATATTTCGTAGTGAAGTTTTTCTTTGAAAACTTCACTAAAACTTCACTTTCTTTCACCTGCCCGGCCGCAGCCTCCCCCGTCAAAGGCCCGCGCATCCATGCGTGCGTCATGGTTGACTTTCCTTCTTTTCCGTGCTAAAATGCCTTCCATACGGCGCTGAGGAGGAACAACCTCTGCCGCACATTTGCCGGGGTCAGAGAGGGCGGTCACGGGCTGAAAGCCGCCTGCGGCAAAGGCAGAGCATTCGCCTCCAAGCCGCAGCGGTCAAGGGCCTTTGAGGCCAGATAGCCGCTGCCGTTTTCCCCGCGTTACTGGGGATTTCAATGAGGGTCAAACTGCTTCTTCCGCGGGCCTGCGCCCGGCGGGGGAGACAAGCCAACCGAACACGGGTGGTACCGCGTCCATGCACGCCCCGTGCGCCGTCAGGCGCACAGGGCGTTTTGAATTGAAAAAATGGGAGGAAACGAGCCAAATGGGTATGTTGGAAGATTTGAAGCTTCTGGACGAATCGCTGGAACAGGAGCTTCAGCAGACGGAAAACCTGTCCGCCCTGGAAGCGCTCCGCGTCAAGATGCTGGGCAAAAAGGGCCAGCTGACGGCGCTGCTTCGGTCCATGGGCAGCCTGAGCCCCGAGGACAGGCCGAAGTTCGGGCAGATGATCAACGAGCGCCGCGAGCGCTTCACCGCCCTGCTGGATGAAAAGCAGCAGAAGATGCAGGAGCTGGCCAAGGAGCTGCAGCTGCGCCAGGAGAAGATCGACATCACCGAGCCCCGGCCGCTGCCGCAGGTCGGCTCCCCGCACCCCAACACTCTGGTTTTAAACGAGGTGGTGGACTGCTTCACCGGCCTGGGCTTCGAGGTGGTGGAAGGCCCCGAGGTGGAGCTGGACCACTTTAACTTTGAGCTGCTCAACATCCCCAAGAACCATCCCGCCCGGGATGCGCAGGACACCTTCTACATTGACGACAACGTGGTGCTGCGCACCCACACCTCCCCCGTGCAGGCCCGGATCATGACGACGCGCAAGCCGCCCATCCGGATCATCTGCCCCGGCCGGGTCTACCGCGCCGACGAGGTGGACGCCACCCACAGCCCGGTCTTCCATCAGATCGAGGGCCTGGTGATCGACGAGAACATCTCCATGGGCGACCTCAAGGCCACCCTGGCCGCCTTCGCCAACCGCCTATACGGAAGCGACATCGACGTGCGCTTCCGCCCCTCCTTCTTCCCCTTCACCGAGCCCTCCGCCGAGGTAGACCTGACCTGCGTCTCCTGCCGCGGCAAGGGCTGCCGGATGTGCAAGAACACCGGCTGGATCGAGGTGCTGGGCTGCGGCATGGTCAACCCCAAGGTGCTGGACATGTGCGGTATCGATTCCAAGAAGTATTCCGGCTTCGCTTTCGGCATCGGCCTGGAGCGGATCACCATGCTGCGCTACGGCATCAGGGACATGCGGCTGCTCTACGAGGGAGACATGCGCTTCCTCCGCCAGTTCCGCTGACACGGGAGGACAATCGCTATGAAAGTATCCATGAACCTGCTCAAACAATACGCGGATATTCCTGTTACCCCCGCCGAGTATGAAAGCCGGATGATCATGACCGGCACCGGCGTCGAGGGCATCGAGGACCTGGGCGAAAAGCTGCAGAACGTCGTGGTCGGCAAGGTGCTGACCTGCGAACCCCACCCCAATTCCGACCACCTGCACGTCTGCACCGTGGACGTCGGCCAGCCTGAGCCCCTGCAGATCGTCTGCGGCGCGCCCAACGTGGCCGCCGGCCAGCTGGTGCCCGTCGCCATGATCGGGGCGGTCCTGCCGGACGGCACGATCAAAAAGGGCAAGCTGCGCGGGGTGGAAAGCTATGGCATGATCTGCTCCGGCCCCGAAATGGGCGTGCCGGTGGAGCTCTACCCGAGCGTCGGCGACGAGGGCATTCTGGTATTTAGGGAGGATCATCCCCTGGGCACGGACGTGCGCGAGATCTTCGGCCTCAACGATCACGTGATCGACTTTGAGATCCTGGCCAACCGGCCCGACACCCTGTGCGTCTGGGGCGTGGCCCGGGAAACCGCCGCCGCCATGGGCACAGAGCTGAAGCTCCCCGAAATCAACGTTCAGGACTGCGGCGAGGGCAGCATCGGCGATTTTGCTAAGGTCGACGTATTGGACCACGAGCTTTGCCCCCGCTACACCGCCCGGGTGATCAAAAACGTCCGCGTCGGCGAAAGCCCCGCCTGGCTCCGTCAGGCCCTGCACGCGGCGGGGATGCGCTCCATCAACAACATCGTGGACATCACCAACTTCGTGATGCTGGAAACCGGCCACCCGATGCACGCCTTTGACTTAAGCAAGGTGAGCGGCAGCCACATCATCGTCCGCCGGGCGGAGCCGGGCGAAATCCTGCGCACCCTGGACGGCAAGGACCATACCTTAAAGGGCGGCGAGCTCCTGATCTGCGATGAAAAGGGCCCCACCGGCCTGGCCGGCATCATGGGCGGCGAGGAGAGCGAGATCACCGAAGGGACCGCCACGGTCCTGTTCGAGGCGGCCGCCTTCGACCGCACCAGCATCCGCCTGACCGCCCGCTCCCTGGGCTTTAGGACCGAGTCCTCCGGCCGGTTTGAGCGCGGGGTTTCCCCGGCCACCGTACTGGACGGCCTCAGCCGCGCCTGCCAGCTGGTCAACCTCCTGGACGCCGGCGACGTCGTGCCCGGCACCGTCGACATCTATCCAAATCCCGTCGTCCATCAGCCCGTCACCGCCTCCGTCGCCCGGATCAACCAGCGGGCCGGCGTGCAGGTCAGCGGCGAGGACATGGTGAAGATCTTAAAGAAGCTCCAGTTCGACGTGAGCCTGTCCGGGGACAGTCTGACCGCCACCGCTCCCCTCTTCCGCCAGGACGTGGAGGGCGAGGCCGACCTGTGCGAGGAAGTGCTCCGCTACGCCGGCTACGACCTGATCCCCGTGACCCCGCTGCGCGGGGCCGCCAACGGTGGCCGTTCCGAAACGATGCTGCACAACGACTTCGCGCGGACCATCCTGACCGGCCTGGGCTTCTATGAGACGATGACCTTCTCCTTCATCAACAAAAAGAAGCTGGAGCTGCTCAAACTGCGCGAAGGGGACGACCGGCTGAACGCCCTGCCGCTGCGCAACCCCCTGGGCGAAGATTCCGCCTACATGAGGACGACCCTGCTTTGCGGGGCGCTTACCACCCTGTCCACCAACATGGCCCACGGAAATTTGGACGTGCGCCTCTACGAGCTGGGCAAGGTATTTGATAACGCCCACCGCACTTCAGAAAACCTGCCCACCGAGCGCAGCCAGCTCTGCCTGTGCGCCTGCGGCGAAAAGGAAGACTTTTATTCCCTGCGCGGCGTGGTGGAGCTCCTGCTGAACCGGGCCGGCGTTTCCTACAGCATCCGGGACAACGATGCTCCCTACTTCCACCCCGGCCGCCGCGCCAGCATCGTCTGCGGGGACAAAACCGTGGCGGAGGTCGGCGAAATCCACCCCGACGTCATGGAAACCTATGAGCTGACCGGCCGGGCCTACGCCGCTGTGGTCGACATGGAGGCCCTCTTCGCCTGCGCCGCCCCGATGGGCCACGTCAAGCCCATCGCCCGCTTCCCCCTGGTCACCCGCGACCTGGCCCTGGTCATGCAGGACGCCCAGCCCGTGGGCCCGGTGATGGAGGCCATGGCGCAGGCCGCCGGCAAGATGCTGGAGAACATCTCCATGTTCGACGTGTTCCGCGGCATCCAGGTGGGCCTGGGCAACAAGTCCGTGGCCTTCTCCCTGGCCTTCCGCGCCGAGGACCACACCCTGACCGACGACGAAATCCAGCGCCTGATGAATAAGGTGCTCAAGGTCTGCAAGGAGCAGTTTGACGCCGAGATCAGGAGCTGACCGCTTTCCTGTATATCTGGATACCGAAATACACAAAAAAAGCAGCCGGAGGGCCGTGACCCCGTTGACAAATCCCTCCGGCAGGGTATGATAGAAACTGTGCATTTTGCCCGATCATCAGAGGAGGAACTGACATGAGCAGAGTATACAATTTCGCTCCCGGTCCGGCCATGCTGCCGGAGGAAGTGCTGGCCCAGGCGGCCGGTGAAATGCTGGATTTCGGCGGCACCGGTATGTCCGTGATGGAAATGAGCCACCGTTCAAAGGGCTACCAGGCCGTGTTTGACGAGGCCGCCGCCCTGATCCGCGAGCTGATGGGCGTGCCGGACAACTATACCATCCTGCTGCTGCAGGGCGGCGCCACCGGCCAGTTCGCCGCGGTTCCGCTGAACCTGCTCAAAACCAGCGCGGACTACGTGGATTCCGGCAACTTCGCCCACGGGGCCCTCAAGCAGGCCGAAGCCTACGGCACGGTCCGCTGCGTCGCCTCCTCCCGGGAGGATAATTATACCCACATTCCCGTCATCAATCCCGCCAAGCTGGATCCGAAGGCGGACTATCTCCACATCACCACCAACAATACCATTTTCGGCACCCGCTATACCTCCCTGCCCGAAACCGGCAGCGTGCCGCTGGTGGCCGATATGTCCTCCAACATCCTGTCCCAGCCCTATGATGTTTCCCGCTTCGGCGTCATCTACGCCGGCGCACAGAAGAACATCGGCCCGGCCGGCCTGACCGTCGTCATCGTCCGCAAAGACCTGCTGGGCTCCCCCAGCCCCCTGTGCCCCAAGGTACTCAACTGGACGCTGATGGACGAAAAGGGCTCCATGCTCAACACCCCGCCCACGTACTCTGTGTACATCATGGGCCTGTGCATGAAGTGGCTCAAAAAGCAGGGCGGCGTCGCCGGCATCTATGAGCGGAACCTGGAAAAGGCGAAGCTCCTTTATGACACGCTGGATGCTTCTTCCTTCTATCATCCCACCGCGCAGAAGGCCGACCGTTCCCTGATGAACGTGACCTTCACCACCCCGAACCCCGACCTGGACGCCCAGTTCGTCAAGGAAGCGGCGGCGGCGGGCCTGACGAATCTCAAGGGCCACCGTCTGGTGGGCGGCCTGCGCGCCAGCATCTACAACGCCATGCCGGTAGCAGGCGTCAAAGCCCTGTGCGACTTCCTCAAAAAGTTTGAAACGGAGAACAAATGACCATGTATAAGATCCGCAATCTGAACCCCATTTCCCCGGTCTACCGCGACATTCTGGCGGGGGACAAGTACCTGGTCGGCGCGGAAGTCGAAAAGCCGGACGCCATCATCGTCCGCAGCGCCGACATGCACGAAATGGACATTGAGGACCAGCTTCTGTGCGTCGGCCGCGCCGGCGTGGGCGTCAACAACATCCCCCTGGACAAGATGGCCCAGAAGGGCGTGGTGGTCTTTAACTCCCCCGGAGCCAACGCCAACGCCGTCAAGGAGCTGGTGATCGCCGCCCTGCTCATGGCCTCCCGCCGGGTGTCCGAGGGCATCGCCTGGGCGAAGGAAAACGCCGCCGACCCGGACCTTTCCAAGCTGGTGGAAAAGAGCAAGAAGCAGTTTGTCGGCCCCGAGATTTCCGGCAAGACCCTGGGCGTTATCGGCCTGGGAGCCATCGGCGTCATGGTGGCCAACACCGGCTATGCCCTGGGCATGAAGGTGCTGGGCTATGACCCCTACATCTCCGTGGAGCACGCCTGGTCCCTGTCCCGCGCGGTTCAGCACAGCACGGACCTGAGCGAAGTGCTCCGCCAGTCCGACTACATCTCCCTGCACGTGCCGCTGACCGAGGGCACCCGTTCCATGATGGACGAATCCGCCCTGGCCCAGATGAAGCAGGGCGCGGCCCTCATCAACTACGCCCGCGACGCCCTGGTGGACACCCAGGCCGTCAAGGAAGCCCTGGAGTCCGGCGCTCTGCGCGCTTACGTCTCCGACTTCCCGGTGCCGGCCCTGATGGGCGTCAAGAACACCGTCTTTACCCCCCACCTGGGCGCTTCCACCCCGGAGAGCGAGGACAACTGCGTCCGCCTGATCGCCGGCCAGCTGAGCGATTACCTGAACGTGGGCACCATCCGCAACTCCGTCAACTACCCCAACTGCACCCTGACCCCCGTGACCATGCCCCGGCTGACGGTCCTGCACAAGAACGTGCCCAACGTCATCGGTACGGTGACGGGCCTGGTGGCCTCCGCCAACATCAACATCGAGAACATGGTCAACCAGTCCCGCGGCGAGTACGCCTACACCGTGCTCGACCTGGCCGGCGTGCCGGACAAAGCCCTGCTTGCCCGCATGGAGGAGCTGGACGCCATTTATAAGGTGAGGCTGATCAAGGCATAAGTTTTAAATGCGTAATTCGTAATTCGTAATGCGTAATGAATACCCTGTGCGCCGCGGCGATGTGCTGCGGCGCATTTGCTTTTTTGGGTAAAAAAAATACCAGAGAGAGCTGCCAGCCCCGGAAGGGCCTGCGTAAGACGCCCAGGGCGCTGTCCCCCCGGGGAAAAGCAAGTCGGCCAGGTGGTCGGCCGTCATGGCCAGAATGGCAATGGCCTTGAGCTGGTTGGCGTTCAGGCTTCCGCCGGAGCGTTTCATCGGATCATTCCCTTCGTGTAAAGCGGCTGCTGTTCCCGCCGGGCTGTTCCCGGTTCCCGGTGTCTGCCTCTATATCCTATCTCCCGTTTTCTGACCATCCTTCCAACGCAAAAAAGTGCGGCCGCGCCGCACCTTTCTGCGCCCTGTTTTATTTTTGGTCCAGCATCCGGTTCATTTTGTTCACCTTGATCCTGATGGGGAGATAGGTAAGGAACCAGATCACCGCGAAGATGATCACAAAGATGATCGTGAACCTGCCGATTTCTCCGGCGGGCACCCAGCCGTTGAGCAGATAAATCCCCAGGTAATTCACGTACAGAACCGCGGCCTGAATCAGAGCGGCCACGGGCTTGGGGAGGTTCTCCATCTGGTATACCACCGAGATCCCGGAGGCGATAAACGCCATGAACGTGGTAGACAGGATGGCGACCACGACCCGCCTCACCGGCAGCACCGATTCGACGCCCGCGGCCTCCAGGCACAGCCACACGACGGCCGAAATGACCGGCCCGCCCCAGGCGTACATCATCCCCCTTAGGCAGAACTGTTTGAGAAACTTCTTCATAGCCCATACCTCCTTTTGAGCTCCGCAAAGCATCTGCGGGAAATACATTCCACGTAGCCGCTTTTGAACACCGCGTCCACCGCGCCGGAAAGCTGCACCTTGAAACGGGCGACAGCCTTCCAGTTCGCCAGGGCGGATTTGCTGATGCGCTCAAACCCCGCGGGAAGGTCCTTCTCCAGCTCATACAGCCTTCTGCGCACCTGATACCGCTTCCGGTCGCTGTACATGGCGTAGGTCTTTTCCCCCTCCACCACGAAGCACTCGATTTCCTCCACCCGCAGCATCCGGATCTCGTCCTCCACATACCCCGGAATCTGATCCGACAGCCCGCTCTGCACCACCAGCCGCTCGATCTCGTCGATCAGGGGCGTCCGCTGATGCACGGTCGCCGTGACCTCCTCCGGTTTGTCCCTGTCAATGAAAAGCCTGAAAATCAAACCCTCTCACCTCCGACACCTGCATCATACATCAAAGCAGCTGCCTTTGTCATAAAAAAACGGCATTCGGCAGAAATCCGGGGGCAAACGGCAAATAAAGCCGGACGAACTCCTTCCACATGCTTCAAAAGAATTTACTTGCCATTGCTTCCATCTCCGCTTATAATAAAATAGTGTATAAGATACAAGATGAAAAGGGAGGACGACTGGATGATACCTCTTGAACCACGAATCAGCCGGGCAGATATGATCCGCTGCGCTCTTTGTTCCGACGCCCCCTGTGACAGCGCGTGCCCGAAGCTGGATCCCTCCGGCCTGCTGCGCAGCCTTTGGTTCCGCGCCGAACAGGCCGCCGCCCAGCGCCTGCCCAAGGAAAACCCCTGCCTGACCTGCGGCGCCCCCTGCGAGCGGGCCTGCGTGCGGGCGGGCGAGGTCCCCATCCGGGACCTGATGAACCGGCTGTACTACCAGGTGCTGCCGGAGTGCGAGACCTCTGTGCCCCAGGACGAAAGCCGCCTGGCCTGCGACCTGTGCGGCATCCCGCTGGAAAACCCCTTCCTGCTGTCCTCCTCCGTGGTGGCCAGCACCTACGACATGTGCGCCCGGGCCTTTGAGGCCGGGTGGGCCGGCGCGTGCTTCAAGACCATCTGCAACCTGGACATTCACGAAGCTTCGCCCCGTTTTTCCGCCGTCCTGGGGGACAACGGCAGCATCGCCGGGTTCAAGAACATCGAGCAGCTGTCCGACCACTCCACGGCCGAAAACATGGCCATCTTCCGCAAGCTCAAGGCCAACTATCCCCATAAGTTCATCCTGGCCTCCATCATGGGCCAGAACGAGGAAGAATGGACGGAGCTGGCCCGCATGTGCCAGGAGGCCGGGGCGGACGCGGTGGAGCTCAATTTCTCCTGCCCCAACATGGCCGAGGGCGGCCTGGGCTCGGACATCGGCCAGGTGCCGGAGCTGGTGGAGCGGTTCACCGCCGCCGCCAAGCGCGGCTGCACCATCCCCGTGCTGGCCAAGCTGACCCCCAACGTGGACCGGATGAGCCCGGCCGCGGAAGCCGCCCGGCGCGGCGGCGCGGACGGCCTGGCCGCCATCAACACCATCAAATCCGTGGTGGGCGTCAACCCCCACACCTATGTATCGGCCCCCGCCGTGCACGGGCAGAGCGCCTTCGGCGGTTACAGCGGCAACGCCGTCAAGCCCATCGCCCTGCGCTTTGTCGCCGAGCTGGCCCAGAACCCGAACCTCAAGGGCCTCCACCTGTCCGCCATGGGCGGGGTGGAAACCTGGCAGGACGCCCTGGAATTCATCCTCCTGGGCGGCGGCTCCATCCAGGTTACCACGGCGATCATGCAGTACGGCTACCGCATCATCGACGACCTGAAGACGGGCCTCAACCTCTATCTGGCCGAAAAGGGCTTTGACAGCGTCCGGCAGGCCGTGGGCCTGGGCCTGGATTCCCTGAGCAGCACCACCGACTCGCTGGAGCGGGACACCATCCTCTATCCCCAGTTCGTGCGGGACCGCTGCATCGGCTGCGGCCGCTGCGAGATTTCCTGCGCGGACGGCGGCCACCAGGCCATCCGTCTGGACCGCAACCGTCGTCCCAAGCTGGACGGCGGCAAGTGTGTGGGCTGCCATCTGTGCGTGCTGATCTGCCCCCAGAAGGCGATCGTTCCGTCCAAGAAGCGGGTGGCGGCCAAAGCCCCCACCGCATGAGGAGATACGTCATGAAGAACTCCTGGAAAAAACGGGCGGCCGCCCTGCTGCTGTGCGCCGCGCTGACCGCCTTGGCCCTCCCGTCCTTCGCCCAGACCGTCCGGCCCGGCCCCTCCGGCCTGGTCCGGCAGATGGTCGCCGGCAGGACCTTTCCAGCCCGACTGGTCGGCTATACCTGGTCCGGCGACGCGGCGGACATGAGCCTGACCTTCACCCTGTGCGAGGCGGAAACCTTCTCCGCCGAGCAGATCGACACCCTGCAGAACGGCGACACCGTGACCGTCGGCGGCTTCCCCTATGAGGTCTACACCGTCAGTACGGAAGAGGGGCAGGTCGTGGTCAACAGCGGGCTGGAGTACACGGACACCCTGGTATTCCGCCTGCAGGACAGCGGGGTATATACCGCCTTTACCGAGACGGACGTTCCCTACTGGCGCGACAGCGTCGCCGTCGAGTGCCTGGTCAGCCCGGACGCCGTCTTCCTGGACTGGGGAGACCCGGACGCCGAGCTCCCCCTGACCAGCCCGATGGAAGCCCTGATGGACCGCCTGATGGACGACGCCATCCTCCTGACCCCGGACAACACCGAGATCACCTTCGACGAAGAAGGAAGGCTCAGCGTCCTGCTGTACCGGTATTCACCGATGAACTGAAATCTGATCTATTCTGAAAAGCGTCCGGACTGACTAATCCGGACGCTTTTCAATTGCCCGACGCCGGCGGCAGCGTCTTCCTTATTCTCCCGGGATCATGGTCAGCTCCGGCCTGTTGGCCTTCTGCCGGTCATACTCTTCTCCTAGTTTCATGATCTGTCGGAAAAATACCTCCGTCAGCAAGCCGTCCCCTTCCGCCGTCCATTCCCGGGCCGGCTCCGGCGAGGCGAAGTCATTGAAAACGTACTGGCCGCCGGAAACGTCCGCCCTCCAGTCCCCCTCTTTCGCCGTGCCGGTCAGATGCCAGGTTTTCCCGTCAAAGTCAAACGTGAGAGAAAGGCCTGCCGCTTCGCCGTCCTCTATCTTCAGCAGGATGCTGTCCCCACCGTGAGCGGTGTCCAAGATGGTTCCGGCCGGATACCCACAGGACAGAAACAACTGCCCGGATTCCTTCATCGTCACACGGACAAACAGCCGTCCCGAGCCGTCGTCGATCAGCTCCGCCAGCCGCAGGCCCGTCCCGTCTGACTGAACGACAGCGTCGTTTTCGGTCTCTTCCCGCAAATGACGGCTCTCATATTCTTCCGCCGTTTCCAGTACGCAGTCCGGGTTCAGAAAGATCATCGGGAGCGGTTCCCCGTCCAGATATTCCTCGTCCAGCGACTCGTCATACCCGACCCATGTCACCGTGGACGGGATGACGATCGTCTCCGCCTCTGTCGCAGCAAAGGCGCGCGCGCCGATCTTTTCCAGCCCTTCGTTCAGAACGATCCGCTCTGTGGTGTTGCAGAACAGACCGTAGTCGGCGATTTCCTTCACGCTGCCCGGCACGATGATCGCCTTCAGGCCGACGCAGTCATAGGCGTTGTATCCGCCGATATACTCCACACTGTCCGGGAATTCGAGCGTCTCCTGCCAGTCGGAATAGTTTTCCAGGGCGTTGGCCTCGATCCTGCGGACGCGGGGCAGCGGCAGCTCCCGCGCCGAAGGGGCACAGTAGAGCAGACCCTCCGTCCGGCTGTCGATGAGGAAGCCGTTTTCCGCCCGGAACACCTGGTTTCCATTTGGGAATTCAATTTCCGCGTCCAGATGTTCAAAGGTCATGCCGACCGCAATGTCCGTCAGGGTCGATGGCAGGCTGACGGACTTTACGCCGTGCGCCTCGCAGAAGGCACCGTCCTCCAGCGCCGTCACACCTTCCGGGATCACGATTTTCTCCACCTTATCCCCGTCGTACGGCTGCCACTGCCCGTCGGGCAGGTCCAGCGGATCCCAGTTGTCAAAGGCGCACCAGCCGACCGCTGTGAGGGGCAGACCGCCAACCATGGCCGTTACATTCACCGTCCCAGGCTGCTCCCGCTCCTGTTCCATCCAGTAGCCGGTTAAAACAGCGTGATCTCCCTGTGCCTGAAAGAGAAAATGCTCCCCCAGGCTGTTATACGTCTCCCCCTGCCCGTCAAACCAGGATACCGTTTCTTCTCCCAGGCACAGGAAGGAAAAACAAAGCGTCAGCGCAAAGACAATCAAAAAACAGGTCATCCGTTTCATGCTGTTCATCCTCCGTCCTCTTTCAGCCTTCTTTTGTTTTCTTTTATTATATCATATCCTGCCGATCTGGTCAACTTTTTCCCAGAACGTCCGGTTTTTCCTGAAAATGGTGATTCCCATTGCGGTTTCAAAAAAATGCCCGCAGGGCATTGACAAGCGAATCATTCTGTGGTTTAATGTTCCTGCTCAAAAAGTTTAGGAAAGCTAAACCGAGCGGCTGAACAAAAAGTTTAACACTACTGACCCCAGACCGGCTGAACAGCGGCGGCCTGACAGGAAGGGGGCATCGCACATGGGAACCCAGGACATCGGCAGGAAACTCAAACAGCTGAGGATCCAGCGCAACCTCACCCAGGAGGAAATGGCGGACCGGTGTGAGCTGAGCAAGGGCTTCATCTCCCAGGTGGAGCGGAACCTCGCCTCCCCTTCGATCGCCACCCTGACGGATATGCTGGAAGCCCTGGGCACCACCCTGGAGGAGTTTTTTTCCGGCCCCTCCCAGGAGCAGTTCATCTTCACCGAGAACGACATGTTTGAAAAGGTGGACGAGGAGCGCGGGGTCAAGGTGGTCTGGCTGGTGCCCGTCGCCCAGAAAAACCGGATGGAGCCGATCCTGATCACCCTGTCCCCCGGCGGGCGCACCGAGGAGATGGCCCCCCACGAGGGCGAAGAATTCGGCTACGTGCTGCAGGGCTCCCCCCAGTTGGTGCTGGGCGGGCAGACGCATCGCCTAAAGCCCGGCGCCAGCTTCAGCATCCACCCCGGCCAGCCCCACTACCTCCAGAACCGCGCCAAAACCCAGGCCCGCGTCCTGTGGATCTCAACACCACCCTCATTTTAAGGTAGGAGGTAGGAGGGAGGAGGGAGGAGGTTTTTAGTGGCATGCGCAATGGCGAATGCGTAATGCCTAATGCGTAATGCCTAATGCGTAAATTCCGCCACGCATTTCTCCTCTTCACTCACCATATACCTCCTACCTACTACCTCCTACCTCCTACCTAATCCCTATTCCCCAATCCCCCAGTCCCTAATCCCTATTCCCCCCAACAACAGCGGAGGTCCTCCTATGCCCGAAATCAATGTTCCCCGCCTCGAGTTTACCAGCATGGAAGAGCAGCCCCGTCTGATCACCCTCAAGGGCATCACCAAGGCCTATGACGGGGTGACGGTGCTGGACCACATCAACCTGTACATCCGCAAGAAGGAGTTCGTGACCCTGCTGGGCCCCTCCGGCTGCGGGAAAACAACGACGCTGCGCATCATCGGCGGGTTTGAAAACCCGGACGAGGGGAGCGTTATTTTCGACGGGCAGGACATCACCGGCGTTCCGCCTTACAAGCGCCGCGTCAACACGGTGTTCCAGAAGTACGCCCTCTTCCCCCACCTGAACGTGGCGGACAACATCGCCTTCGGCCTGAAGCTGAAAAAGACGCCCAGGGACGAGATCCGCCAGAAGGTCGACCGGATGCTGGACCTGGTCAACATGTCCGGCTACGGCAAGCGCAGCGTGGAGTCCCTCTCGGGCGGCCAGCAGCAGCGCATCGCCATCGCCCGCTCCCTGGTCAACGAGCCCGAGGTCCTTCTGCTGGACGAGCCCCTTGGGGCACTGGACCTCAAGCTGCGCAAGGAGATGCAGCTGGAGCTTAAGTCCATGCAGCAGCGTCTTGGCATCACCTTCCTCTACGTCACCCACGACCAGGAGGAGGCCCTCACCATGTCCGACACCATCGTCGTCATGCAGGGCGGGCGGATCCTGCAGATCGGTACACCCAAGGGCATTTACGACGAGCCGAAGAACGCCTTCGTCGCCAACTTCATCGGAGAGAGCAACATCATCCCCGGCACGATGATCCGCGACGAGCTGGTGGAGTTCTGCGGGACGAAGTTTGCCTGCGTGGACGAGGGCTTCGGCGAAAACACCCCGGTGGACGTGGTTATCCGCCCCGAGGACATCGTGCTGGTGGGCGAGGACGTCGGCCACCTGACCGGCGTGGTCCGCTCCGTGCTGTTTAAGGGCGTCCACTACGAGATGATGATCGAGGCCGGCGGCATCCTGTGGAAGGTCCATTCCACCGCCATGGAGCCGGAAGGCAGCCGGGTCGGCCTGTCGGTCGTGCCCTTCAACATCCACATCATGCACAAGATGGAGGAGGGAGAGAAAAAGTGACCGATTTTCAGGTGCCCTCCTGGGGCTACTGGGTCATGGGCGTCGGCTTCATCGTCTTTATCGCCCTGCTGGTGGCCTACATCCACAAAAACCGCGGGTTCAAGCGGCCGTTCTTTGCATCGCCCTACGTGCTGTGGCTGATCGTGTTCACGGTCCTTCCCTGCCTGCTGGTGTGCTACTTTTCCTTTACCGACCCGGCCGGGAACTTTACCCTGGATAACTTCAAGAACTTCTGGGACAGCAACTACAACGCCCGCAAGGCCATCGACCCGGCCGAGCTGGACACCTACCTGAGCATGGGCCTGACGCTGAACGACTTAGGCCTGGCCCGGAACTCCATCAACATCGACACCCTGGTCTTTTCCCTCTGGATGGCCTTCCTGTGCACGGTCATCTGCCTGCTGCTGGGCTACCCCGCCGCCCATATCATGGCGGACCGGGATTTTAAGCTCGGCCCCACCCTGGTCATCCTCTTCATCGTCCCGATGTGGATGAACTTCCTGTTGCGCACCATCGCCATGATGAGCCTGCTGGAAGACAACGGCCTGATCAACACGATCCTGGAATGGGTGGGCATCGGGCGGCAGAAGCTGCTCAACAACACCGCCGCCGTCCAGGTAGGCATGATCTACAACTTCCTGCCCTTCATGGTCTTCCCCATCTACAACGTGCTCAACAAGATGGACTACAAGCTCTCCGAGGCCGCCATGGACCTGGGCTGCGACAAGTGGCACACCTTCTACAAGGTCACCCTGCCCCTGTCCGTCCCGGGCATCGTCAGCGGCATCACCATGGTCTTTATGCCGGCGGTCACCACCTTCTACATTTCCCGCCTGCTGGGCGGCGGCAAGGTGCAGCTCTTCGGCGACCTGATCGAAGCGAAGTTCCTCTCCACCAGCGTGACGGAGTGGAACGTGGGCTCCGCCCTGAGCTTGCTGATGATGATCCTGATTCTGGCGTCGCTGGGCCTGCTGCGCAAGGCGGACCCCAAAGGGGAAGGAGGCGGAATCGTCTAAATGAAAGCGCTCAAACGCATTTATCTGGGGCTGATCCTCGCTTTCCTCTACATCCCCATCCTGGTGCTGATCATCCAGTCCTTTAACGCCGGGGAGAGCCGCGCCAAGTGGGAGGGCTTTTCCTTCGTCTGGTACGGCAAGCTCTTCAACGACCCCAACATCATGCACTCCCTGTGGATCACCCTGAGCATCGCCGTACTGGCGGCCCTGTTTTCCACCATCCTGGGCACCCTGGCCGCCATCGGCATCCACGCGATGCGCAAGCGTCCCCAGTCCCTGATGCTGACGCTGAACAACATTCCCATGACCATGCCGGACATCGTGACCGGTATCAGTCTGATGCTGCTGTTCATCTTCACCCGGGTGGAGCGCGGGTACGTGACGATGCTGCTGGCCCACATCACCTTCGACACCCCTTACGTGATCCTGTCGGTGATGCCCAAGCTCAAGCAGATGAACAAGAACACCTACGAGGCCGCCCTGGACCTGGGGGCCACCCCGATGTACGCCCTGCTCCACGTGATCCTGCCGGAGGTCATGCCCGGCGTGATCACCGGCGCGATGCTGGCCTTCACCCTGTCGCTGGACGATTTCACGATCAGCTACTTTACCACATCGCCCCTGGTCCAGAACCTCTCCACCCTGATCTACTCCCAGGCCCGAAAGGGCATCAAGCCTACGATGAACGCCCTGTCCGCGCTGATGTTCGTGGTCCTGCTGGTCCTGCTGCTGCTGGTCAACAAGAGGACCGACGAGGAAAAATCCTGATCCCCCGCTTTCTAAGGTGAAAGCATCCCCATATCAACACTAAAACGGAGGACACAAGCATGAAAAAGATGGTTTCCCTGGCTCTGATGATGGCGCTCTGCCTGGCCCTGATCCCCGCCCACGCCGCCCAGGAAGTGGTCAACGTGTACAACTGGTATGATTACATGGATGAAGAGGTCTTCGAGATCTTCGAACAGGAGACCGGCATCCACGTCAACAAAATGTACTTCACCACCAACGAGGACATGATGCTGCAGGTCGAGGTCAGCCCCGGCGCGTACGACCTGGTCTTCCCCTCCGACTACTGCGTGGAGCGGATGATTTCCAAGAACATGCTGGCGGAAATCAACTTTGACAACGTGCCCAACTTCGTCCACATCCAGGACAGCCTCAAAAACCCCGACTACGACCCGGAGAACAAATACTCCGTCCCCTTCATGTGGGGCACCGTGGGCATCCTGTACAACACTAAGCTGGTGGACGAGCCCGTCGAATCCTGGGGCATCCTGTGGGACGAAAAGTACGCTGACAGCATCTTCATGATGGACTCCATGCGCGACACCCTGGGCGTGGCCCTCAAGTACCTGGGCTACTCCATGAACTCCCGCGACCTGATCGAGCTCAAGGCCGCCACCGACAAGCTGATCGCCCAGAAGCCCATCGTCAAGGCCTACTACGTGGACGAGACCAAGGACAAGATGGTGGCCGGCGAAGCCGCCCTGGCCCTGATCTACTCCGGCGACGCCCTCTACGCCATGGAAAAGAACGAGGACCTCGATTACGCCGTGCCCATGGAGGGCAGCAACGTCTGGATTGACCCGATGGTCATCCCCGCCACCGCCAAGAACAAGGAAAACGCTGAAAAGCTGATCGACTTCCTCTGCCGCCCCGAGATCGCGCAGAAGAACTGCGAATACATCTGGTACTCTTCACCCAACGCCGACGCCATCGAGCTGATGGGCGAGGACTACACCGAGAACAAGACCATCAACCCCGACCCGGACGTCATCCAGCGCTGCGAATTCTTCCACGACATCCCGGACGACAAGCTGACCCTGTACAACAACTTCTGGGGACAGGTCAAAAACGCGAAATAACCGCTAGGGGGACACGTCCCCCTAGCGAGGACCCCCTCGCCTTTGCCTCTCGCGTCTACGACGCTCCCGGGCGGCAAAGGCGCAAGGTATGTATTTTTGCTCCGCAGAAGTGGAGAGGGCTTCGTTTTCCCAAGTAGCATTCTGCTGCGCAAAAATACTCCTCGCGGCGTACATGCCGCCGCTGCGGATTACCATCATGGGGAAGGTTCCCCCTGATCACCCCCTCCGCAGGGCATCCCGCTACTTTAAACGCCTAAAAACTTAGCAAAGAGTTACAATAGAAAAAACAGGCCGACAGAGTCGTTTTGCTCCGCCGGCTTGTTTTATATGATACGTGAAACCTTATAAAGCTTTTTTCTTAGTATGCCATCAAAGATTTGTATCCGATATATCAATACAGGGATTTACCAAGTATTTCGTATACCTGAGTGCAAATTTTTCAGATATTGCTGAGCATCTTCATCTCCAGCATCAATCGCTTTCTGATACCATTCTTCCGCAAGATTATAATTTACATCACCATTCTCAAAAACTAATCCAACAAGTATCATTGCTAAAGAATAATCCAAATCTGTAGCTTTTAATACCAGATCAAACGCTCTTTTCTTATTTTGCTTTACTCCTATTCCTCTATAATAACAATCAGCTAAAGCAACTAACCCTCGTTCATTATTTGTTTCTGCTGATTTTTCAAACCAATATATCATTTTTTCTGTACTTGCATCCGTTCCTACACCATCTCGAAAAAAATAACCAATTTGACACATTCCTTCACCACTACCTGCTTCTGCAGCTTTCAAATACCATTCAAAAGCCTTTCTTTTATCAGCTTCAACTCCTAATCCATAGTCATATGAATGTCCTAAAATATACATACCATCACCATCACCATAATTCGCTGATTCCTGAGCCCATTTGATTTTTTTATCATATTCTTTCTTCGTATTGTTATAATATATTGCTAAATCGTTCATAGCTTTTGTGTTTCCAAATTCTGCTGCTTGATAAAGAAGCTCTAAACCTTTATTCTCATCTTTCTCAATCACGTTACCATTAAGATAACTATCACCTAATAATTCCATAGCATCAGAGTTTCCCAAATAACTTGCTCTTGATAAAAACTCTATTGCTTTCTTTTCGTTTTGTTGAACTCCGCTTCCTTTAAAATAACACCTACCCAACATATAAATAGCTTGAATCTGTCCTAATTCAGCCGCTTTTTCATAGTACTTTGCAGCCAAATCATAATGTTCTTCATTTGTATCACTCCAATAATACTTATCTCCTTGATCACAGAGCATATCTGGAAATCCCGGCTGTTGACCAAGCTTTATTACCGTATGATCCCAATTTTGATATAAATCTACAGCTTCTACAATATTGACAGCAAAGTTGATATTCTGCCCATCAGACCGGGTAGCACTGGTAACACCAATGACTTCTCCTTCTTCATTGAATAACGCACCGCCGCTGCTCCCATGGGAAATGGGTGCAGTCGTCTGAATCCAGTTCACATCCGCTTCTTTGAAAACATAGCTGATATTACCCATGGATACACTGTTTTTCAGTCCCACCGGACTGCCGATTGCAGTCACTCGCTCTCCCCGCTTAATTCCATCCAATGAATAGGTTAGTGGTGTCATTACTGTAGGTGCTGAGAACTGCATAATGGCAATATCCTTTTTCTTGTCTGCTGTTTTGATTCCAGTGATATAATACTGATATCCTTCATCGCTTTCCGCTGTCATTGTATACGCATCTTCCATCACATGATAATTCGTGATCAGTGTCCTATTATCAAACATCACAAAGCCACTTCCGGTTGCAACAGGATCGCCAAATATATCAAAAGTCGACAGCTTCAATACAGACAACGCCGCTTTCTCAATCATATCCGGATTATTGGAGAACGGCTCCGCCTCCGCTATGCATACAAGCGGCAATAAAAAAACGATGACCAGTAATATTGACAAGCTTTTTTTCATAGGAACATCCCTTTCCCGATTCTCCGTCCCCTATATCCGTACACAAAACTATCGTCATTAACTACCGTCTAAAGTATACCAAAACGAAGCCATGAATTCAATCGATTTTTATACCGTATAATCAGGACAACATTAGCCACTATGTCTATCATACCACAAGGTATTTGAACGTTAATCAATCATTGACCATCTTCAATCAAAATCGATCGATTTTATTTGCATTTTTCACGAAAATCGATTAAAATATCATTATCAAGGAGGTGCAATCCCATGGAAGTTACCGCAACCGAATTCAAGACCAATCTCGGAAAATACCTGGACCTGGTCGCCACGGAAAACATCTGGATTACGCGGAACGGGAAAACGGTCGCCAAGGTGATCAACCCCAACGTATCCTCCGTGGATATTCTTTCCGGCGCACTGGAAGGGAAAGTTCCTCAGGACATGGATCGTTCCACCCTGCGGGAAGAAAGGCTTCGCCGTTATGAACTGGATGATTGACACCAACGTCATTCTGGATGTACTGCTCAAAAGAGAGCATTTTTTTGAAACCTCCAGCGCCGTGCTCCGTCAGTGTGAGAACAGAGAAGTGCAGGGCTATGTATCTGCATCCGCCGTCACCGATATTTTCTACCTGACGCGAAAGGCCCTTGGCAGCATTGATGAAACCTACCGGCTGATCGACGCCCTGCTGAATACGGTTCGGGTGCTGACTGTCACCAACGAGGACGTACTCAATGCCTTGCAAATGAAAGCGCGGGATTTTGAAGACTGTCTGCTCGCCACCTGCGCCAAATCCAACCGCTGTGAAGGCATCGTGACCCGGAACAAAAAAGATTTCCTTTCTTTTGACATTCCCCTGTTTACCCCGGAAGAATTTCTTGAAAGGAAATAGACCCGCCATTGAATGATATTCTATTCGATCACAGGATCATAAAAACGCTTGCAGACATGATCTTAGCCGTATTGCGATGTGAAGGTTTTAGGATACTTACCAGCCCGCTGGTTCTTTCTTTTCAAAAACTCGGAAGCAGTTGGCCTGCGTGATCACGACCAGATATTGACACCGCCATTTTATGTGTGTTAGACTTTCGTAGTCATTCTTCATGACGACCCCCTCCTATGTTAGTTGACTCGACTGCCAGGTCTTTTCATGCTAACATTGCGAGGGCTTTTTTATAACTTATGTCTTTCCGCCCACCGGTTTCCTTTATCGATACTCCTCGAATTCCGACAGGGGGTCGTCAAAATCCTCCGTCATGGTCAATTTGCCTTTCAAACAGCCAAACGGCAGCTTCTTCGGCTTCTTTTTGTTTTCTTCCTGCTGATCATAAAGAAATTCCATATAGGTAAGCGCATGCTGCTGATTTTCCGTATTTAACCGGTTCCATATCTTTGGAACGGATACTGGCGCGGTAGACATTGCGGAGCCCTCCCTTCCGATTCCTATCTTTGCTGTAGGTCCAAGTTTTTCCATCGCTTACATTCTACCATAAACATTTCCCGTTGGAAAGAAAAATGTTACTATGCCCGGGAACATCATCGTGAACATAAACCACTTTCCACCGCTTGTCATCCGAAAAAATCTGTGCTACAATACCAGCGAGGTTTGAAAATAGCGTTTCTGGTCATTGGTTGGCCAAGGGAAACAGAATCATTGCGCGAAGGCGCTTTGAAAATGTTATAGAAAGAGGTGTTCTCATGAAGAAACTGTTTGCCCTGATCCTGGCGCTGTCGATGGCGCTGGCCCTGGTTCCGGCCGCGTTCGGCGAAGGCAACGTGCTCCGCTACGGTACGGACGCAGAGCCCGTCGGTTTTGACCCGCACACCATCTCCGCCGTGGCCTCCATGCGGATGATCGGCCAGATCTACAACACCCTGGTGGACGTGGACGAGAACCTGAACGTCATCCCCGAGCTGGCCACCAGCTGGGAACAGCCGGACGACCAGACCTACATTTTCCACCTGGCGGACAACGTCACCTTCCATAACGGCCGCAAGATGACCGCGGAAGACGTCAAATATTCCTTTGAGCGCATTCTGGATCCGGCCACCGGCGCCCTGGGCAACTCCTCCAGCTACGTCGGGGACATCGAGACCGTGGAAGTGGTCGACGACCTGACCGTCAAGATCACCCTGCAGAAGATCAACGCCCCCTTCCTGGCCAACCTCTCCTCCTCTTACTGCTCCATCGTGGCCAAGGAAGTCGTGGAAGCCAACGAAGGCAGCCTGCTGCGCGCGGACGCCGGCACCGGCCCCTACACCCTGGGCGAGTGGGTGCCCGACAACCACGTGGTCGTGAACGCCTACCCGGATTACTTTGACGAAGCGGGCAAGGCCACCTTTGACGCGATCGAATTCTATGTCATGCCCGATACCGCCGCCCGTCTGGCCGCCCTGCGCTCCGGCTCCGTGGACCTGATCGTGGCCGACACCGCCATGCTGGACCTGATCGAGGGCGACGACATCCAGGTCGTTTCCTATCAGAGCCGCAACTACACCGGCCTGTTCATGAACGTCCAGCGCAAGCCCTTTGACAACCCCCTGGTCCGTCAGGCCATCAACCTGGCCCTGGACCGCGAGGAGATCATCGAGCTGGCCTTCAACGGCAAAGCGACCGTTTCCGGCTTCGTGCCCGCTTCCCTGGGCCACTGGGCCGTCGACGTGACCGAAAACGAATATTACACCCAGAACATCGAGAAGGCCAAGCAGCTGATGGCAGAAGCCGGCTATCCCAACGGCTTTGACTGCGTCATCACCGTCGGTCTGCTGGACAGCATCCGCGACACCGGCATGGTCGCCCAGGCCCAGCTGGAGCAGATCGGCATCCGCGCCGAGGT
>DGRV01000030.1:47095-47519 GCA_002391225.1 Christensenella sp. UBA4379
GTCGCCGACTGGTCCGCCCATAACTACGAAATCATGGTCTGCCAGAACGGCGCCGGCTCCGACCCGAGCCGCGCGGTCGCCTTCTTCTTCAAGACCGGCTCCTCCGCCAACATTCAGGATTATTCCAACGCCCGCGTCGACGAGCTGTGCGAGCTGGCCGTCGCCACCTCCGACACCGCCAAGCGCGAGGAATACTACAAGGAAGCCACCAACCTGATCCTGGACGACTGCATCGTCGCGATCGTCGCCAGCCCCCAGGAATACTTCCTGGCCTCCCCGGCCCTCAAGGGCTTCGCGCCCAACGCCTCCAACGCCAACAATTTTGCAGGCGTAACCCTCGAAAAGTAATTTCATCCGCCGCATTGGCGGGTACGGCTTCCGTACCCGCCAATGCTTTGCCTCTGCTGCGTCATTTCACGTTTTT
>DGRV01000084.1:0-16209 GCA_002391225.1 Christensenella sp. UBA4379
TGCAGTTCGGCGGCGACGACCAGTGGAGCAACATGCTGGCCGGCACCGAGCTGATCCGCAAGTACACCCAGACGGACGATCAGCCCGGGGACGACGCCTACGCCATGACCATTACCTTGCTTCTCAACAGCGAGGGCAAAAAGATGGGCAAGACCGCCAAGGGCGCGGTCTGGCTGGACCCGGCCAAGACCTCTCCCTACGAGTTCTACCAGTACTGGCGGAACATCGACGACGCGGACGTCATGAAGTGCATCCGGATGCTGACCTTCATCCCGCTTGCCGAGATCGAGGAGATGGAGCACTGGGACGATTCCCGCATCAACGAAAAGAAGAAGATCCTGGCCCACTCCCTGACCGCCCTGGTGCACGGCGAGGAAGAGGCCCAGAAGGCGGAAGCCACCGCCGCTTCCCTCTTCTCCGGCGCGGGCAGCGACGAGAACACCCCGAAAACCGTCATTTCCAAGGCGGACGTGCCCGAAGGCGGCTGCAACGTGGTGGACCTGCTGGTCCTGTCCAAGCTGGCGGAGAGCAAGTCCAAGGCAAGAAAGCTCGTCGAGCAGGGCGGCGTCACCATTGACGGCGAAAAGCCCGAATCCATCGACAGCGTATATACCCTGGCCCAGCTTGAAAACGGCGTGATGATCCGCCGCGGCAAGAAGGTCTTCCACAAGGTGATCGCTGAATAAGTGATACAAATCCCGCAGGAGCAAAAATTCTTTTTGGAATTTTCTGCTTCTGCGGGAACTTTTTTGATCCTCCTGCGTCTGTGTTATTGAAACCGGTTGACGACAAGACACACGGACGAAGCGGCGGCAAGATCAGAATGATCCTGACCGCTTTGCTGAAAGGAGGACGCAACATGAAATACAGACAGTTTCTTTCTCTTCTTCTGATCGCGGCCCTGTTGGCCGCCGCCGTGCCCTCGGGCCTGGCGGAAACCATCCTGAAGCGCGGCGACAGCGGGGAAGAGGTGCGGGCCGTGCAGGAAAGGCTCCGGGAACTACACTACCTGGACCAGGACCCCACGGGAACCTTTGACGAAACGACGGAGCAGGCGGTGCTGGAATTCCAGGAAAGGAATGATCTCCTGGCCACCGGCATGGTGGACAGCAAAACCAGGGAGGTTCTCTTTTCTGAAGAAGCTGAGCCTGCCCTGACCAAGGCAGTGGACGAGGGGCAAAGCCTGGAAGTCAAGGACATGATCGAGCGCCTCTTGACAGGAGTGTCAGGAGCGCCCAGCGAAATGGATATGGAGGTGGAGGACGGATACGGAAGCGCCGCTCCCATGGCTATGGAGAGCGTGTCCGCCGCCATTGCGAGTATGCCCGCCGTCAGCGCCGCCAACGCGATGTACGCCCGGTCAGCCGGAGAGCGGCAGTGGAACACCAACGAATATACCTATTTCCATGAAAACGGTTTTCAGAGCGTTTCCGTGAATCCTCTGTCCACCTTCGCGGCGGACGTGGACACGGCCTCCTACGCCCAGGTCCGTTCGATGATTCTGGCCGGGCAGGAGGTCCCGCCGGACGCGGTGCGCGTGGAGGAAATGCTCAACTACTTCCATTATGACTATGAAGGCCCTAAGGGGGACAGCCCCTTCGGCGTCAGCATGGCCCTGGCCCCCTGCCCCTGGAACGAGGAAACCCTGCTGCTCCAGGTCGGCCTACAGGCAAAAGAGGTCATGGCGGAGGAAAGGCCTGCCCACAACCTGGTCTTTTTGATCGACGTGTCCGGCTCCATGTTTGGTTCGGACCGGCTGGACCTGGTCAAGCGCGCCTTCCTGCTGCTGCTCGACGTGCTTTCGCCCGAGGACAGGGTGTCCCTGGTGACCTACGCCTCCCGGGACGAGGTGGTTCTTGCCGGCGTCCCCGCGGCGGACAAGGTGCGGATCAGCAGCGCCATCCAGGCCCTGGAGGCGGGCGGCAGCACCAACAGCGCCGCCGGGATCCGGACGGCCTACCAGCTGGCGGAACGATACGCGGTGCCCGGCGGGGTCAACCGGATCATCATGGCGACGGATGGGGACTTCAACGTCGGGATGACCAGCGAAGGCGACCTGGCCCGCCTGGTGATGGAAAAGAAGCTCGGCGGCACCAGGCTCACCATGCTGGGCGTGGGCTACGGTAACTATAAGGACAACAAGCTGGAGGCCCTGGCAGACTACGGCGACGGCAACTACTACTACCTGGACACGGTCTTCGAGGCCCGGCGGGCCCTGGCGACCGAGGCCGGCGGAACCTTCGTGGAGGTGGCCCGGGACGTAAAACTGCAGCTGGACTTTAACCCTTCCAGGGTCAGCGCCTACCGCCTGATCGGCTACGAGGACCGGGTGATGGACGCCCGGGACTTTGCGGACGATACCAAGGACGGGGGAGAGATCGGCAGCGGCCACCGGGTGACGGCCCTGTACGAGATCGTCCCGGCCGGAAGCTCCTTCCAGGCGGACGCTCCGGTGAGCAAGTACCAGGCGACGGCGGAACCGACCGGAGATACGGAGAACGCCGAATGGCTGACCCTGAACATCCGCTATAAAAAGCCGGACGGCGGTGCGAGCACGCTCGAAACCTGGCCCCTTTCCGGCGAAGCAATGAAGGAACTTCCCGAAAACATGCGCTTTGCGGCGTCCGTGGCCGAGGCAGCCATGATCTTAAGGGACAGCGAATACAAGGGCTCCGCCACCTTTGACAGCGCCCTTTCCCTGGCCCGCAGCTGCCCCTCCGTGACCGGAGACGCTTTTAAAGAGGAGTTCGTCTACCTGCTGACGCTGCTGCAGCGCAGATAAACCCAAAGAAAGCCAAGCAAAAGACAAAGTTTTGTTTGACAGGGAAAAAAATCGTCTTTATAATTGAAGACGATTTTTTTATGGGAGGCTTGGTTTATGGCTTACACCAAAGAAGACATCGTGCGCCTGGTCCGCGAGCAGGGGATTTCCTTTATCCGCCTGCAGTTTACGGATATTTTCGGCCAGCTGAAAAACGTCGCCATCACCGCCTCCCAGCTGCCAAAGGCGCTGAACAACGAAATCTCTCTGGACGGCAGCTCCATCGAGGGCTTCGTGCGCATCCACGAGTCGGACCAGTACCTGTTTCCGGACCTGGACACCTTCGTGGTGCTGCCCGAAAACGTGACCCGGGGCCGGGGCCGGGTAGGCCGGCTGATCTGCGACGTGTACAACCCGGACGGAACGCCCTTTGTGGGCGATCCCCGGGGGACGCTCAAGCGGGTGCTCAAAAAGGCGGCGGACATGGGCTATTCCTTCAACGTCGGCCCGGAAATGGAGTTCTTCCTCTTCCAGCTGGACGGGGAGGGACGGCCCACCACCGAGACGGGGGACGAGGCCGGGTACTTTGATTTGGGCCCCCTCGACCACGGGGAAACCACCCGCCGGGAAATCTGCCTGACGCTGGAGGAGATGGGCTTTGAGATCGAAGCCTCCCACCACGAGTGCGCTCGCGGCCAGCACGAGATCGACTTTAAATACGCCGACGCCCTCCGCGCCGCCGACAACATCATGACCTTCAAGCTGGCGGTCAAGGCCATCGCCCAGAAAAACGGCCTGCACGCCACCTTCATGCCCAAGCCCATCTTCGGCCAGGCCGGTTCCGGCATGCACACCAACATGTCCCTGTTCCACGAAGGGAAGAACGTCTTCTTTGACCCGGACGGGGAAAAGCAGCTATCATCCGCCTGCCGCTCCTTTATCGCGGGCATTCTGGACCATGTCAAGGGCATCTGCGCCATCGCCAATCCCCTGGTCAATTCCTATAAGCGCCTGGTGCCGGGGTATGAAGCGCCCTGCTACATCGCCTGGTCCACCGGCAACCGCAGCGCCCTGATCCGCATTCCCTCCGCCCGCGGCCAGTCCACCCGGGTGGAGCTCCGCAGCCCCGACCCCTCCTGCAACCCCTATCTGGAGATCGCCGCCTGCCTGGCGGCCGGGCTGGACGGCATCGAGCGCGGCCTGACCCCGCCGGAGGAGATTTCGGAAAACATCTACCTGATGGACCATCCGGCCCGCCGGAGCCGGGGCATCCATTCCCTGCCCGGCAACCTCCGGGACGCCCTGGACAGCTTTGCGGAGGACCGGGTCCTCACCGACGCCATGGGCGAGCACGTCACCAACCAGTACATCGCCGGCAAGCGCCGGGAGTGGGACGAATACCGCACCCGCGTGAGCAACTGGGAAATCGCCAGATATTTAGTAACCTACTGACAAAACAGCCCAAGATCATTGTTAGCACTCATTTTGAATGAGTGCTAATTTTATATTGCATTCCCTGTTCAGGTGTGCTATAATCTCCTTTGGACATGGCCCAAAGGGGCTGTCCGATGAAAGTGATCCAGCGGGAAGCGGCTTTGGCCGGGCTTTTCTCCGGGGGCCGCGCATCCCGTTTCAGGTGGATAGTTTAAGGAGGCACATCATGCAGAAAAACGGCAGCATTTCCATTGACGCTCAAAACATCATGCCGGTCATCAAGCGCTGGCTGTATTCCGATAAGGATATTTTTATCCGCGAGATGGTGTCCAACGGCTGCGACGCCGTGACCAAGTATAAGCTGGCCACCGGCGGGGCGGAGGGGGAAGACCTCCGCGTGACCGTCACCGTGGACGCCGAGGCCGGGGAGCTCCGCTTTACGGACAACGGCATCGGCATGACCGCCGAGGAAGTGGAAAAGTACATCAACCAGGTGGCCTTCTCCGGGGCCGAGGAATTCCTCAAGAACTACCAGGGCGGGGAGAAGGACGGCATCATCGGCCACTTTGGCCTGGGCTTTTATTCCGCCTTCATGGTGGCGGACAAGGTGACCATCGACACCCTGAGCTTCCAGGAGGGGGCCGCTCCCGTGATCTGGGAGAGCGAGGACGGCATGTCCTTTACCATGCGGGAGGGCGGCCGCACCCAGCGGGGCACGACCATCACCCTGCACATCATGGAGGACGAGAAGGAATTCCTGGACGGGGTCCGCGTCCGCGAGGTGCTGGACCGCTACTGCGGCTACATGTCCGTGCCGATCTACCTGGAGGACCTGGCCCTGATCCGCAAGCACGAGGCCGAAAAGGCGGAAAAGAAGGACGAAGCAAAGCCCGAGGGCGGTGAGGCCGCGAAGGAAGAAGAGCAGCCCGAGGAAGAAAAGCCCATCAACGACACCCATCCCCTGTGGCTCAAAGCCCCCAAGGACTGCACGGAGGATGAGTACAAGGAAACCTACCACCGTCTCTTCCACACCTATGAGGACCCGCTGTTCTGGGTCCATCTGAACGTGGACTATCCCTTCAACCTCAAGGGCATCCTCTACTTCCCGCGCATCCGCCGGGACTTTGGCACCAACGACGGGGAAATCAAGCTGTTTAACCGCCAGGTGTTCGTGGCGGACAACATCAAGGAAGTCATCCCCGAGTTCCTGATGCTCCTGAAGGGCGTCATCGACTGCCCGGACCTGCCGCTGAACGTCTCCCGTTCCTTCCTGCAGAACGACGGGTACGTCAAGCGCCTCTCCCAGCACATCACCAAGAAGGTGGCAGACAAGCTGAACGCCCTGTTCAACACCGAGCGCAAGACCTACGAGGGCTACTGGAACGACATCGCCCCCTTCGTCAAGTACGGCTGCATTAGGGACGACAAGTTCTACCAGATGGTCAAGGACGTGCTGCTGCTCCACACCGTGAAGGACGAATACCTGACCTTCGCCGAATACCAGGCCCGCAACAAGGAAAAGGCCGAAAAGAAGATCTTCTACACCACCGAGCCCCAGCGCCAGGCGGCCGCCGTTTCCCTGTACACCGAGCGGGGCATCGACGTGGCGGTGCTGGACACGCTGATTGATATGAACTTCATGTCCTTCATGGAGTTCGGCAGCGGGAACGACGGCCTGACCTTCGCCCGGGTGGACGCCGACGTTTCCGGCCTCAAGCAGGAGAACGCGGAGGACGGGCTCCAGGTGGACGAAGCGGCCCTGCAGGACGAGTTCCGCGCCGCCCTGGACCAGAAAGACCTGACCGTCAAGGCCGAAGCCCTGTCCGACGAAAAGCTGCCGGTGGTGCTGGTCGAAGACGAGCAGGTGCGCCGCTACAAGGAAATGAGCGCCGCCTACGGGGAGAAGTTCAGCTTCCCCTCCCGCTACACCCTGGTGGTCAACAAGCGTTCGCCCATCATCCGCAGCCTGCAGGCGATGGAAGCCGGCGAAAAGAAGACCCTGCTGGAAAAGCAGCTCTACGACATCGCCCGCCTGTCCTCCCGCCCGCTGGAGGCGGAGGACCTCAAAGCCTTCATCGCCCGCAGCAACGAGCTGATCGGCATGCTGACGGGGGAAGAGAAAGCGGAGAGCTGAACCTTTCAAAAGGAGAATGACTGATGAAAAAGATCGTTCCCTTTCTCCCGGATATCGCCGCTTTTCTGGCGCTGGCGGGGCTGATCCTGGGCCGGTTCGTCCCGGTGAGCAGCTGGGTGTACGCGGTTTGCGGCGCCGTTCTTCTGGCATATCTGGTCATGTCGGTCATCCGCACCGTCAAAAATCAAAGGGAAAAACCGCGGTCATAGGCCGGGCGGAATAACCCGGATCTGCTGACCGGAACCCATGAAACGCGCTCCCTCCTTATGCGAAGGAGCGTGTTTTTTGATCCTCCGGGAAGGGGTGAAGAAATGCTGCCCGCCCGGCGGGAAGAAAGGGCCGCGGATTCCTGCCGTTTTTGTGCCGTTTGCCAGGAAAGCAAAAATACATTATAATAGAAGCGGCCGCCCGCGTGACGGCGGAGAACACAGGGAAGGAGGGAGAGCCGTGAGACGGGTGCTGACCATTCTGCTCCTGCTGGCAATGCTGGCGCGGGGCAGGCTGCCCGCAGCGGGGTCTGCGGAGGAAGCGCCGCAGCCGGTCCTCCGCGCCCTCCTGGTGACCTGCGACCGCTTTGTCAGCCAGCCGGAAACCACCCCGGCGGCCCAGCAGAACGCGATGCTGATGAAAAGCCTCCTTTCCTCCGACGCCCGGGAATATCAGGAAATCCGGACGGAGTGCGACACGATTTCCTCCGTGGAGGGCTTCGCGCAGGCCGTGCGCGAGACCTTCGGCGAGGCGGGGGACAACGATATTTCCCTTTTATATATCAGCACCCACGGCCTGTATACGGCCAACCAGCCGAACCTGAGCGCGAGCCTCCTGCTGTCAGACGGGAATGTGGAAGCGCGGCTCACCGCACAGGCCCTTTCCAACGTGCTGACCGCGGTGCGCGGCACCAAGGTGCTGGTGCTGGACGCCTGCCATTCCGGGGCCTTCATCGGGAAGGGGCTGAGCGACTTTGCCCAGGCCAATCCATTTGCCTGGGAGAATTTTTACGTGCTCTGCAGCGCCGGCGGCAGCGAGGAAAGCTGGTACTGGCGGGCCGAGGGGGCGGATGCCCTGCACGGGGCCGGGTATTTTACGTCCATCCTGTCCGGCGCGCTGAACCCCGTGCCGTCCATCCCTTCGGACCGGGACGGGGACGGAAAGGTATCTTTGAAGGAGCTCAAGACCTATCTCCTGGCCCACTACGCCGCCTCCACCCCGCAGATTTATCCGGAAAACAGCGATTTTGTCTTCTATATGCCGAAGGACGGGGCCGAACAGACGGCGGACGTGCTTTCGGACATCCGCTTTGAGCAGACCGTCTTTTCGGGAAACGTGGCGGAGATCGGCTTTACCTTCCGGCTGAACCGGCCGGCGGAGGTCTCCTACCAGCTGATCTACGACCAGCGGGGCGGCTGGGACTTTTCCCAGGCCCCGATGATCGCCGACGGCGGGGAAGGCACCCTCCTGCCGGAAGGAACCTACCGGCGGCGGATCACCCTGGCGCTGGCGGACGAAGAGCAGGACGTCTCCGGCTATCTGATGCTGCAGATCTTTTCCCGGGAGGGGGAGAGGATGGTGCTCCACGAGAGCCGGCTGCTGCGCGTCTTCCCCGTCCAGGGGGACGTCGCGCTGGACGTAAGGACAGAGCCTTCCTTTATCCCCGGCCGGGGGGACGAACTGGCAGTCCGGGTCGGCCACGACGTGCCCTGCGCCCTGACCGTGTCCGTATTGAACGCCCAGGGAAAGACCGTCCGCTATCTTGCCGTCGAAACCCCGTCCCGCCCCCAGCGCCTGGTGCCCGAGGGCACCACCCTCTACTGGGACGGCCGCCTGGAGGACGGAACCTCCGCCGCCCCCGGCCGCTACATGGTCTGCGTGAAGACCACCGTCGGCGGCACGGACTACACCGTCTATTCTCCCTACTTCACCCTGTCCGAGGAGATTACCAGCGGTTAAAGAGCGCTTTTGCCCCTTCGGCGGCGGTCCCTTGAAATAGTGCTCCAGCTAAATGTATTGCTTTTGTCAATACATTATTGTATAATGAAGACCGGAGGTGAGCCTATGGCACAGAAAAGCGCAAACGTGGTGGCGAGGATCGAACCCGAGATCAAGGAACAGGCGGAAGCGATTCTGGCTGATATGGGGATTTCCGCGTCGCTGGGCATCAATATGTTCTATCATCAGATCATTCAGGTGCATGGCCTGCCCTTTACGCCGACCGCCAGGAGCTCCCGGCCCAAATCCCTGGAAGAAATGACGGGGGAGGAGCTGGACCAGCGGCTGACCGTCGGCCTGGACCAGGCCATGGAAAACCAGGGCAGTCCGGCCGAGGAAGTCATTGCTAAGCTGAGAGCGAGGAGCCGGACAGATACTTGAAAAACCCCTGACAGTCCTTCACCAGGAACATGAAAAAGAATAAAGAGTGAACTGCTTTCAGAGCAGTTTGAGAGCAGTTCAGAGCAGTTTCAGAGCAGTTTATTCTGAAAAACTGCTCTACGAAAATGCCTGATGTATCAGGTATATTTGATGATGTAGAGCAGTTAGAGCAGTTTTTTGGAGCTATTTCATGGCTTTTTAAATATTTTCCTGGTTTCACCTTAGTCTACTGGATGATGAGTCCTGAGACAAAAGCATTTGCAGAGAAGTACAGAATGAAGGTTGAGGAACTTTTATAAATGTTATGCAACGGCTGTCAGGATAGTCATATTCAGTCTGATGAATTGATGAATGATCATGACATGGAATGAACACCATCCGATCTATACAATCATATTCATCAAGTTAAAAGGTGCCGAAGTGTATTGTTGGAGGTGTCTTATATGACAAAGAAGCGCTTGGAAGCAGCTGTTACCGGATGCGGGCATAGCGATCATACTTCTTGTCATGCCGGATTGTTTATCGCAGGGGTTGCTTTGATTCTTGCGCTGTTTACTTCCGCCTCATTCATTGGCAGCAGAAATACTCTTTTGGATGCTTCCAAATGGCTGGCTGCTCTGGTTCGGCCGTCCGATGCCATTCCGGAAGAGGCATTGGGCGAATATGTAGACAATGTCGCTTTTCAAGGGCTGAATAAGCAGATCGTTGAAACAATTGCCGGTCATACAGATCCTCCTGCCGTTGTTTCCGATCAGGATCGTCAATATATACAGTCAATAAGTCACAAGTTTTCCGAAACGACCGTTTTCGTATGGCTATCGACGAGTTGCGCCATTCTTGTTCTGCTGTTCATGATTCTTATCTTTCGTAAGCGTAAAACAGGAATGTTGATGAAACAAGAGAATAAAAATGAATACTATTATTTGGGATGGATATTCATCTTCACATGCATGAGTGAGGGCATTATCCCCATCGTCTACGTACTTTTATACCTGATCTATTTCAAGAAAAAAATACAGTTGCGTCCTGAACTGCGTTCTTTTGCATACGGTTGTCTGCTAATCAACTGCCTCATACTCCTTTCTGAACTATTGGGAATAAAGAACGTTTTAATCAACCATATGATTCCTTTCCTACCGGAAATCGCTGCAAGCGAAAATCATTCCGCCATGAACTATATTACATCGGAAGGCATAGCTCGTCTCCAGGCTGAAATGAATCATAACATATCCTTATTCTACTCACGGCTTTCATTAGTAGCCGCTTTGACCTTTGTCCTCGCAATTGCAGACAGGAGCCATAAAGAAGAAAAGAATGACTGTGCAATGAAAACGGGCAGAAAACAATAAAGATTTCTATAAGTAAAGGCGTCACATTGTATTGGCCATAAATACTTGCTTAGAACAGGAGGTAAGTGATGAATAGAATATGGAAACATATTCTAGTATGTGTTTTTGCAATGATATTTATAGGATACTGGTGGTGGCACGACTATGGATCATGGTTTATAATTCGAACGGAATTCATAGAAGAGTATACATCAGAAGCTTGTTTTCGGAATATGAACGGTGATAAAATTGACCCAGACATGTTTACATGGTATCCGTTTTTTTCTGAGCAAGACTTTTGTTATAATGCTGAAGATAAAAGAATTTATGATTATTATATTAGCAAAGGCATTGTCTTTGATTTCTCAGCATATACATATATATTGAGTTTTGGGTTTACAATAGAAGAATTATACGGTAAAGGAAATATACAAGAAGGTGAGCATACAGCAAGAATAGTTCAAGGAGTCAATTGTTCTCCAAATGCAATTTTACTATATCGCGCTCCTAAATCGTACATCTATCCATCTTCTGATAGAAAATCCAATTATCATTATAGAATTAAAAAATAATGTTTTCAAGAAAATAAAAGGGACGGTTCTGTGAGTTTTTAAAACATGAGCGTGAATAAGAATAATTATAGCAACACCGTACAATCCACCAATAAGAACGCAGGGGACGGTTCTGTGTTCCTGCCGGAAACAACTGAAAAATCAAATTGATCCACAATATGTCCGCGACGTTGTCCCTGAAGGCGGTGCTTTGGATCCGCTCTCAGTTGTCTTTGCAGCAATATGTTGCGAAAAAGAGTCACCGCCAGATTCTTTCCCCGGACGGGTATTATCGCCGCTGGCTTTACATCCGCCATCAATAAGAAGGTGCCGGCAGAAGAAGAGAAAAAGAACTTTTGTCCCTACTGCGGACACAAACTTGAATAAAAAAAGCTAAATAGCCTCCAAAAAACTGCTCTAACTGCTCTACGTTGATAGAAACGTCTGATCCATCAGGCATATTTGTAGAGCAGTTTTTCTTTGAAAACTGCTCTAAAACTGCTCTACTTTCCCCAAAACTGCTCTGTTTAAATCAGCCATCCCCAAAATCCCCATAAAAAAGAAGAGCCGGGCCTCTTCCAGCCCCAGCTCTCCGTTTGTATCGTTCAGTCTCGCGGAGACAAACTTACATCTCCACTCTCCACTCTTCACTCTTCACTCTCACTAAATACCTCCTCCAGGGCCTGCCGGCCCGTTCTTCGGTGAAAACTGTCCACTGGACAGTTTTCCGGGCCCTCAGAACCCTCCTACCTCCTACCTATCTCAGCTTTCCCACCTCATCAATTCTTCTCCATTTTCGAGATCCAGCCACCTGAATAGTGTGTTTTCCAACGTCATTGCTGCCTTTTTGCTCCCCTCCTTCGGAATCGCGGCGGAGCCGGGGTTGAGGAGGGTCAGCCCGTCCTGTTCCTCGCACTTCTGGACGTGGATGTGTCCAAAGAGGAGGATGTCTCCCGGGCAGTGCGGGGGCGGGCAGGTAGGGCCATATACGTGGCCGTGGGTGATGAACATCTGCCGGGTTCCTACCGGCATCAGGGCGTAGTCCGCCAGGACGGGGAAATGCAGCACCATCTGGTCGACCTCCGCGTCGCAGTTGCCGCGGACGGCGTGGATCAGGTGGGCTTTTTCGTTGAGCATCTGGGCGACCTTCGGCGGGTCGTAGGCGTCCGGCAGGGGGTTGCGGGGGCCGTGGTAGAGCAGGTCGCCCAGCAGGATCAGCCGGTCGCAGCCTTCCCGTTCAAATAGCCGGAGCACATGCTCGCAGGCGGAGGCGGACCCGTGAATATCGGAAGCGATCAGGTATTTCATCGGCGGAACCCCTTTCTCAGCAGAACAGCGTGCAGTCCCCGAAGGAAAAGAAACGGTACCTTTTATCGACCGCCTCCCGGTAGACGCGCAGGGCCTCTTCCCGGCCGATGAAGGCGCTGACCAGCATCAGCAGGGTGCTTTCGGGCAGGTGGAAGTTGGTCAGCAGGACGTCGGTGGCCTTGAAGGGGACGCCGGGCTTGATAAAGATTTTGGTCATCCCGCTGCCCGGGTGGACGACGCCGTCCTCCGTGGCCGCGGTTTCCAGGGTGCGCACGGAGGTGGTGCCGATGCAGACGATCCTGCCGCCGTTTTGCCTGGCCCGGTTGATCCGGTCCGCGGCGTCCTGGGTGACCATGTAGTATTCCTCGTGCATCAGGTGGTTTTCAATGTCCTCCTCCTGCACGGGGCGGAAGGTGCCGAGGCCGACGTGGAGGAGAACCGGCACGATGTCGACGCCCTTGGCCCGGACCTTCTCCAGCACCTCCTCGGTAAAGTGGAGGCCGGCTGTCGGGGCGGCGGCGCTGCCGTCCTGTCTGGCGTAGACGGTCTGGTACATTTCCGGGTTTTCGAGCTTTTCGTGGATGTAAGGGGGCAGGGGCATCTGGCCCAGCTCGTCCAGCAGGGCTTCAAAAACGCCCTCGTAGGAGAAGGTGACGATCCTGCCGCCGGCGCTGGTGGTTTCGCCGATTTCGCAGAGGAGCTTCCCGTCTCCAAAGGAGACGTGGGCGCCCTGTTTGAGCCGCCGACCTGGCTTGACCAGGGTTTCCCAGCGGTCTTTATCGAGGCGGCGCAGCAGCAGCACCTCCACCGGGATGCCGGTTTCCGTTTTGACGCCCAGCAGGCGGGCGGGGATCACGCGGGTTTCGTTGACCACCATCACGTCGCCCGGCCGAAGAAATTCGGGCAGGTCCCGGAAAATCCGGTCCTCGGTTGTCCCGGTGTCCCGGTGGTAGACCAGCATCCGGGCGCTGTCCCGGGGTTCCGCGGGGGTCTGGGCGATCAGTTCCTGGGGGAGATCATAGTAAAAATCAGATGTTTTCATCGAATTGTCCTTTTAAAACAATGAGGTTTGCTCGGCACCGTCTGCCGGATCGGTTTTGCTGGGATAAATTCGGCCCATGTGCTCGTAGGCGGAAGGGGTCAGCACCCGGCCCCGGGGCGTGCGCATCAGGAAGCCCAGCTGCAAAAGATAGGGCTCGTACACGTCGCCGATGGTGCCGGCGTCTTCCCCGGTCGCGGCGGCCAGGGTATCCAGGCCCACCGGCCCGCCGCCGAACTTGTCCATCATGGTGGTGATGACGTTGCGGTCCACCCGGTCGAGGCCCAGTGGGTCCACGTCGAGGAGGTCCAGGGCTTCTTTAGCCACGGCCAGGGTGATCCGGCCGTCATAGCGCACCTGGGCGTAGTCGCGGACGCGCTTGAGCATCCGGTTGGCGATGCGGGGCGTGCCCCTGCTGCGGCTGGCGATTTCACTCAGGCCCGCCGGCTCCGCCTCGACCTTGAGGATCCTGGCCGAGCGGGCGGTGATTTTCGCCAGCTCCTCCGGGGTGTACATTTCGAGCCGGTAGCTGATCCCAAAGCGGTCGCGGAGCGGAGCCGACAGCATGCCGGCCCTCGTGGTGGCCCCGACCAGGGTGAACCTCGGCAGGTCCAGCCGGATGGACCGGGCGGTTGGGCCCTTGCCGATCATGATGTCCAGGGCGTAGTCCTCCATGGCGGAGTACAGCACTTCCTCCACGGCCCGGGACAGGCGGTGGATTTCGTCGATAAACAGCACGTCCCCCTGGGAGAGGTTGGTCAAAATGGACGCCAGATCTCCCGGCCGGTCGATGGCCGGGCCGGAGGTGATGCGGATGTTCTGCCCCATTTCCGAGGCGATGATGCAGGCCAGCGTCGTCTTGCCCAGGCCGGGCGGGCCGTAGAGCAGGATGTGGTCCAGGGCGTCGTGCCGGGTCAGGGCCGCTTCGATGGCGATTTTCAGGTTTTTCTTCGTCTGCTCCTGGCCGATATAGTCCGCCAGGGTATGGGGGCGCAGGGAGGTTTCGATGTCGCTGTCCTCCCGGCGGGCGTCCGAGGTCATCAGTCTGTCCAGTTCGCTCATGGCTTACCTCCCTGACATGTCGCGCAGCGCCAGGCGGATCAGTTCTCCGGCGTCGTCGCTCTGGGCGGAAACGGCGCTGACCGCCCGGGCCGCCTCCGAGGACGTATAGCCCAGGGAAACCAGGGCCTGCACCGCCTCGTTGACGGCGTCCGTCTGCTTGAGCTCCGCGGCCGGGACGGCCTTTTCCAGGTGCAGGCTCTCCAGGTCCGCCTCCGTGACCTTTTCCTTGAGCTCCAGCGCGATGCGCTGGGCCGTCTTCTTGCCGATGCCCGGGGCCCGGGCCAGCATGGCGGTGTCCCCGGTCATGATGGCTAACGTCAGGTCCTTTAAGGGCATGCACCCGAGGATCTGCAGAGCCGTCTTGGGGCCGATGCCGCTGATGCCCGTCAGCCTTAAGAACATCCGCTTTTCCTCCTGGGAGGAGAAGCCGTACAGGTCCACCCCGTCGTCCCGGACGCTCATATAGATCCACAGCAGGCAGGCCTCTCCCTTCTGGGGGAGGGTGGAAAGGGTGTTGGTGCTGCAGCTGGCCTGAAAGCCGATGCCGCCCACGTCCATGAGGACTTCGCTCTGGCCCTTGGCGGCGATGGTTCCGTTCAGAAACGCGATCATAAAAACTCCCTATTTCATTCTGAATTGTTCCTTCATCGCCCCGGAATTAAAATGGGTGATGGCGGCGGCGACGGCGTCGGCCGCGTCGTCCGGGCGGATGATGTCCGGCAGGTTCAACAGCAGCTTCACCATGTGCTGAATCTGGTGCTTGTCCGCCTTGCCGTAGCCGACGACGGCCTGCTTGATCTGCATGGGGGTGTATTCGTAGATGTTGTGGGTAAACTCGGCGCAGGCGCAAAGGGCGGTCCCGCGGGCCGCGCCGACGTTCAGGGCGGTGGTGACGTTCCGGGCGAAAAAGAGCTCTTCAAACACGATGTCGTCCGGCTGGTAGAGGCGGATCAGGTCCCGCACGTCGTCGTGGATCTTGAGCAGGCGCTCGTACATCCGCATGTCCGGGGTGGTGATCACGGCCCCGGCCGCGACGAAGAGGGGCTTTCGCCCGTCCGCGTCCAGCACGCCGTAGCCCATGGTGGCCAGCCCCGGGTCAATTCCAAGGATACGCAAGATAGGAGGTTCCTCTTTTCTTAAATGTTGGGCGCTTCCGGCAGGACGGCGGGCCTCCGGACCAGCAGAGAGCCGGGGAGGACCTCGATGTCCGCCCGGTCCGCGGTGATGATTTCCCCGTCGATATTGATCCGAAGCCCCTGCCCGGCGACGGACAGCTTTTTGACGCGCAGGGAAGAAGTTTCCTTAAAGGTCAGGATCTTTCCCTTCATCAGGCCGCTCAACGCGCACAGCATGCGCAGCTTGTTCATTTTGCGCACCAGCACCACGTCCAGCAGGCCGTCGTCCACGACCGCGTCCGGGGCGATCGGGATGCCGCCGCCGATATAGCGCCCGTTCCCCGCGGCCAGGACCAGCAGCTCCTTTTCCTCCGGCGCGCCCCCGTCCAGTGACAGGTTAAGGCGGACGCTTTTAAAATGAAAGATGGTGCAGAGCACCCCGTACAGATAGGGCCAGATGCCCTGGACGCGCTTTTTGACCTTTTCGGCGTAATCCAGCACCATGACGTCAAAGCCCGTGCCGGTCTCGTTTAAAAAGATCCGGTTGTTGATGCGGACCGTGTCGGTGGGCACGGGGGGCGTGTTCAGCACGATGTCCAGGGCGGCGAGGGGATCGTTTGGGATGCCCACGGTTTTGATAAAATCGTTCCCCGTCCCGGCGGGGATGATGCCCATGGAGGTTTTCGAGTTGCACAGGCCGGAAGCGACCTCCAGCAGCGTCCCGTCCCCGCCGATGGCGGCGACGGTATCATAGCCCTTCAGGGCGGCGGCCGCGGCCAGAACGGTGGCGTGGCCTACGCGCTCGGTCATCATCATCGTGTAGGGAATATGCTGTGCTTTCAGCTTTTCTTCCATGACTTTGGCTGTTTCAAGCGCCAGGCCGTTGCCGGCGGTCGGGTTGCAGATCAGCTGCAGTTCCATGACGGATACGCCTCCCGGATCAGTCCCTGCGGGACATGGTCAAACATTCATATATTATAATGAAAAAGAGGTTTTCTGTAAAGCAAATGTTGAACGTAATCGCAGGGGGGTCTTGCGACCCCCCTACGGAACCCCCCGACGGATTTGCCTCTCGGACCTTCGGCCCTCCCGGGCGGCAAATCCGCAAGG
>DGRV01000084.1:16275-17993 GCA_002391225.1 Christensenella sp. UBA4379
TATTTTTGCTCCGCAGAAGTGGAGAAGTATTCTCTTCCTGACTATCATTCTGCTGCGCAAAAATACTCCTCGAACCGGCAGAGCCGGTCCTGCGGATTACAATCAGGGGGAAACCCCCTGATCACCCCCCGCAGTCGAAAAGCAAACTCTCTTCGATCTCAAGGGATGAATAGTGTTGGGGGAAATCTTGCGAATCTTGATAAAACCCTGCGGAAAAGACGTGACAAAGAAGAAAAAAGCGTGTATAATCGTGACCAAGCGCGAAAAGGCGGGGGATGGCCCGCCGCGCCGGGGCGAGGGCCTGTCTATAGGGCCTCCTGTCCTGATTGTATGTATGAATCCCAGGGATGGATTTGTACCGAAGTGACCGAAGGAGGGTATATTATGCCCAGGATTGCAGTTTTAACCAGCGGCGGGGACAGCCCGGGAATGAACGCGGCTGTGACCAGCGTGGCCCGCAACGCCGCTTATTACGGAATGTCTCTGATCGGCATCAAGAGGGGCTATAACGGCCTGCTGTCCATGTCCGAAAAAGACGTATATGAAATGAACCTGGATACCGTGCTGGACCTGGCCGACCTGCCGGGCACCTACCTGCGCACGGCCCGGTGCCCTCAATTCATGGACCCAGCCTACCGGGAACAGGCGGCCGCCAACCTCCGCAAGATGAACGTGGAGGGCCTGGTGGTCATCGGGGGAGACGGCTCCTTCCACGGGGCCCAGCAGCTGTGCAACTTAGGGATTCCCTGCATCGGCATCCCCGGCACCATCGACAACGACCTGCCCTACACCGAGCTGACGCTGGGCTACGACACCGCCGTCAACTGGGACGTGGAGGCCGTCCGCTGCATCCGCGCCACCTCCCGTTCCCACGACCGTCCGGCCGTGGTGGAGGTCATGGGCCGCAACTGCGGAGACGTCGCCCTGTCCACGGCGGAAGCTACCGGCTCTGAAATCGTGCTGGTGCCCGAAATGAAGTGGGACATCCACGACGTAGCGGACCGGCTGGGCAAACTGATCGCCTCGGGCAACACCCGCGCCACCATCGTCGTGGCGGAAGGCGCTTACGCCTCCATGGCCCCCTTTGACGTCTACGAGTTCCTGAAGCCCTACGGAAAGACCGTCTATCCCGGGCAGAAGATGGACGCCCACCTGCTGGCCTCCTCCCTCAAGTACCTGTGCCACGGGGCTGAGGTCCGGGCGACGGTGATCGGCTACACCCAGCGCGGTTGCCAGCCCACGGCCCGCGACTGCGCGTTTGCCTTTGAAGCCGGCAACATGGCCGTGATTCTGCTGAAAAACGGCATCAGCAACCAGGTCATCGGCATGCGCAACAACCGCACCTACCACACCTCCATCGACACGGCTTTGAGCGAAACCAGGAACTTTAAAGAGAGCCTGTACAACCTGATCAATTCCCTGTAAAAACAGGATGAAATGAAGAGGGGCTGCCATCCGGCAGCCCTTGCTTTATTTGTTTTTTCAGGCGCTCAGATATTTTCAAAGAACGCCTGTTCCTCTTCGTCCCGGAGGATGCCCATGTCGTCAAAGTGGAGCATCGTCGGGGCGGTTTTCATGTATTTGAGGATTTCGTCCATCCGGACGGACTCGGCGAAGGTCTCCAGCGTGAAGGCCACGCCGTGCTTCTGGGCCCGGCCGGTGCGGCCGATGCGGTGGAGGTAGTATTCGTTTTCGTTGGGCAGGTCGTAGTTGATGAC
>DGRV01000084.1:18058-41524 GCA_002391225.1 Christensenella sp. UBA4379
TCCACGTCGTCCACGTCGATGCCGCGGGCGGCCACGTCGGTGCAGACCAGGATGGAGAGCTTGCCCTTCTTGAACTTGGTCATGATCTCGCTGCGCTTGTTCTGGGCGATGTCCCCGTGAAGCTCGTCGGCGTCAAAGCCGTTCTTCTGGAGCATGGAGCACAGGCGGTGGGCCATGAACTTGGTGTTGGTGAAGATCATCACCCGGTGATAGACGTCAGAATCCAGGATGTATTCGAGGCGTTCGTACTTTTCTTCCCGGGTCACCTTGATCACGTACTGGCGGATCTTCGGGCGGTTTTCATTGACGGCCTGCACGGTGATCTGGGCGGGCTCATGCTGGTACTTCCAGGAGATGGTCATCACGTCCTGGCTGGTGGTGGCGGAGTACATGACGAACTGGCGGTTCTTGGGCGTCCGGTCGATGATGCGGCACACGTCCTTGATGAAGCCCATGTCCAGCATCTCGTCCGCCTCGTCCAGCACCAGGGTGTGGACGGCGTCCAGGGAAAGGCTCTGCCGCTCCAGGTGGTCCAGCACCCGGCCGGGCGTGCCCACGATGATCTGGGGCTGCTGGCGCAGCTCGTCCAGCTGGCGGCCGATGGACTGGCCGCCGTAGAGCACGGCGATGCGGACCTCGGGGATATAGTAGGCGAGCTTTCGCAGCTCGTCGCCGATCTGCATGGCCAGCTCCCGGGTGGGGGCCAGGACCAGCTCCTGAACGCTGGGGTCGTCTGGGTACATGTATTCCAGCATGGGGATCCCGAAGGCGCAGGTCTTGCCCGTGCCGGTCGGGGCGATGCCGATGATGTCCTGCCCCTGCATCATCAACGGGATGGTCTGCTGCTGGATGGCGGTGGCTTCGTGGAAGCCCATGCGGGCCAGGGCGCGCAGGACCTGGGTGGATACGTCCAGCCCTTCAAAGCCGGTCGTGGGGATAGGGCTTTCATCCGCCATTTCTTCCGGAGAGGCCTTGTACTGGTTGGCGGGCTTTCTTGGGGTGTTCTGGCCCTTTTTCCTTGGGCCGCGCTTTCTTGGGGGGCGCTTCCTGGGCGCTTTTTCGGCGGGCTTTTCGCCGGCCGGAGAGGCCTTTGTTTCAGCCCCTAAAACTTTCTTTTCGTCTGACACGTTTTTTCCTCTTGCGTTTTCCTTCGTTGGTGTTTTCAGATACGTCTGCCATTATAACAGCCATCCCCGCATCTGTCAAAAAAAGTTGCGTATTCTGCGTTCTGAGCAAAAAGTTACGTATTCTGCGTTCTGAGTGTGTTGCGTATTCTGCGTTCTGAGTGATATAATCAGAACCGATCATGTTTTTTCCCGGAGGACTGACGATGAAAGAAGCAAGACCGGATCAGATCTGGACGATTCCCAATGTTCTGACGATGATCCGTTTGGCCCTGATCCCGCTGTACTGGGTGCTGATGGTGAAAGGACAGACCTATCAAGCCCTGGCGGTCTATGTGACCGCTTCCCTGACCGACCTGGCGGACGGCTACATCGCCCGCAAATACCACCAGATCACCAACTTCGGCAAGCTCATGGACCCGGTGGCCGACAAGGTGATGGTGCTGAGCGTGATGCTCTCCATGGTCCTGCCCCTGGGCGGGCGGGAGCCGGTGCTGCCCTGGGCCCCCTTTATTATTCTGCTGTCCAAGGAGCTTTTGATGATCCTGGGCGGGGCCTACATGCTCAAAAAGGGCGTGGTGGTGTACGCCTTTAAAATCGGCAAGATCGCCCAGCTGTTCATGGTGCTGTCCCTGATCGCCGCCTTCTTCCACGAGCAGTGGAAGGCCTGGGGCTTCCCGCTCCATCTCTACCTTCTGTGGACGGCGGTGGGGCTCACGCTCTGCGCCCTGTTCGTCTACGCGAGGGACTGCTACAAAAAGCTCAAGGAGGCGCCGGATGCCCTATGATCTGACGACCCCGCTGGTGATCGCGATTTCCTCGAGGGCTCTGTTTAACCTCGAGGAAGAAAACCGCATCTTTGAAAAGGACGGGCTGGACGCCTATACCCACTACCAGCTGGAGCATGAAAAGGACATCATCCCCAAAGGGGCCGCCTTCCCGCTGGTGGAGGCCTTTCTGCGGCTGAACGAGCTGACGAAGGATCGGCGGGTGGTCGAGGTGATCATCGTCTCCCGCAACAGCCCGGACACCAGCCTGAGGATCTTTAACGCCATCTCTGAATACGGGCTGGACATCACCCGCGCCGCCCTGGTAGGCGGGGCGGACGTGACGCCCTACCTGCGCTCCTTCCATACGGACCTGTTCCTGTCCGCCTACGGGCCGGACGTGAAACGGGCCGTGGACGAGGGGATCGCCGCCGGCCAGATCCTGACGGGGGTGGCCCATTCGGACGCGGAGACAAGGGTGGACCAGATCCGCATCGCCTTTGACGGGGACGCCGTCCTCTTTAACGCAGAGGCAGAGCGGGTCTTCCAGCACAACGGGCTCGAGGCCTTCACCCGCCACGAGCAGGACCGGGCCCAGGTGCCGCTCAAAAAAGGGCCCTTCGCCAACTTCCTGATGACCCTGTCCAACATCCAGGCCCTCTTCCCGGACCGGGACCAGGCCCCGATCCGCACCGCCCTGGTCACCTCCCGCAACGCCCGGGCGCTGGAAAGGCCCCTGCTGACCCTGCGGGACTGGGGGGTCCGGGTGGACGAAGCCTTCTTCCTGGGCGGCGTTTCCAAGAAAGAGGTGCTGGCCTCCTTCGGCGCCCACATCTTCTTTGACGACCAGCAGGTCCACGCGGACCCGGCCAGCGAAGTCGTCCCTTCCGCTTTGGTACCCTACCGCGCGGGAGACAACCCCGCAGAATAAAAATATAAGGAGAATTCACATGCTGCTGACGGAATATGCCGCTTTTTCATGCGGCGGGGCGGACTGGTCCCGCGCGTTTTCGGAGGCCGTGGCCGCGCTGAAAGCGCAGGGCGGCGGCGTGCTGACCGTGCCCGCCGGCGTGTACCCGACCGGGCCCATCGAGCTTATCAGCCATATGACGCTGGAGGTCCTCTCCGGGGCGGAGCTCCGCTTTCATCAGGACCTGAACGCCTTCCCGCTGGTGGACCTGGAGTTTGAAGGCATCCCCGGCCCGGGCTACAAGCCCTGCCTCTACGCCAAAAACGCCGAGGACATCACCGTCACCGGCTACGGCACGCTGAACGGCCAGGGGGATTACTGGTGGCAGCAGCTTCGGGAAAAGAAGCTCGCCCATCCCCGGCCCTATCTGGTCTGCTTTGACGGCTGCACGGACGTGCGGCTGGAAAACGTCAAGCTGACCCAGTCTCCCTGCTGGACGGTGCACCCGCTCCGCTGTGAAAACGTGGTGATCCGCGGCCTGCGCATCAAAAACCCGGCCGATTCGCCCAACACCGACGGGATCGACCCGGACGGCTGCCGGAACGTGCGGATCCTGGACTGCACCATCGACGTAGGCGACGACTGCATCGCCATCAAGTCCGGCACGGAGGACACGGTGAACGCCCTGCCCTGTGAGAACATCATCATCGAGGGCTGCCATTTCCTGCACGGGCACGGCGGGGTGGTGCTGGGCAGCGAAATGTCCGGCGGGGTCCGGAACGTGCTGGTGTCCTCCTGCGTGTTTATCGAGACGGACCGCGGGGTTCGCCTCAAGACCCGCCGCGGACGCGGGGGAGAGGTGGCCGGCGTCCAGCTGGACAACCTGCTGATGGAAAAGGTCATGTGCCCCTTCGTGTTCAACATGTATTACTTCTGCGGCAAGGGCGGAAAGCTGCCCGAGGTGCAGGATCGGAATCCCCGCCCCGTGGGCGAGGGGACGCCGAAGCTGCGCGACGTCCGAATCTTCAACGTCACCGCCCGCAAATGCGGGGCCTGCGCCGGCTTTTTCTTTGGCCTCCCCGAACAGCCGGTGGAGGGCGTGACCCTTTCCAACGTCCAGGTGGAGATGGACGAAGAAGCCGCCCCCGGCCTGCCCGCGATGATGAGCGGCTGCCCGGAAATGAAAGGGGCCGGCTTCTACCTGCGCAACGCCAGACGGGTGGACCTGAGCGGGGTCCGGGTGCTGGGCGTCAACGGTCCCGTCTGCGATGCAGACGAATCCGTCCAGGGGATCTCGTGATCCTGAGATAAAAGGAAGGAAAGATCAGCCGATGCGGCATATGCTTCTGGAAAGCGGCGGCGGGCAAACCGAGCTCGCCCTGCTGGATGAGGGCGGGCAGCTCACGGATTACCGGGCGTTCCCTCAAAATGGGCTCTTTGCCGAACAGGTGTACCTGGCCAGGGTGGACCGGATCGCCAAGGGCATGGGGGCCGCCTTCGTCCGCCTGACGGACGGGCAGATCGGCTTTCTGCCCTTTTCGGAGGCGTTTGAGCCGCTTTCCGGCGGGCAGACGGTCGTCGTCCAGGTCCGCAAGCCCCCTGTCGGGGAGAAGGCGGCCTATCTGACGGAGGACCTTTCCCTGGCCGGGCGCTGGGCCATTCTGCTGCCGAGGTCTACAAAAACAGCCGTTTCCTCCCGGGTGACGGATGAGGAAGTGAAGGCCGCCCTGCTGAAGACGGCCCGGAGCCTGACGCCAGATGGGATGGGCCTCATCCTGAGAAAAGAAAGCGCGGGAATCCCCGAAGCCGAGATTAGGGCCGAGATCGAAGGCCTCCTGTCCCTTTGGGATCAGATCAAAGAAAAATCGAAGGCCGCCGGCGCTCCGGCCCTCCTTTGGCCGGGACGCTCTCCCCTGGAGCGGGCGCTGGACGACTGGGAGAGGCCGGACCGGCTGACGGCGGACCGGGAAATGCCCGTCCCTCCCGGCATCGAGCTGGTGGTCCATCCCCATCCCTTTTCCCTTTATTCCGTACTGGAGCAACGGCACAGGCTGCTTCAGCGGCGGGTCTGGCTGCCCGGGGGCGGGTTCCTGGTGGTCGATCCCTGCGAGGCCATGACAGTGATCGACGTGAACACCGGCAAGAACACCGGCCGGGGGGCGGATAAAGAAGCCCTGTTCTTAAAAACCAATCTGGAGGCCGCCCAGATGATCGCCCGGCTGCTCCGGGTCCGGGGCGTCGGCGGCATCATCGTCATCGACTTTATCGACATGGAAGCGGAGGCGTCCCGGGCCCAGGTGCTCGACGCCCTCAGGACGCTTTCGCTCCGGGACCCGGTCAAATGCGTCGTCCACGGCTTTACCGCCCTGGGCCTGGTGGAGATGACCCGGAAAAAGAGCGAGATTCCATCTAAAGCGCCCCAGGACGTGAAACAGCCCGCTGTTTCGGAAGGATAATGAAATGATTCAGAAAATCACACAGGCAGAGCTGGACCGCCAGCAGGAATACGTGAGGGCCTTCCCCTCGCTGCCGGACAGGCCGATGACCTACCACATCGTCACCTACGGCTGCCAGATGAACGTGCACGATTCTGAAAAGCTGGCCGGCATCCTTGAAAGCATGGGCATGACCGCCGCCCCCACCCGGGAAGAGGCGGACTTTGTGCTGCACAATACCTGCTGCATCCGCGACAACGCCGAGCGCAAGGCCCTGGGCAACGTGACCTGGCTCAAGGAAATCAAGAAGGTCCGCCCCTCCCTGTTGATCGGGGTCTGCGGCTGCATGGTGCAGGAAGAGGGGATGGCGGAAAAGATCCTGCGCCAGTACCCCTTTATCGACCTGGCCTTCGGGACGGGCAACATCCACTGCCTGCCCGAGCTTTTGTATAAAGCGGCCGAGCGCAAGGGCCGGGTGGTGGACGTGCCGGAAGAACAGTCCACCCTGGCCGAGGGCCTGCCCGTCCGCCGCGGAAGCCCGTGGCAGGCCTATGTGACCATCATGTACGGGTGCAATAATTTCTGCACCTACTGCATCGTCCCTCACGTTCGCGGCAGGGAGCGCTCCCGCGAGGCAAAGGACATCCTCCGCGACGTGGAGGAGCTGGTCAAAAGCGGGACCAAGGAAATCATGCTGCTGGGGCAGAACGTCAATTCCTACGGAAAGGAGCTGGAGGGGGACTGGAACTTTGCCAGGCTCCTGCGCGAGGTGGCGAAAACGGGCATTCCCCGCATCCGCTTCATGACCTCCCACCCCAAGGACCTGACGGACGAGCTGATCGAAACCATCGCCGAAACCCCCAGCGTGCAGCGGCACTTCCACCTGCCCGCCCAGTCGGGCAACGACCGGATCCTTCGGGCCATGAACCGCCATTACGACAGGGCCCAGTATCTGGACCGTGTCCATGCTTTGCGCAAATTCGTGCCGGACATCGGCCTGACCACCGACCTGATCGTCGGCTTCCCCGGCGAAACAGAAGCCGAGTTCATGGACACCATGGACCTGGTCGAGGAGGTGGGCTACGACAGCGCCTTTACCTTTATCTACAGCCCCCGGGTGGGAACGCCGGCCGCGAGCCTGCCTGACCAGATCCCGCCGGAGGTGTCCACCGAGCGCATCGAGCGGCTGATCAAGGCCCAGGACCGGCATACGGAAAAGTGCCTTCACTCCCTGATCGGCTCAGTCCAGGACGTGCTGGTGACGGAGACCTCCCGCCGGGACGAGACCATGATGACCGGGAAATGCGGGCGGAACATCAGCATTAACTTTACAGGAACCAAGGAGGACCTGGGCAGGATCCTGCCGGTCCGCGTGCTATCCGCAGGGAGAACCACCCTGCGCGGAGAAAAATGTCTGGAGGAAAACAAAGATGAATGAAGCGGTCATGCAAAAAGCGAAGGAGCTGGCACAGCTGATCCGCTACAGCCCGGAATACATCTGCATGATGGCGGCCCAGGAAGCCGCCGCCGGGGAAGAGGCCCTGGAGGCCATCTCCCGCGAATATGACGATAGACGCCGCGCCGTCGAGGACATGACCCTGGCGGACGAGCCAGACTACGAGCAGATCATGGCGGGCTCCCGGGAGCTGGAGGAGCTGAGAAAGAAGTACAACGCCCATCCGCTGGCCCAGGCGGTGAACCAGTCCCGCCGGGATTTTAACGAGATGATGAACGCCGTCAACAGAGAGCTCAAGTCGGTTCTCAATCCGGACGGGCCGGACGCCCCCGCGGGCTGCAGCGGCAGCTGCGCTGGCTGCTCGGGCTGCTCCTAAATGGCACGCGAGGGGGACACGTCTCCCTCGCGAACACCCCCTCGGATTTGCCTCTCGCGTCTACGACATCCAGGGCTTGCCGGCCCGTTCTCGCTGAAAACTGTCCACTGGACAGTTTTCCGGGCGCTGCGAACCCCGGGCGGCAAATCCGCAAGGAATGTATTTTTGCTCCGCAGAAGTGGGGGAAATCTTCTTTTCCCAACTATGATTCTGCTTCGCAAAAATACTCCTCGCGACGTACATGCCGCCGCTGCGGATTGTAATCAGGGGGAAGGCTCCCCCTGATCACCCCCTCGAATTATACTTAATTCTACTTAACAGGTTATCTTTTGCATTGACTGAAAGGACCTTTCATGGCGACACTCTCCCCGATGATGCAGCAGTACATGCGCATCAAAGAAAACCATCCTGAACCCCTGCTGTTTTTCCGGGTCGGGGATTTTTACGAGACCTTTTTTGACGACGCCATCACCGCCAGCAGGGAGCTGGAGCTGACGCTGACGGGGAAGGACTGCGGGCTGTCCGAGCGCGCGCCCATGGCCGGCGTGCCCTATCACGCGGTGGACGTCTATGTGAACCGGCTGATTGAAAAGGGCTACAAGGTCGCGATCTGCGAGCAGCTGGAGGACCCGAAGACGGCCAAGGGCCTGGTGGACCGGGACATCATCCGCATCATCACCCCGGGCACGGTGACGGACTCCGCCTACATCGGCGAAAAGAAGAACAATTTTCTTCTGTCCGTCTGTCTGAACGGGAAAAAGGCGGGCCTCAGCTGGTGCGACGTCTCCACCGGTGAAATGTTCGCCCGGATGATCCAGAGCAGCGAGAAGGAACTGACCGGGGCACTGACCGGCATCGCGCCCAGCGAAATCATTTCCAACGATCCTCCGGCCCTGGAAAAGGCCGTCAGGACCCTTTGCTCGGCCTGCCCGGCCTCTTTTTTCCGCCCGCAGGAGGCCAAGGAGCAGCTTTTGTCCCACTTCGGCGTCAGCACCCTGACGGCCCTGGGGCTGGATCACAGCCACGCCGCGGCCGCCTGTGCCGCCGGCGCCCTGATGGCCTACCTGAACGACACCCAGAAAAACGCCCTGAGCCACATCACGAGGCTGTCCGTCGTGTCCTCCGAGGACACCATGCCCCTGGACCCGATGACCCTTCGGAACCTGGAGCTCACCCAGACCATCCAGGGCCAGGGGGGAAAGGGCAGCCTGTTGTCCATCCTGGACCGGACGGTGACCGCCATGGGCGGCCGCCTGCTGCGCGCCATGGTGGAGCAGCCTTTGATCAGCCGGGAGCGCATCGAAAAAAGATTGGACGCCGTGGAAGCGTTCTTTGGCCAGCCGGTCCTCTCCGAGGAGCTGCGCCAGTGCCTGGCGAAGGTCTACGACATGGAGCGGCTCTTGTCCAAGGTGTCCTACGGTTCCCTGAACCCGAGGGACTGTCTTTCTTTGGGCAGGTCGCTGGAGCAGGTGCCGGAGGTTTTGTCCCTTCTGTCCGGGGTGGGCGGGGACGCCCTTTCCCCGGTGATGGAGGCCCTGGACCCTCTGGAGGAACTGACGGCCCACCTGTCCGCGGCGATCTCCCCGGAGGCCCCGCTGTCCCCCCTGGACCCGGGCGTGATCCGCGAGGGCTACAATGCCGAACTGGACGAGCTTCGCAGCGCCTCCGTCAAGGGAAAGCAGTGGCTCCTGGACCTGGAAACCAGGGAACGGGAAGAAACCGGCATCAAAAACCTGCGCATCCAGTATAACCGGGTGTTCGGCTACTATATCGAGGTCACGAAGTCCAATTATTCCCTGGTGCCGGACCGCTATATCCGCCGCCAGACCCTGACCAACGCCGAGCGCTTCACCACCCCGGAGCTCAAGGAGCTGGAGGAAAAGATCACCGGGTCGGACGAGGAGGCCCAGAAGCTCGAATACAGCCTCTTTGACGCCGTCCGCGGGGAGATCGCGGCCCATATGGAGCGCCTGCAGAAGACGGCCGGCGGCTATAAGCTGCTGGACGCCCTGCTGTCCCTGGCCCAGGTCGCGAGGGAGAATAACTATGTCCGCCCCGCCCTCAACGAGGAGGGACGGCTGGACATCCGGGAGGGCCGCCACCCGGTGGTGGAAAAGACCCTCCGGGACGAGCTCTTCGTTCCGAACGACACCTGTATGGACCGTCAGCAGCGCATGCAGATTATCACCGGCCCCAACATGGCCGGCAAGAGCACCTACATGCGCCAGGTGGCCCTGATCGTACTGATGGCCCACATGGGGTCCTTCGTGCCGGCGGCCTCGGCGGACATCCCTCTGGTGGACGCCGTCTATACCCGCATCGGCGCGTCGGACAACCTGGCCGCCGGCCAGTCCACCTTCATGGTGGAGATGAGCGAGATGGCCTACATCCTGCGCAATGCCACCTCCCGTTCCCTGGTGATCCTGGACGAAATCGGCCGGGGCACCAGCACGTTTGACGGCCTGTCCATCGCGTGGGCGGCGGTCGAATATCTGGCGGATGAAAAGCGCTCCGGCCCCCTGACCCTGTTTGCGACCCACTATCACGAGCTGTCCGAGCTGGAGGGACATCTGGACGGGGTCAAAAACTACTGTGTGGCGGTCAAGGAGCACGGGGAAGACGTCATCTTCCTGCGTCGCATCACCCCGGGCGGGGCGGACAAGTCCTTCGGCATCTATGTGGCCCGCCTGGCGGGGGTCCCAAAGCCCGTCGTGGCCCGCGCCCAGGAGATCGAGGCCCGGCTCACTGTCCGGGACCTGACGCAGAACAGCATCGGCCAGAGCATCCTGTCCCCACAGAAGGGGAGGAAAAACGAGCAGGTTTCCCTGATGGGCCTTGGACAGACCGAGTTCATCACCGAGATTCAGCAGCTCGACGTGCTGGCGATGACCCCGATGGACGCCCTCAATCAACTCTACCTTCTGAAAGAAAAAGCCCTGAAACTGTAAGGAGCCCTCATGCCTGACAAGAGAATTCTCGCCCTGCCGGAAGAGGTGATCGGCCAGATCGCCGCCGGGGAAGTGGTGGAACGGCCCGCCGCCGCCGTCAAGGAGCTGGTGGAAAACGCCCTGGACGCCGGGGCCACCGCCGTGACCGTGGACATTCGGGAGGGCGGGACCGCCCAGATCCGCGTCAGCGACAACGGCAGCGGCATCGACCCGCGGGACGTCCGCATGGCCTTTGAGCGCCACGCCACTAGCAAGCTGCGCACCGCCGAGGAACTGATCGACGTGTCCACGCTGGGCTTCCGCGGGGAGGCCCTGGCCTCCATCGCCGCGGTGTCCCACGTGAAGCTGACCACCCGGACCAAAGAGGCCGAAACCGGCCTGTCCGTCCAGGACGACGGCGGGCAGATCACGGAGATCCGGGACGCCGCCTGCCCCCAGGGCACCTCCGTCCAGGTCAAGGATCTTTTCTATAACGCCCCGGTCAGGAAAAAATTCCTGCGCAAGAATTCCTTTGAGACCGCCGCCGTCACCGAGCTCATGACCCGCTTCATCCTCTCCCGCCCGGACATCGCCTTCCGCTATCAGGCGGACGGGAAGAACGTCTTTTTCAGCTCCGGCGACGGCAAGCTGGAAAGCGCCGTGATGGCTGTGTTCGGCGTGGACGTCCTTCGGCTGATGACGAAGGTGAAGGGCGTCATGAACGGGGTAAAGGTGGAAGGCTACGTGGGCGTGGGGGACCTTTCCCGCAGCAACCGCAGCCAGGAGTATTTCTTTTTAAACAACCGGGTCATGAAGAGCGCCCTGCTGGGCAACGCCGTGGAAACCGCCTGCCACCAGCGGGTGATGATCGGCCGTTTCCCCATGTGCGTGCTGCACCTGACCATGCCCTTTGAAAACGCCGACGTAAACGTGCACCCGAATAAGTGGGAGGTCCGCTTCCAGAATGAGTTCGCGGTGCGCGACGCGGTGGAGACCCTGGTCCGGGAGGCCCTGACGGCCACCCAGAAGGAAGACCTCCTGGCCCCGAGGCTCTATGACGACGAGGTCCTGAAACTAAACCGCCAGCCCCAGGCCAAGGTCACGGCGAAGATCGTGCCCGCTCCCGTTGTACGGGACGAAAAGCCGGCCGCTCCTCAGGCGGCCCCAGCGTCCCAGGCTGCGCCAGGAGTAACGATGCTTCCCCCCAGTCCTCCGGTGCCGGCCCCTCCGCCTGCCGCCCCCGTCCCGCCTTCCTTTGCTTCCGTCCCCCGGTCCTTTCATTCCGCGAAGGCGGAGATGAAGCGGGAGGAGGAGCCTGTATCGGTAACTCCCTCGCTGGAAGCGGTTCAGGAAAAGGCGGCCGTCCCGGAGCCCGCCCAGGAGATCCTGGAGCTGGCCCGTTTAAAGCCCCACGTCCGGGTGATCGGGGTCGTTTTCCAGACCTACATCCTGATGGAATACAAGGACCAGTTCATCCTGTGCGACCAGCACGCCGCCCACGAGCGGGTGCTCTACGAGCGGCTCCTGCGGGAAACCAAGCAGGGCCCCGCCAGCCAGGGGCTGCTGGTCCCAAGGGCTGTCCGCGTCAGCCACACGCAGATGGCCGCCTTTGAGGAAAACCAGGCTTTGCTTACAGGCATCGGCTTTGACCTGACGCCTTTTGGCGACGACACCCTGCAACTTCGGGGCGTGCCGGTGGTGCTGGGCGCGCCGGAGGCCGAAAGCTGCCTGACCGACACCCTGGACGAGCTTTCCCAGTACGGCCGCCTGGACAGCTATGAAAAGACCCTCCGCATCGCCTCCACCGCCTGCCGGCACGCTGTCAAGGGTGGGGAAACGGTCCCGATGGAGGAGCTTTCCTGGCTGATCGGGCAGATCATGGACGGGGATATGCCGCCCACCTGTCCCCACGGCCGGCCGCTGATGATCACGCTGTCTCATACCGATCTGGACAGGCGGTTCCGCCGCATACAGCAGACAAAATGAAAAAGAAACGGATTTACGGCTTCGTCGGCCCGACGGCCAGCGGCAAGACCGCCCTGTCCCTGGATTTTGCCGAAAGATTGGGCGGGGAGATCCTGTGCATGGATTCCATGCAGGTATATAGGGGCATGGACATCGGCACGGCCAAGCCCACGGCGGAGGAAAAGGCCCGGGCTCCCCACCACCTGCTGGATGTAGCGGACCCCAAAGAGAGTTTTTCCGTGGCGGACTATCAGCGCCTGGCGGAGCCGTTTTTAAAAGAACTGCCAGTGCCTGTGCTGGTCGGAGGGACGGGGCTTTACTTGAAGGCCCTTTCCCTGCCCATGGAGCTGGGCGCGACCGTGGGGGACGAGGCGGTGCGGCGCAGATATGAGGAAGTCGCCGCGACCCAGGGAAACGAGGCCTTGCACGCCCTCCTGGAAGAGCGAGATCCCCCTTCCGCCGCCCGCCTTCATCCAAACGACGTCCGACGCGTGGTCCGGGCCCTGGAGGTCCTGGAGCTGACGGGCCGGCCCATCTCCGCCCAGGTGATGCCGACCTACGAGGATTCCCCTTACGTTTTCACCCTCTTCGCCCTGGACTGGCCGAGGGACGTGCTCTACCAGCGGATCAACCTTCGGGTGGACCGGATGATGGAGGAGGGGCTGGAACAGGAGGTAGCCGCCCTCCGGGACGCGGGAGTCCCCGAAAACGCCCAGTCCATGCAGGGCCTGGGCTATAAGGAGCTGCTTGCCTGCTTCCGCGGGGAGATGACCCTGCCGGAAGCGGTCGCGCTCATCAAGCAGAGAACCCGGAACTACGCCAAGCGCCAGCTGACGTGGTTTCGGGCGGACAAGCGGATCCGCTGGCTGCCGGCGGACGAAACCCATTTTCCCAAAATCAAAGACATCATCGCTGACATGGAGGAATCACCCATTGAACCCGGAAACTGAAACCATTCCGTCCCTGATTGCGCGCGCGGAGGCGGATTTAAAAGACGTATTTGCCGCCCTGGAAGAGCGGGAGCTGCGCCATACCCGCCGCGTGCTTTCCCTGTTTCAGGAGCATCACATCGCCCTGAGGCACTTTGCCCCCACCACCGGCTACGGCTATGACGACACCGGGCGGGATACCCTGGAGAGGCTGTTTGCCGACCTGTTCCACGCGGAGGAGGCGATCGTACGCCCCCAGATCGCGTCCGGCACCCACGCCCTTTCCATGTGCTTGTTCGGCCTGCTGACGCCGGGCAGCCACCTTTTATCCGCCACGGAAAAGCCCTATGACACCATGGACGAGGTCATCGGGATTTCCGGGGACGCGCCCGGGTCGCTTAAAGAAATGGGCGTTTCCTTTTCCTCGGTGGATATGACGGCGGACGGGCAGATCGACGTCCCCGCCGTCCTTTCGGCCATCCGGCCCGAAACCCGGGTGATCCTGGTGCAGCGCAGCCGGGGCTACGCCTGGCGGGCCTCCGTCCTGCCTCAGGGGATGAAGCCCCTCTTTGACGCCGTCCGCCAGGTCCGGCCGGACATCTTCCTGATGGTGGACAACTGCTACGGGGAGTTCCTGGCCGACGAGGAGCCCACGGAGCTGGGCGCGGACGTGGCCGTGGGCAGCCTGATCAAAAACATCGGCGGGGGCCTGGCCCCGACCGGGGCCTATCTGGCCGGAACCGCCCGGGCCATCGAGCGGATCGCCTCCCGCCTGACCGCCCCCGGCATCGGCCGGGAGGTGGGCTCCTACGCGGGCAGTTACCAGCCCTTCTACCAGGGCCTCTTCATGGCCCCGCACACGGTCTGCCAGGCGGTCAAAACCGCGGTCCTTTCCGCCCGGGTCTTTGAGCTGCTGGGCTATCAGACCACCCCTTCGGCCTTTTCCGAGCGGGCGGACATCATCCAGGCCATCCGGATGGACAGCCCGGAGCGGATGGTGGCCTTCTGCCAGGGCATCCAGGCCGCTTCCCCGGTGGACAGCGACGCCGTCCCCGAGCCCTGGGACATGCCCGGCTACCAGCATCAGGTCATCATGGCGGCCGGCACCTTCGTCGCCGGCGCCTCCATCGAGCTGAGCGCCGACGGCCCCATGCGCCCCCCGTACACGGTCTACCTCCAGGGCGGCCTCACCTATGCCCACGGAAAGCTGGCCCTCGAAAGCGCCCTTTCCCACATGCAGAAAAAGGGCTGCCTGTACAGAGAATAAACTTCTTGCAATACAAAAAAACAGACCCGGATGGATGGCCGTTCATGGTCTGTTTTTTGTTGGAGGGAAAGCCGCCTGCTTACTTTTGTTCGCCGCGGCCGATCCTGGCGGTCAGTTTAAACAGCATGGGGTAGAGGCTGAATTCGGCGAAGGCGATTACGGCGTAGCGGGCGCAGCGCACCAGGAGGGATGCGTAGGAGCCGCTGTCCATGAATTCCTGGGAGAACGGCAGCTTGAGCAGGGTGTTGAGGACCAGGAACACGGAGAAGCCGCCGACCACCCGGAGGATCATCCGAAGGGGTTCCCGGGTGTTCTCAAATTTTACCTTCTTTTCTTCCAGCAGGGTGCCGGCTAAGAAACCGATCAGCAGGCCTGCGGCTGAATAAAAGTCCGCGCTTTTGCAGAAGAAAAAGCCCGGCAGGACCGTTGCCAAAAGAAGCAAATAAAGCTTTTCCGTGCTGCGGATCTTTTTTTGTAAGGCGGAGACGATCACCACAGACAGCCACCCCAGGGCCCAGCCCGCCATCACGTCCGTGGGATAATGCGCGCCAACGACCACGCGGGAGAAGCCCACCAGCAGCGGGAGCAGGACGCACAGCCAGGCGGCCCACTTCGTTTTTACTTCGGCCGCCAGCGCGCCGTAAGCGGAGACGGCGTTGGAGGAATGGCTGCTGGGGAAGGAATAGCCCTGGGCGGAAATATCGTAAATATCCGCCGAATCGTCCACCGGACGGTGCAGCTTGATTTCCGGGTGGTCAAAGTAGGGCCGCCGTCGGAGGACGACGTTTTTGATCATCAGGCCCCAGCAGGTCCCCATCAGCACGCTCAGACCGATTTTTTTAGCCATGCGCTTGTCCAGGCTCCAATAGAGGAAGCCGAACAGCAGGAACAGAAAGATCGTTTCCCCGAAGGCGGAAAAAAAGGAAATGACGGAAATGGCGCTCTGCGGGAGGACGGACTGCAGCCATTCCATCAGGCTTACTTCCCAGGGAAAAGCAAAGGCGTTGCCGGTCAGGGTCAATGGATGTCACGCTCCTTGAGATGGATTTGATACGGGAAGGATGCTTCATGCCGTTGCCGGCGCGTTCCCCGTGTCTTTTTCGTTGAGGATCAACGTCAGGTTGTTCAGGTTCAGGGAATAGGTGTAGTGCACCGTGTCGGCCATCGCCAGCATCAGGCGGATGCCCAGGGCGTCCGGCTGTCCTTCGGGCGGCACGTAGTGGACGGGGTCAAAGCTGCGGCAGTCGTCCCGGAAACGGAGCACCCACTTTTTATCCAGGTGCTGCACCAGGACGGACAGGTAGTTGCTCCCGTCCGGGGCGAAGCCGTGGCGGACGGTGTTGGAGGCCATTTCCTCCACGCACAGGGAGACGTGGTTGCTGAACTTTTCGTCCATCCCGTGGGCGCGGCAGAATTCGCCGGTCTTCCGGGCAGCCTCGATCACTTCGGAGAGGGAGCGGATTTCCATTTCCAGCGTCTCCTCGGGCAGCGCGCCGAAGCTGTCCGGCAGGAGCATCACGGTGTCGATGATGAGATTCCTGGCCTTCGCTTTTTTCAGCGCGTACAGAAGGATGGTCCCCAGCGTCAGGATTTCGCCGGCTACGAAATGCAGCCACAGGCCCGTGACCCCGAAGGCCGCGCACAGGGCCGCCGCAGCAAGAGAGGGGAACACCGCCCCTTCCAGGGTGGAGATGATTTCCGTCATCCCGACGCGGTCCGTCCCCTGGTAAAAGCTACGGATGGCGTTGTTCACGCAGCAGGGGATCAGCCCCAGGGAAAGCAGCCTCAGGCCCAGGATGGCCATGTCCTTGGTATCGCCCGGCTCGGAAATAAAGATGCCGGTGAGCAGAGGGGCAAAGACCAGCAGGAACACCCCGACGCAGAGGCCCAGGACGCAGCCGTACTTGATCAGGACGGACAAAAGGCGTTTGAGGCCCGACCGGTCCTCTTCCCGGAACAGGACGCCCGACAGGGTCAGCGATACCCCGCTCACCCCGGTGCTGATGCAGTTACTGGCGTTCCCGATGCCGCTGACGATGGCGTAGGCCGCCACGGCCGGAGCTCCGCCGTTGCGCAGGAAAAGGCGGTTCAGGACGAACACCAGGATCACGGAGGAGGCCATGCTGAAGGCCGTGGGCACGCCGCCCCGGAACAGCTCGGCGACCTTGGAAAAGCTGACCTGTTTTAGGGAAAAGCGGAAAACGCACTTGGGGGACAGGAAGTACACCAGGGCGACCGCCATGGCCGCGTAATAGCTCAGGGACGAGGCTAGCCCCATCCCGAACATGCCCCAGTGAAGCACCAGGGCGTTCAGCAGGTCCAGTGCCACGTCGAACACCGTCATGGTCAGCACGGCCGCGATCAGCAGCCCGCTTTTGCCGGCGATCTGTAAAAAGGGAATCAGGATCAGCGCGCCCATGGACGCTGGTGCGCCCAGCACGAAGCCGGCCAGATAGCCGGTGGTGTGCTCAAACAGCTCCTCCGGGCGGGAGGCGCCCAAGATCCGGGCGATGGGTTTTTTAAGCAGCAGGACCGCCGCCATAAAAACCAGAGAAATGACCAGCGTCAGCGCGGCGGCGGTGGAATAGCTTCGGTTGGTTTCCTCCTGGGAGCCGTTCCCCAGGGACCTGCTGCAGGCCACCTGGACGCCCGCGGCCAGCATGCTGCCAATCGCCCCGATACCCAGCAGCACGGGGTTTGAAAGCTCGTACGCGGCGATGGCGTTGACGCCCAGGAAGCGGTTGATCATTACATTGTCAATCAGAAGGCACAGGGAGACCGTCAGCGCGGATAAAATCTGCGCCGCCAGCATCTGCCTGATCAGCTTTCGGGTCATGGAAGAACCCCTTTCATATGGGAATCGGAAGACGTCAAAACGGAAGGGGGAAGCGGTCCCGGGCCTTACCCGGAAACCATTTCTTATGATACTCCACCCGGGCAAAAAAAGCAAACCTTTCTCCGGCCGCGGCTCTGATAAATGATGGTCGAAACTGCACAAAAAAACCAAAAAAATGAGAAGAAAGATCACGGAAGGGAGGCTATAATAAGGATATGGCAAAACTTAGCACCGTTCCGACATCCGCATAGGGGAGAGATGGATATGAGTGAATACCGCAGGGGCAGTTTTACACTTCCCGGGGAAGCCGGGTACGAAGCGCTGACGCTCAAGATGGCGCAGAAGTGGGGAGCGGACGTGATCCGCGATTCCGACGGCACCAAGCTGTCGCCCGAAATCATCAGCGCCGGCTACCGGGTCTATTCGACGATCTGCATCATCCGCGAGCACAACGCCTTCGCCCTGGAGCATCCGGACGCCCAGCAGCAGACCTTCCTGGCCTCCGATCCGGCGCTGGCCGTGTCGGACAGACTCGTCATCCGTCCGCTGGAGGGGTACTTTGACGAGCAGTTCCAGTTGAACGATTCAGAGGAAGCCCTGGCCTACTGGCAGGTGTGGGACAGAACCGCCGATACCCTGGTGCCCAGGGGGGACTGGACATACGCAGACGGGCAGGTCACCGTCTGCCGCTGCGTCCCCTATCACCGGTATTCGGTCTCCTTCCTGTGCTGGCGCATCTGGGAAGAGATCAACATGTACAACCATACCACCAACCACTGGCAGACGGAGCACCTGCGCCAGTTGGACCCGCGCCACCCCCTGGCCTGGGAATATCTGAAGGGCTGGCTTAGAAACTGGTGTGAAAACAACCCGGATACGAATGTGGTCCGCCTGACCTCCCTGTTTTACAATTTCGTCTGGATCTTCGGCAGCAATCTGCGCCGCCGCACCCGGTTCGTGGACTGGGCCAGCTATGACTTTACCGTCAGCCCCGCGGCGCTGAAGGCCTTCGAGCGGGAATACGGCTACGCCCTGACGGCCGAGGACTTTATCCACCAGGGCAGGCTCCAGGCCACCCACCGCCCTCCGACAGCCCATAAGCGGGATTATATGGACTTCATCCAGCGCTTCGTGGCGGAAAAAGCGAAGAAGCTGGTGGAGATCATCCATGAATTTGGCAAGCAGGCCTATGTCTTTTATGACGACAGCTGGGTGGGCATGGAGCCCTATGGGAAGTATTTTTCCTCCATCGGCTTTGACGGCCTGATCAAATGTGTGTTCTCCGGCTTTGAGTGCCGCCTGTGCGCGGGGGCGGACGTTCCCGTCCATGAGCTGCGTTTCCATCCCTATCTGTTCCCGGTGGGCCTGGGGGGCCTGCCGACCTTCATGGAGGGAGGTCACCCGGAAAAGGACGCCGTTGCCTACTGGCTGCACGTGCGCAGGGCCCTGGCCCGCCAGTGCGTGGACCGCATCGGCCTGGGCGGTTACCTCCACCTGACCATCGGCCAGGACGCCTTCAACGACGCCATCGAGGAGATGGGCATCGTGTTCAGACGTCTGAAGGCCCTCCACGCACAGGGAAAACCCGCCGAGCTGCCCGTGACGGTGGCGGTGCTCCATACCTGGGGCGCGCTCCGCTCCTGGACCCTGTCCGGCCATTTCCACGAGACGGACGGGAACATCCTGATCCATTTGAACGAAGCCCTGTCCGGCCTGCCGGTACGCGTCCGCTTCATCAGCTTTGAGGACGTCAAAAACGGGGCCCTCCAGGACGTTGACGTATTGATCAACGCCGGCCGGGCGGGGGACGCCTGGAGCGGGGGAGAGGCCTGGAAGGACCCGGCCCTGGTCAGCGAGGTCACCCGCTTTGTCTATGAGGGCGGCAGCCTGATCGGCGCGGGGGAGCCCTCCGCTACATCTGGAGGCGATACCCGATTTGCCCTGGCCCACGTGCTGGGCGTGGATCAGGACGACGGGGCCTACGCCTGCCATCAGCCCTGGCCCTTTGAAGCAGAAAAAGCCCCCTTCTTTGTGGCGGAGGAAGCCCTGGGCCGGACCGCCGGCATCCGCCTGACCGGCCCGGATACCAAGGTGCTGCGCGAAAGAAACGGCGATCCCGTTCTGACGCTGCACGACTTTGGAAAAGGAAAGGCTGCCTACCTGGGCGGGTTTTCCTACAGCCCGAAAGCCACGAGAATGCTGCTGGAGATGCTGCTTTTTCTGACCGGGATGGACGGGCGTATCGTTGGCCTTACGGATCAGCCCGAGGCAGAGTGCGCCTGGTTCCCCGTGTCCCGTACACTGGTGGTCATGAACAACCAGGATTCGCCCTGCTCAGTGACCATCTCTTTCCAGGATCAGTCCTGTGAGATTTTGATGGAAGCAAATGAGCTCCGGTTTATCGAAAATACAGGTCCGGTGTCCTGAAATGAAGTTTATGGTCGTTTTTGCATGATATTTAGCCGGAAAGTGATTGAAATCGCCCATTGTTTGCAGTATAATAAACTTAATGAATCAATCAGGCACAGGAAAAGAGCGTTATTTGGGCGACCGACTTTCCTGTCCGTTCTGCCGACAGTAAAGAGGGAGAATATGGAATATGTCTGTCAAAACAGTTGTTCCTCCAAAGCGCAGGCAGCGCTTCAGCGTATACATGAGCCGTTACTGGCCTCTGTACTGCATGCTCATTTTGCCTACGGCGTTTTGCCTGCTGTTTAAATACTGGCCGATGACCGGCCTGGTGATGGCCTTCAAGAACTTTAAGATGATGCGCGGCATCTGGGGCAGCGCCTGGAACGGACTGGACAACTTCCGGTATCTGTTCAGCCGCCCCGAATCTGTCGGCGTCATCCTGCAGACGCTCAAGCTGAACCTGCTGGATCTTCTGTTCGGCTTTACGATGCCCATCATTCTGTCGATTCTTTTAAACGAGGTCCGCTCTAAGGCATTTAAGCGGATCACCCAGACGGTCATCTACCTGCCGCATTTCCTTTCCTGGGTCATCATTGCTTCCCTGTTCATCATGTTGCTGCGCACCGAAACCGGAATGATCAACATCATTGCCAGCAACATGGGTGGAAAGAAAGTTCCCTACTTGGAAGACAATTTCCTGTGGCAGGTGGTCTACATCTTTATCGGCGTCTGGCAGAGCATGGGCTGGGGGACGATCATCTACCTGGCCGCGATTACCGGCATCTCGGCCGAGCTCTACGAGGCCGCCACGGTGGACGGAGCAGGGCGCTTTGCTAAGATTTGGCACGTGACCCTGCCCGGTATCCGCGGCACCATCGTGACCCTGCTGATCATGAACCTGGGCAGGATCCTCGGCTCTTCTTTTGAACGCGTCAATTCCCTGAGCAACCCCTACGTGGTTCTGAAGAGCGCCAACGTGATTTCAACGTACATCTACCGCGTCGGCCTTGCGAACGGCAAATATCACTATGCCACAGCCATGGGCCTGTTCCAGAACGTCATCGGGATTATCCTGATCCTGATTGCCGACCGCGCCGCCAAGGCCATGGGCGAAAGCGGCCTGATCTGAGAGGGGCTGAGAAAATGGAAACCAACATGGAGCGTTCCAAAAGAAAACACCGAGCCATCCACCAGTCCGCGGGGAGTCGTGCTTTTGACATCATCATCCACGTCATTTTGATCATCGTGGGCCTACTTTGTTTACTGCCTTTCCTGCATGTCGCAGCGATGAGCTTTTCCTCCAACGGGGCAGTGATCAGTCAGAGGGTCTTCTTCCTTCCGGTGGAGTTTTCTCTGGATGGCTATAAGATGGTTATTCAGGACCCATCAATGATGCGTTCGCTGTGGATCACCGTATTGGTGACGGTAGGTTTCACGGCCTTGGGCATGATTCTGTCCATCCTGGCAGCCTACCCGCTGACCAAGAAAGCCCTGAAGGGACGCGGCTTCTTTGCATTCCTATATATGTTCACCATGTACTTCGGCGGCGGCCTGATCCCCGAGTACCTGCTCATGAACGACCTGAAGATGCTCAACACCGTCTGGTCCCTGATCCTGCCGCTTTCCTTTAGCGCCTACAACATCATCATCCTGCGCTCATTCATGCAGTCTTCCATCCCGGATTCTCTGGAGGAAGCGGCCTTCCTTGACGGGGCGAGCTACTGGGGCGTATTGTTCCGGGTGGTGCTTCCCTTGTCCACGCCGGTGCTGGCGACGCTGTGCCTCTTTTTCGCCGTGGGCCGCTGGAACGCGTATGGCGATGCTCTGTACTATATTTCAAGCTCCAAGCTCTACCCCCTGCAGCTCAAACTGTATTACTTGATGGGCATGGCCAGCGACGCCGCCACCCTGGCGGAGGGCGGCAGCACCAACTACGTGACCGGGGAGGTCGTCAAGGCCACCTGCGTCATGTTTGCCACCCTGCCCATCATCATCCTCTATCCCTTCCTGCAGCGCTATTTCGTGACCGGCATCATGATCGGCGCCGTCAAGGGATAATCCTATCGATCCTTTGCGGCTGTGTCCGCAAGAAATAAAAAGGAGGCTTCCCCATGAAGAAACTGTTTGCTTCGATGCTGGCGCTGATCATGGCTCTGTCCATGATGAGCATCCCTGCTCTGGCTGAGGACAAGGTGGAGTACACCGCGTCCGGCGCCAAAGTCATCACCTACGGCGAGCAGATCGAGCTGAAAGTCCCGATCTATCAGCGCAACGGCATCAAGGATCCCATCGAAGACAACTGGTGGACCCACTGGGTACAGGAGAACTTCGGCGACAAGTACAACATCAAGGTCACCTATGTGCCGATTTCCCGTACCGACGAAGTCAATGACTTCACCCTCAAGATGGGGTCCGACGAGACCGCGCCGGACATGATTTTCCACTACGACAACCCCCAGCTGCTGGCCTATATCGACCAGGAATTCGTGCAGCAGATCGACGAGGACATGGTCAGGGAATATATGCCCGATTATCTGGCCTATGTCGGGGAAGACGCCTACAACGCCGGCAAATACAACGTCGGCGGCAAGAAGGTGCAGATGTACTTCCCGGCTGCCCGTGACAATGCGGACAACTGGGCGACCGTGATCCGCGCCGACTGGCTGGAGAAGGTCGGCAAGGAAATGCCCAAATCCGTTGAGGAATACCTGGATGTGCTGCGCGCCTTCCGTGACGCGAACCTCGGCGGCGATTACACCATCCCCGCGACCCAGCAGCTGCCCAGCACCACCGGCATGCGCGCCGATTCCTACCGCACCGGCCACACCGATCCCCGCGAAATCGCCATCTACAGCGACCTGCAGGTCGTTTCCCTGGACTGGGAGCCCATCAAGCGGAACTATAAGACCCTGAACACCATGTACAACGAGGGCCTGATCTCCAAGGAATTTGCTCTGGACACCGACGGCAGCCAGGCCAAGTCTGACTTCGTCAACGGCAAGGCTGGCGTGTACGGTTTCTATCTCTCCTCCAACAGCGACGTGATTTCCACCCTGATGCAGAACTGCCCGGACGCCAAGCTGGCGATCCTGGACGCCCGCTCCGGCGTGCCGGCCGGCGAGACCCTGTACGACTATCAGGCGGACCCGATCGGTATCTCCACCGGCATCTCCGCCCGCTGCAAGCACCCCGAAGCCGTCATGATGTACATCAACTGGATGGCGCAGCCCGAAGTGCTTGAATTCCTTGAGTACGGTGAAGAAGGCAAGCACCACATCGTGAAGGACGGCCTGAAGGTTCTGAATTCCGATTATGACGGGCCCGACCGCTTCGTGTCCACCAACGCCAACATCGACCTGTTCGTGATGGTTTCCCAGACCCGTCGTGACGCCACCTCCCTGGAGGCCATGAGCGCCACCTACTGCCCGATCGGCTTTGAATACCTGATGGAGCAGATCTTTGAGAACAACGCCAATAAGACCTATATCCACAACTATCGCTTCACCACCCCGATCAGCAGCCAGGCTGAGTACGGCGAGGATCTGCGCGCCCGCTTCCAGGCGATCTCCGCACAGGTCATCACCTGCCCCGCGGATCAGTTCGACGCCCTGTATGATCAGCTGGTGGCCGAATACTGCGCCGCCGGCCTGGATGAGATCCACGAGGAGAAGGCAAGGGTTTACGACGCTGAGAACTGACGTAATGAAATACTGAAAAGCCGGGGCCATGAGCCCCGGCTTTTCCCTGAGAGAAAGGACAATCCACTATGTATCTGCCGGATGAAACCCGCTATCAGAACATGCAGTACCGCCGCTGCGGGAACAGTGGAGTGATGCTGCCCCTGCTTTCCCTGGGGCTGTGGCACAACTTTGGCAATATCACGCCCTTTTCCAACCAGCAGGCGATGCTCCGCACCGCCTTTGACCATGGCGTCACCCATTTCGACCTGGCGAACAATTACGGCCCGCCCTACGGAGAGGCGGAGCGCAACTTCGGCCGCCATATGGACGTGGACTGGAAGCCCCACCGGGATGAGCTGTTCATCTCCACCAAGGCGGGCTA
>DGRV01000084.1:41672-48312 GCA_002391225.1 Christensenella sp. UBA4379
AAGCGCATGCATCTGGACTATGTGGACCTGTTCTACCATCACCGGCCGGACCCGGATACGCCGATCGAGGAAACCATGGGCGCCCTGAACCAGATCGTGCGAAGCGGCAAAGCGCTGTATGTGGGGATTTCCAACTATGGCGCGGAACAGGCGAAGGCGGCCATCCGGGAGCTCAAGCGTCTGGGCACCCCGTGTCTGATCCACCAGCCCCGCTATTCGATGCTGGACCGCTGGATCGAAGGGGGCCTGACGGACGTGCTCAAAGAAGAGCGGGTCGGCTGCATCGTGTTCCAGCCCCTGGCCGGCGGCCTGCTGACCGGGAAATACCTGAACGGGATTCCCGAGGATTCCCGCATGAAGACGGACGGCCGCTACCTAAAGCCCGATGCCCTGACCGAGGAAAAGCTCGGAAAGATCCGCGCCCTCAAAGAAATCGCGGACGAGCGGGGACAAAAGCTCCATCATCTGGCCCTTCAGTGGGTGCTGCGGGACGAAACGGTGACCTCCGCCCTGATCGGCGCGAGCAGGCCGGAGCAGATCCTGGACAATCTCTCCATCCTGGACGCCCCGCCCCTTACCGAAAAAGAGCTTTCGCGGATCGACGAAATCCTCGGAAAGCCCCAAAAATAACGGTATAAAAAAACTCCCCCCTTCCCGGGCAGCGAAACCCGGGAAGGGGGGAGAGGCGGTCTTACCCCAGCTTTTTCGTGACCGTCAGGATGTTCTTTCCCTCCCGGCGGCTGTAGCGCATATGGTCCATGATTTTCTTGGACATGAAGATGCCCAGGCCGCCGATCTGCCGCTCGTGGGCGGCCAGCGTGATGTCCGGGTCCGGCTTGGCCAGCGGGTCGTAGGGCACCCCATTGTCGATCAGGGTGATGGAGACGACGGGCGGCTGCCCCTCCGCGTCGATGCGGATGGTGGCCTTCCCGCTGCTCTCTGGGTAGGCGTAGCTGGCAATGTTCACGTACAGCTCCTCCACCACCACGTCCAGGCGCATCTGGTACTGCAGGGAACAGCCCAGCTGCTCCAGAAATTCATCCACGAAGGCCAGCACCTGCTTGAGGTTTCCTACTTTGGCTTCAAGTGTCAGTTCACGCATCGTTTTTCCCCTGTATTTGGAAGCAAAGCGGCTGCCCGTGCTTCCGGGTCCCATGTCAAACCTTCTGTCCGCCCTCGCCCCGTCCCCGTCCGGGAGGAGCTTACGCAGAACGCGCGGCCGTGTTTTTCTTTCATTCACCTGCTATTATATATGATCCTTTGATTTTATGCAAGCCTGCCAAACCAGGCTTTTGACAAAGAAGAGAGGAGCTGTGCGCTGTGAACAAACGGGAACGGGTGACCGCGGCCTTCCGCGGGCAGGAAACCGACCGGGTTCCGGTCTGCATGTGGAAGCATGTGCCGCAGAAGTACTGGGCGGATGAAGAGCAGTTCGCCGAATGTCAGTTAAGCTTTTACCGGGAGACGGATGTGGACTTCATGAAGCTCTCGGGAGACGGGTATTTCCCCTGGCCGGCCCCGGCATTAGAGGGGATCGAAAAAGCGGAGGACCTGTACAGGCTGGAGCCCCTGGGCAGCCTTCATCCCCACATCCGGGGGCAGATCCGCAGGGCCGGAAAGGTGGTCCGCACCCTTGGGAAGGAATGCGTTTCCCTGTACCTGATCTTCGCCCCGCTGTCCTGCATCCGCCTCAGGATCGGCTATCCCATGATGATGAAGCTGATCCGGGAAAACCCGGAGGCGATGAAGTACGCCTGCAGCGTCGTGGCGGAGGACCAGAAGCTCCTGGTGAAAGGGATCATCGAGGACGCCGGGGTGGACGGGATCTTTTACAGCGTGCAGAATGGCGAGGAAAACCGCTTTACCGCAGAAGAATACGGGGAATGGGTCGCCCCGTCGGACCTGGCCGTGCTGGACTATGCCAATTCCCTGAGCGATATGAACGCCATCCATTTCTGCGCCTGGGAGGAAATCCCGAACCGCCTCTCTGTCTGGAAGGACTACAAGGCCGCCGTCGTCAGCTGGTCCAGGTATATCGACCTCATGGACATTGAGAAGGCCAAGGAGCATTTCGGCTGCACGGTCTGGGGCGGCTTTGACAACCGGCCGGGCACGTTTTTGTATACCGCTTCCAGGGAGGAGATCGAACAGGAAACCGCCCGGCTGATCAGCCAGGGCGGCAAACGGGGCTTTATTCTTGGGTCTGACTGCAGCATCCATGACGAGCTTTCCGAAGAAAGGATCCACTGGGTGACGGAGGCCGTGAAAAAGGTCTGACGCTCAGACGGGCGCTTCTCTTTCGTCCGACGGCACAGCCTCCGCTTCCGTCCAGCCGGAAAAGGTCAGGAGGGACGGACGGAGGCTGTCGCCCGCCGTTTTGCGCCACATCATCGGCGTACAGCCCATGGCCTGGGCAAAGTGCCGGTTGTAGCTGCTCAGGGAATTGTATCCAACCCTCCCGGCGATTTCCGTGACGGTCAGGCCGGACGAGCGGAGCAGGACGCAGCTTTTCAGGATCCGCGTCTGATGCAGGAAGGAAAGGGGAGAGGCCCCGATCTGCTCCTTGAACAGGCGGCGGAAATGGGTCGGGCTGATGTGGCAGATTTCGGACAGCTTCTGCTGCGGAAACTCCTGCATGTAGTTTTCGTGGATGTAATCCAGCGCCGGGGAAAGGACGGACATGTAGGCGTCCCTGGCGTGTTCCCCGTCTTCCTGGCTGTAGACCCGCATGATGCGGGTCAACAGGGCGGTAAACAGCCCGCGGACGCAGGTCTGGTATCCGGGCCCGCGCTGGGAAAGCTCTTCCGCGATGTCCGTCACATACTGCGCGGCCCAGGGGTGCTGGTCCGGGTGCAGCAGCAGATGGCAGGAGGACAGGAGATATTCCCTGCCCTTGATGCTGCCGGCCCTGCGCGGGATCACCGGCCCCAGCAGGGCTTCGGGGTCTAAAAACAGGTAGGTCCAGCGGCTGGCCTGCTCCGGGTCGGACCAGGTCGTGTGGGGCACGTTGCGGGCGATGCAGGTCACGTCCCCGGCGCTGAAATGGACGCGCTGGCCGCCAAAGACCATGGTCCCCCCGGAGGAATGACACAGCCCGATTTCCAGGCAGTTGTGGATATGCAGATGCTTGCCGGGAATCGGGCTGATGTGCCATTGATCCCCGGTCAAAAGCAGCACGGGAAAACCGGGGGGCAGTTCATAATTCCGGTATTCCAGCACGGTTCTCTTCGGCCTGGCCATGGGCTTCCTCCCGTTTCACTTATTCCATCTTAAACATCATGCGCAGCTTGGGTTGGGCGCCGGTTTCCGGGTCCATGACCAGGTCCAGCACGTCCTCCATATAGTCGTTCCATTTGTCGACGATGGGGCTGTCCGCCTGGGTCTTTTCGGCGAAGGCGATGCCCTTTTCGCACTCGTAATAGCCAAACACGTCCCGCCCGTCGCTCCAGATGGTGTAGTTGCGGATGCCCGCTTCCTTGAGCAGGGCCAGCATTTCGGGCCAGATCTCGTCGTGACGGCGCTTGTACTCTTCCTGCATGCCGGGCTTGATGCGGCCCTTCCAGGCGAATCTTTCCATGGTGAATTCCTCCTTTATTTGGTGACCCTGGCGCAGGAAGCCCTTTCCACAAGCTCCCAGTCGCCAATTTCATGCTTGTTTTCCCCGCTGATGAGCAGCTGCACGGCCCGCGCCCCGGTGCGCTGCTGGTGCAGGTTGATGCTGGTGAGGGCCGGGCACAGGTACGGGGCGCAGAAGAGATCGTCACACCCGACGATGGACAGCTGTTCCGGCATGAGAATTCCGCGCTCCCTTGCTTCCGCCTGGCAGCCCATGGCCATCAGGTCGTTCATGGCGATGACGGCGGTGGGCCAGTATTCAGGCCGGAGGGAATCCAAAATCCCCGCCAGGGCGGCTTTCCCGGCCTCCGGGGTACCTTTGGCGTAGACGCGGTAGGAATCCGTGTAGGGCAGATGGGCCTCCGTGAGCCCCTCCCGGTAGCCGATTTCCCGGCGCATCGGGTCGTTGTCTTCCTTGACGCCGCCGATAAAGGCGATCCTTTCGTGGCCCAGCGAGACCAGATAGGAAACGATTTCCTTCATAATGGCTGCGTTGTTGTTGGAGACCGCCGGGAAATCATACCACGGTGGGACGCAGCCGATCAGCACCACGGGCATCACGCGCCGAAGCTCCCGAAGGGAGGCCAGCACCTGCTCCCCGTGGTCGGCCGGCAGGTATTCGACGCACACGACGATGCCGTCCAGCCGCCTTTCCAAGAGCATCGCGGCGGGGTCGTAGGCTTTGGTATCCAGGCTGCTCCAGGGGAAAAGGCTCACGGTATAGCCCTGGCGGGCCGCTTCCTCCTGGGCACCGGTAAAAATCATCGCGTAGTGGGGGTTAAGCAGCTTGGGCAGGATGATGCCCAGGGAGTGGGTCGTTTTGCTGGTGAGCCCCCTGGCAATGGAGCTGGGCCTGTAATTCCGCTGCTCCATCGCCCGCAGCACCTTTTCTTTGGTGGCCTGGGAAACGTTGGATTCCCCCCGCAGCACCCGGGAGACCGTAGCGATGGAAACGCCTGCGTCCGAGGCGATATCGTAGATGGTCGCATTTCCGCCCGGCATAATCTACCTCCCTGCACTCCTGCGTGTGTCAGCAAACTGCGTTATCTGGATATGTAAGCGCTGTCATTATACCGCGTTTGTCTAAAAAGTGCAAGAGCTGACCGCATTTTCCGAAAATTTTTCTACATCTTGCGAAAATGCGCAAAAAAAGCCTTGACACGGTTCGGAATGGAGAATATAATGTAAGCGCTAACATATCTATTGGACAAATATCGACAGACAGGTGGGGGTATACCATGAGCGAGACTTACCGTCAGACAGCGGACCGGGTGCTGGCTATGCTGCAGCGGGCGGATGGAAACGATCCTTCCCGCGGACATCTGACCATGAACAACTGGGAGTGGCCGACCGGCGTCGCCCTCTACGGCATTTACAAGACCTACCAGCAAAGCGGCGACAAGTCGGTGCTCGATTATCTCACCGGCTGGTATGACGACATGCTTTCCCGCGAGCAAAAGCCCCACCGGAATGTCAATACCGTGGCGCCGGTGCTGACGCTGGTCTGCCTTTATGATGAAACGAAAAACGAAAAATACCTGCCCGTCATCGAAAGCTGGATCGACTGGGTGATGAAGGAAATGCCCAGGACGGAATACGGCGGCCTGCAGCACTGCACGGTGTGGAACAAGCACTATCAGCAGCTTTGGTGCGACACGCTGTTCATGGTCGGCTTGTTCCTGGCCAAGGCGGGCGTCGTCCTGTCCCGGCCGGAGCTGATCGAGGAAGCGGAATACCAATTCCTGATCCACATCCGCTATCTCCAGAACAAGGTGAACGGCCTGTTCTACCACGGCTGGACCTTTGACCGGCGGCACAACTTCGCCGAAGCCTTCTGGGCCCGCGGCAACGCCTGGTTTACCGCCGCGGCCGTGGAGCTGTTTGACATCACCAAGCGGGAAAACGCCGCCATGCGCATGATCCACGCCGCCTGGCAGGACCAGGTGCTGGCCCTGTGGAAATATCAGCGGGTCAACGGTCTTTATACCACGCTCATCAACGTGGAGGAGACCTACTGCGAAACCAGCGCCACCGCCGCCATCGCCTACGGCGTGCTCAAGGGCATCCGCCTCAATTGGCTGCCCCAGGAGCCCTACCAGCAGATGGGCATGCTCTCCGCCCGGGCGGTCCTCGACCAGGTGGACGAGACCGGCGCGGTGCAGGGCGTTTCCGGCGGCACCGGCATGGGCCACAATCTGCAGCACTATAAAGACATCATCGTCACGCCGACCGCCTACGGCCAGGGTCTGACCTTCCTGATGCTCACCGAGCTCATGATCCGGGACGAGCGTCTTGACTAATCGGAACTGAACTTTAAAAAGAAAGGTGGATCGCTTATGAGCACCAAGGCTGCGGAACGGCGGGCGCTGCACGGCACCGGCAAGGAATACTGGCGCCGGCTCCGGGCAGAAATCAAGCGGGACAAGTGGCTGTATCTGCTCCTGCTCCCGGGACTGATTTACTTTGTGATCTTTAAGTACCTGCCCATGTTCGGCATCGTCATCGCGTTTGAAAACTACGTGCCGTATTCGGGCGTCCTGGGCAGCCAGTGGGTGGGGCTCAAGTGGTTCCAGTACTTCTTTAAGTTCCCCGCCTGGAGCACGTATCTGATCAATACGCTGATCCTGTCCCTGATGAACCTGCTCTTCTACTTCCCGGCGCCCATCATCCTGGCGCTGCTGCTCAACGAAATGCGGTCGCTGCGCTATAAAAAGCTATTGCAGACGCTGCTCTACGTGCCGCACTTCATCTCCATCGTCATCGTCGTGTCCATCACCTTCGTCATGTTCGGCACCTCCGGTATCGTGTACAAGCTGACCCAGCAGATTCTCGGCCATCCGATCAACTACATGGGTTCGCCCGACACCTTCCGCTGGATGATCATTGGCCAGACGATCTGGAAGGAAACCGGCTGGGGCACCATCATCTTCCTGGCTGCCCTGACCAACGTGGACACTCAGCTGTACGAGGCCGCCATGGTGGACGGCGCGGGCCGTCTGCGCCGCCTGTGGCACATCACCCTGCC
>DGRV01000084.1:48431-59645 GCA_002391225.1 Christensenella sp. UBA4379
GGCTATGACCACCTGATCCTGATGGCGAACCCGCTGAACCGCAAGGTCAGCCAGACCCTGGACGTGTTCGTGTACCAGCAGGGCATTCAGTCCGGCCAGTTCTCTTACGCTTCCGCCATCGGCCTGATGAAGGCTGTCGTCAGCGTCACCTTGGTCGTTACCTCCAACAAGATTGCCCACCTGCTCGGCGAGCAGGGCCTGTACTGAGAAAGGGGGAATCGGGATGTCTCAGACCATGCTGGCAGACGACCACAAGAAAAAGAAAGAGATCATTACCTCCGGTCCGGTCGGCGCGAACGACACCGTGGGCAGCCGCCTGTTCGATATCTTCAATTATCTGTTCGTGACGCTGGTGGCCATCACAACCATCATCCCCTTCATCTACATCATCGGCGCGTCCTTTGCCACTGAGTACGAGATCGCGACCCGGCCCATGTTCTTTATTCCCCGGGACGTGACGGTGGACGCCTATAAGTACATCTTCTCCTCCAACAAGATCCTGCGCGGCTTCGGCAACTCCATTTTTATCACCGCCGCCGGTACCGCCATCAACCTGTTCTTTACCGTCACCATGGCCTACGCCCTGTCCAAGACCCGCCTGCGCGGAAGGAACTTCTTCCTGAACATGGTCATCTTCTCCATGTTCTTCTCTGGCGGCATGATCCCGGGCTACATCGTCGTGGCGAACGTGCTGAACCTCAAAAACACCTACTGGTCCGTCCTCCTGCCCGGCGCCATCAGCGCCTATAATCTGATGATCGTCAAAAACTTCTTCCAGGGCATCCCGCAGGAGCTGGAGGAATCCGCCTCCATCGACGGCTGCACGGACCTGGGCGTCCTTTGGAAGATCGTGCTGCCCCTGTCCCTGCCGGTGCTGGCCACCTTCGGCCTGTTCTACGCCGTGGGCCACTGGAACGCCTACTTCAGCGCCATGATCTACATGACCGGCGCGAAAGAAAAATGGCCCCTCCAGGTGCTGCTGCGCGAGCTGATCATCATGGCCAACGGCTCCGCCGGCGACATGGCCAACATGGACCCGGAATTCGTCCAGCCGCCCGAACAGTCCGTCAAAATGGCTGTCATCGTCGTCTCCACCGTCCCGATCATGTGCGTCTACCCCTTCCTCCAGAAGTACTTCGTCAAGGGCGTCATGGTCGGCGCGCTCAAAGGCTGACGCAGCTTTGCTGCGAGTTAGGAGTTAGGAGTTAGGAGTGAGGAGTGATCAGTTAGAAGTGATTTCTCCGCTCCAAATCATTCTTCGCTCGTTATACGATGAACAAGGAAACTAAGAAAACTTTGTTCTTAGCCGTAACTCCTCACTCCTCACTCTTCACTCTTAACTCTCCACTCTCCACTCTTCCCCGTCTCTGGTTATCCGCGGCTGCTATGCCGCTGATCGATAACAAAACACAAAAGGAGGAAAACCCGATGAAGAAACTTGTTTCTCTGTTCCTGGCGCTGGTGATGGCGCTCTCCCTGGCAAGCTTTGCTTCCGCGGAAGAGCCCTTTGAAATCAGCATCCTGATGCCGCAGTTCCCCGCCGAAGTGGACTTCGTGATGGAGAACAACCCCGTTCTGCAGAAGATCCAGGAACTGTCCGGCGTGAAGCTGAACATCCAGTGGGGCGCCAACTCCACCTACGGCGACATCCTGAACACCACCATGACCGATAAGAACCCCCCGATGCTGATCGTGGCGACGGATGCCCGCGCTCCCCTGATCGTGAACTCCGCCCGCGCCGGCGCGTTCTGGGATCTGACAGAAGCGGTCAAGGACACCGAGAACTATCCGAACCTGGCTGCCGGCAATGAAGGCATCTACGCCAACATCGCGGTGGACGGCCACGTCTACGGCATCTATCGTTCCCGCGCCTTCCCCCGCGGCGGTGTCTACTATCGCTGCGACGTCGCCAAGGAAGTCGGCTTCGACCGTGAAGTCAAGACCATCGCGGACCTGACCGAGCTGGCCGAAAAGCTGGCCGCCAAGAGCGAAGACACCTATGCCCTGAACATGATCGGCAACTACACCGCCGGCACCATCAGCATCATCACCGTGATGCACGGCGCTCCCAACGTCTGGGGCGTGGACGAGAACGGCGACATCTATCCCGCTCACAAGTCTCCCGCTTACCTGGAAGGCCTCAACTGGCTGCGCCATCTCTATGAGATCGGCGGCATCGACCCCAACTTCGCCCAGCTCTCCTCCTCCGAGTGGGACAACATCGAGCGCAACGGCAAGTGCTTCATGCGCTTTGACTGCCTGGATAACGCCCACCGTCAGCAGGAATGGTTTGAGAACAACGCGGGCGTGACCGAACAGATTTTCCAGTCTGTCGGCCCGATCGCCAAGGAAGACGGCTCCATCACCGTGTGGCCGCAGAACGCCGGCTTCAACGGCGAGATTCTGGTCATGAAGAAGTCCGTTTCCGAGGCGGATCTGCCCAAGGTCATCAAGTTCCTCGACTGGTGCAACACCTCCGAAGGCCAGACCATCATCAACGCCGGTCTGGAAGGCCTGACCTATGCGGTCAATGAGGACGGCCTGCGCTACACGCCCGACGACAAGAAGGACGAGTTCCAGAAGAATTCCCTCATGTATCTCAACAACCTGAACCAGATGGGCATGGGCGTTGCCGGCAACCGGGAGAACCCCAAGGCCCTGGTCAACCGCGGCTACACCCAGCTGCGTCAGCGTTATGAGGACCTGAACGCCGAGCTGGCCCAGTACGCTGTGGCGAACCCCTGCTATCCGTTCGTGTCCGAAACCTACACCGCCAGCGGCGCTCAGCTGGATCAGATCCTGTCTGACGCGGCGGTTCAGTACATCGCCGGCCTGATCGACGAAGCGGGCCTGCGCGCCGAGTGGGAAACCTGGGCCATGATGGGCGGCGACGCTGTCACCCAGGAATACAACGAAGCGTATCACGCTGCCCAGCAGTAATCGTCAGGGCGAATCAACATCCGGGGCTGCTGCCTAAGCGCGGCAGCCCCTCCCTATGGAGTAAAGATATGAACAGAGTCTACTGCTGCTTTCCCGGCGGAAAGCATAAGGCGCTGACCATGAGCTACGACGACGGGCGCACGCAGGACCGCCGTCTTGTCAGTATTTTCAATCAGTACGGGATCAAGGGCACCTTTCATTTAAACAGCGGTCTGTTTGAGCGGGGGGACCGCGTCCTGCCCGAAGAAATCCCCACCCTGTACGCAGGGCACGAAGTGGCCTGCCATACGGTCACCCATCCCACCATTGCCAGGTGCCCGCTGCCCGAGGTAGCGCAGGAAGTGCTGGAAGACCGCAAATGGCTGGAAGCTAAAACCGGCTATCCGGTCCGCGGGCTGAGCTACCCCAACGGTTCGGTGACCAAGGACATCGAAACCCTTCTGCCCGCCTGCGGCATCCGCTATTCCCGCGTGGTCGGCTCCAGCGACAGCTTCGCCCTTCCGGAAAATCCCTACCGCTGGCAGGCGACCTGCCACCATAACCACCGCCTGATGGAGCTGGGCGAACAGTTCCTGGGGCTGTTTAAAAAGCAGTATCTGTACCTCATGTACGTGTGGGGCCACAGCTATGAGTTTGACGACAAGAACAACTGGGACCTGATGGAAGATTTCTGCCGCATGATGGGCGGAAAGGAAGACATCTGGTACTGCACCAACATCGAGTTCATGGACTGCATGGACGACTTTGCCCGCCTGCAGTTTGCCGCGGACAATCAGTTTGTATATAATCCCAACGCAAGGGACTGCTATATATCCGTCAATGACCAGGCCCCTGTCCGCGTTCCGGCCGGGCAGTGCCTGCAGCTGTAAGGGAGGATGAAGACCATGGAGATTTACCGCGACCCCATCACCGGCTATGAAGTCCGCCGCTACGCGCACGGACCGGAACGCAATTCCAAACTGTATTTCACCTGCGAAAACTTTTCGACGGACGACAAATATTTCTTCTTCATGAAGCAGCAGCTGGAAGGCCGCACCGACGGCGGCTGCTACCGCGCGAACGTGGAGACTGGCGAAATCGAGCGGGTGACGGACTATTCCTTCCGCGGCTTTGCGACGGACCGGGAAAAGAACATCGGCTATACCTGCAAAAACGAGACCGAAGTCTACGCCGTGGACCTGTCCACCAACCAGATGACCAAGATCGGCGACCTGCCCAAGGGCGGCCAGATCACCGGCCACCTGACCGCGGCCAACACCGGCAGGATCGCCTGCAGCTATCACCTGGCCAACAAATATTACGGCCTGGTCATCCTGGACCCGGGGAAGGAAGCCGAGGTCGTGTATCAGAGCGACTACCGCCTGGGTCACGCCCAGATCTGCCCTTCGGATGAAAACCTGATCTTCTATATCCACGAGACCGAGGGCGACGCCTTCCAGCGCACCTGGATGTTCGACGTCAAAGAACGCTATGTCCGCCCGTATTATGTGGAGCATCCCAGCGAGTGGATCACCCACGAGGTCTGGTCCTCTGACGGTACCGAGATGGCGATGATGAAGCTGGACCCCGCTGGCTTTGTGGATGGGGAAAAGGGGGAGACCCACACCGGCAACATCATCATCGGCGACAAGGACGGCCGTCATTTTGACATCGCCGCCACCAGCACCCAGCTGCTCCATCCCTGCATCAGCCGCGACCACAAATGGCTCTGCGCCGACCGGATCAGCTACCTGGGCACCACGGTGCAGGAGGGCGTGGTCCTGATCGAGCGGGCCACCCGCAAGGCCAAGCTGATCGCCACCACCGGCCAGTGCAAGTCCGGGGCGGACCACCAGCATCCTTCCTTCAACCGCAAGGGAGACCAGATTCTCTTCTCCAACCCGGACGAAAACGGCGTGGCCCAGGTCTGCGTGATCGACCTGAACCAGGTCTGGAAGGATTGGTGACCCATGCCTGTCATCTGGATCATCGGTGATTCTACGGTAGAAGACAACCAGCCGCCCTTCCGCGGCTGGGGCTGGGCGCTGCCCCGGTACGTCCGGGAAGGGGTGCAGGTCCGCAACATCGCCCTGAGCGGCCGCAGCAGTCGCAGCTTCCGGGCGGAAGGGCTTTTTGCCCCGGCGGAAAAGGAAATGGCGGCGGGGGACCTGCTGCTGATCCAGTTCGGCCATAACGACGAAAAGGACGACGAACGCCATACCGACCCGGACACGACCTTCAAGGAAGAGCTCTGGCGGTACTGTCAAGCTGCCCTGGACCGGGGCGCCCAGCCGGTGCTGTTGACTCCGGTCTCCCGGCGCTTTTTCGTGGGCGGCGGAAGCATGCTCTATACCCACGGAGAATATCCCCGGGCAATCCGGGAGCTGGCCAGCGAAAAGGGCGTCCCCCTGTGCGACCTTAAAAAGGACAGCCGGGAGCTTTACCTGTCCCTGGGCGAAGAAAAAACGGCCGAGCTGTTCGTCCGCCTGGCCCCGGGGGAAAACCCTGATTTCCCGGACGGCCACGACGACAAGACCCATTTTAACGCCTACGGGGCCAATGAAATCTGCAGGCTGGTGGTGCGCGAAATGCGGCAGTATCCGGTCTGCGCGAGCTTCCTCAAAGATGAAGATGAATAACGCCTATCATTTCCATCAGGGCTGGCAGTTCCGTCTGTCCGGCATCTTTCCCATGGAGCAGGCGCTGAACGCCTGCCGGGACAGCCGGGGCCGCCTGCCCACCCAGTCCTCCTTTGACGATTCAAGCTGGGAAGAAGTCACCCTGCCGCATACCTTCAACGGGGGGGATCTGTTTGCCGCGCCCATCGAGGACGGCGGCAGCGCCCAGCGCCGCTCCTGCGCGTTTTACCGGAACTCCCTCGATATTCCGAAGGAGCACGCTGGAAAGCGGGTCTTTCTCTGCTTTGAAGGGGTGCGGCAGACGTGCTATCTTTATATCAACGGCTCTCTGGCCGGGTATTATGAGATGGGTGTCGGCCCCTTCGGCTTCGACGTGACGCCCTTCCTGGACCCGTCCGGCCATAACACGGTAGCCGTCGCGACGGACAATACCAGCACCCGCAACATCCCCTTCTGCATCGCGGAAACGCCCAACGCTCCCGGGGTTCAGCCCGGCTCCTATCTGCTCAGCCAGGAGGAGCAGGTGCCGGAAACCCGGGAGGGCGTGGGCTTTTTCTGGAACTGCAACGATTTTAACCCCACCTTGGGCGGGATCAGCCGCCCGCTCCGGGTGGTCTTCAAGCCGGACCTTCATCTGACCCTGCCGCTGTACGCCAACCTCCAGTCCCACGGGACCTATGTCTGGGCAGATGCGTTTGATCTAACGCGCCATTCCGCCCGCGTCCACGTGGAAGCGGAGGTGCGCAACCTGTCGGGCAGGACGGCCTCCTGCCGGGTCCGCGCGAGGATCCTTTCCCGGGGCGGAAAGGAGATTGCTTCCTTTTCTTCGCCGGCAACGGAGGTACAGGCTGCATCCTGGGCCCCGCCGCTGTCCCTCGTCCCGGAGGACGCCTACCGCTGGGATGAAGCGCTCGTCCGCTACGTGCCGCGGGAGGAGGACCAGGTCCTCCCCACCCGTTTAGAAGCGGAGGCAACCCAGAAGCTCTGCTTTTCGTCGGTGGTTTCCGGTCTGCAGTTCTGGGAACCGGCGAACCCGGCCCTGTACCGGGTGGAAATCACGCTGGAAACAGATGGGGCGGAAACGGACGCGGAGGAAATCGAAACGGGCTTCCGCGAGGTTACTTACGACAAGGACCGCGGGGTGCTGATCAACGGCCATCCCGTCTGGCTGCGGGGCTATGCCCAGCGGGCGACCAACGAATGGGCGCAGAGCGGCATCGTACCCGAATGGATGCACGACTGGGATGCCCGCTGGGCCCGGGAAAGCGGGGCCAACCACATCCGCTGGATGCACGTGGCCGCCAGCCCCATGGACCTTCGGGCCTGCGACCGCCAGGGGGTCGTCTGCACCCAGCCGGCGGGGGACAAGGAGCGCGAAACCTTCGGCCGCCAGTGGGACCAGCGGGTGGAGCTGATGCGCAACGTCATTCTCTCCGGGAGAAACCACCCCTCCATCCTCTTCTGGGAGGCCGGCAACAACGTGATTTCTGCGGAGCACATGCGGGAAATGAGGCTCCTCAAACAGGCGCTGGACCCTAACGGGGGCCGCTTCATGGGCTGCCGGACCATCAACACAGAAGAGACCCTGAACGAGAGCGAATACGTCGGCACCATGCTGAATCGCCACGCCGCCCGTTTCCTGGCCGAGCACGGCCCGATCACGGAGACGGAGTACAGCCGGGAGGAAGCGCCCCGCAGGATCTGGGACGATTATTCCCCGCCGGATTTTGATTACCGCTGCCGCTATCTGGGCAAGGGTGGGAAAAAGCAGAAGGACCTGGATTTTTACGATTTGACCAGCGAGGATCTGGCCCTGGCCAACGCCCGGGGGTACAGCGAGTTTTTCTTTGACCGTATCGGCGGGGCTTCGGGCAAAAATCTATACAGTGCCTGTGCCGCCCTGTGCTGGACCGATTCCGCCCAGCATGGAAGGCAGAGCTTCAGCGAAAACGGGCGCATGAGCGGCCGGGTGGACGCTATCCGGGTGAAGAAGCAGAGCTTTGATGTGTTCCGGGTAATGCACAGCGCCACACCCGCCCTTTATCTGCTGGGCCACTGGAACTACCCGCCCGCGGAAGGCGACAACTACCGTTCCTTCCAAAAGCGGTTCAACGGCAGCTACTGGGAGGAGACGGACGAACCAGAGTTCCGCGACCCAAAGCACAAGACCGTCTACTGCATCGGCAGCTACGCGGTGCAAAAGGTCGCCCTGTATGTAAACGGCCGGCTGGTCGGGATTTGCGAACGGCCGGAGAGCGGCTTCGTGTTCGCCTTCCCTGGGATCGACGTCACCGAGCAAGGCATGATCGAAGCGGTCGGCTTCGGCTATGACGGGCAGATCGCCTGCCGCCACCGCATCGAAACGGCGGGGGAGCCCAAGAAGATCGTCCTTTCTCCCGTGTGCGCGCCGGGCGGCTGGCGGGCCGACGGAAACGACCTGTGCTTTGTGGACGTACGGGTGACCGACGGCGAAGGCCGGGTCTGCCCGCTGGCGGACATGAAGATTGATTTTGCCCTTTCGGGGGATGCCGTTTTCCTGGGCGGCTACAACAGCGGCCGCTTTAACGGGAACGGACGGAGCGACAGCGTCGTCGGCAAGCCCTTCGTCTTTGCCGAGTGCGGGCTCAACCGCGTGCTGATCCGCTCCGGCATGACGCCGGGAAGGGTGAAACTGACGGCCTCCTCGCCGGGCCTTCAAAGCGCGGCGGCGGAGCTGCAGACGGTCGCCTCCGACATCCGAACCCTGTCCCAGGATCCGCCCGCCGTCCTCTATCCCGCTCCAGGCGATCTGCCGCCCGCGGAGGAGGACCTGCCATCCCCGATCCCGGAGGCGGACCGGGTCAAATATGTCCCCGAAACGGAAAACTACTGCAAGGTCCTGGTCAACGGGCAGGAGCCGGATTTCCGCGGGGTGCGGGCCGTCAACCGGAACGGCAGCATCTGGGGCAACGTCCTGTGCGTCCTGGAGCGCATGAAGAGCATGGCCCCGGACAGGCTGGAGCTTTCCTGGCAGCCGGATCAAGGAATCTTGACCCTCCGTTCCGGCGGCCATACTGTCCAGGCGCAGGTGGGAAAAACGCACTTGATGGTAGACGGCCGGGAAAGCCTGATGGACGGCCAGCCGTACCTGACGGACGAGGGCATCCTAGTGATGGAAATCAACGCGATCGCGCCCTTCGCCGCCGGCGCCACCGTTCAGTTCGACGAAAAAATCAACGCTTTGAGAATCCAAATCAAATAACGGGAGGTGTCCCATGAACATCGGAATCCGTCTGCACGATACCGCCCCCGGCTCTTTCAGAGAGCGCCTGTGCTTTGCCCGATCGCAGGGGTTCAGCTGCGCCCATGTCGCCCTGGGCTTTACGTGGGAAGGCTTTTCCATGCAGGACGCGCCGGCCCTGCTGACCAGGGAGCTTTGCGAAAAAGTACGGCAGGACCTCAAAGATACCGGCATGGAATGTGCTGTGCTGGGCTGCTACCTGAACCTGGCCGACCCGGACCCGGAGCGCCGGGCCCACACCCAGGAGATCTATAAGGCCCATCTTCGAGCCGCTCCGTGGATCGGCGCAAGAGTGGTCGGAACAGAAACCTACGCCAACCCCGCTTCGCGCTTTGCGGAAGCCCCCGCGCAAAGCGAAGAAGCTTTCCGACTGTTTATGGACAGCCTGCGCCCGGTGGTGCGCTGCGCGGAGGAGACGGGGGCCATCCTGGCGGTGGAACCGGTCTGGCATCACATCATCTCCACGGCGGAGCGGGCCCAGCGGATGCTGGAGGAGCTTCCCTCCGAAAACCTGCAGATCATCCTGGACGCCGTCAACCTGGTGGGCACCGGCTGCGGGGATCAGGCGGAGGCACTGACGGAAGACGCTATCCGCCGTCTGGGCGACCGGGTGCGGGTCCTGCACATGAAGGACTACACGGTGCTCAAGGACGGGGAGATCCATTCCCAGGCCTGCGGCACCGGGCGCATGCGCTTTGAGCGCCTGCTCTCCCTGGCAAAGAAACACGATCTCCCGATGACGCTGGAGGACACCGTGCCGGACAACGCGGAGGCCGCCCGCCTCCATCTGGAAAAAATTGCGGCAGGATGGGAGCGCTGAAAAGGGTTTATGAAAAAGCTGTTCATCTGCGGCGATTCGACCGCCGCTTCCTATGACCCAAAGGAATCCCTGATGGTGGGCTGGGGCCAGGTCATCGGCGGGCTTTTGGAGGACATCACCGTGGAAAACCACGCCAAAGCAGGCCGGAGCACCCGAACCTTCCTGGAGGAGGGCCGGCTCCAGGCCCTGGACGGGCTGATCGGGCCTGGAGACCTTTTGCTCGTCCAGTTTGCCCACAACGATGAAAACGAGAAAAAGCCCGAGCGCTATGTCGCTCCCTGGACGGGATATACGGAAAACCTCCGGGTCTTTGCGGACTTTGCGAGGGAGAGGGGAGCGAGCCCCGTATTTCTGACCCCCATCTGCATGAGGGTCTGGGAGAACGGCGTCCTCCGGGAAACCCATGGGGAATATCCCGAGGCCATGCGGGTTCAGGCGGAAAAGCTGGGTGTTCCGCTGATCGACGTATATCAGGAGAGCTTCCGCCTGGTCGCTCAGGCCGGGGAAGAGGGGAGCAAGGCCTTCTTCATGCATGTAAAGCCCGGAGAGGACGAGCGCTACCCAGGCGGGCTCAGCGACAACGCCCACACCCGGCGGGCGGGGGCGGAAGCCTTCGCCAGGTGCGTGGCGGACGGCCTCATCCGCCTGGGCCTGGCGAAAGGAATTTGACTGAACCAACAAAATGGGGGGATCGCATGAAAAAATATCTGGCAATCGACATCGGGGCCTCATCCGGCCGGCATATCCTGGGCTGGCATGAAAACGGGGAAATCCGCACGAAGGAAGTATACCGTTTCCCCAACGGCGTAACGGAACAGGACGGCCATCTGACGTGGGACGTGGAAGCACTGGAGCGTCATGTGAAGGAAGGCATCGATTTGGCGCTGGCGGAGGAACCGCAGATCGAAAGCCTGTCGGTGGACACCTGGGGCGTCGACTATGTGCTGATGAACGGGGACAGCCCCATCCTTCCCTGCTACGCCTACCGGGACGGGCGTACCGAAGCGGTCATCCCGCAGGTACATGAAAAGATGGCCTTTTCGGAACTGTACCGGCGGACGGGCATCCAGTTCCAGCCCTTCAACACCATCTATCAGCTGTACGCGGACAAGCTGGCAGGACGCCTCCAGCAGGCGACGGATTTTCTGATGATCCCGGAATACCTGATGTACCGGCTCTGCGGGGTCAAAAGCCACGAATACACCAACGCCACCACCGGCGGCATGGTCAGCGCGAAGACCGGCGAATACGACCGCGAAATCATCAAAGCTCTGGACCTGCCGGAGGGCCTGTTCCAGCCCCTGCAGCAGCCGGGGACGCTGATCGGGACGTACAAGGGCATCCAGGTCGTCCTCTGCGCCACCCATGATACCGGGAGCGCCGTGGAAGGCATCCCCATGGAGGGAAACGAGCTCTATATTTCCTCCGGCACCTGGAGCCTGCTCGGGGTAAAGACGCCCAGGCCCATCACCGATGAAGAAAGCCTCGCCGCCAACTATTCCAACGAGGGCGGGGTAGGGTACAACCGCTATCAGAAAAACATCATGGGCATGTGG
>DGRV01000025.1 GCA_002391225.1 Christensenella sp. UBA4379
CTTCAGCTGGTCCAGTGTTTTCGGCTCCTCTTTCAGGCCATCGATAGTGATTGACAGCATAGTCCTTCCTCCTTCAAATTTGGCTATATCGCCTCGGAAATCACACGATTTCCGTTCGGCTCAGTTGGTCGATCCACTCGCACATTTCGTCGATGTGGGTCACGATCAATCCACATTCCTTCAGGTCGATCTGGTCATCCAGCGTCGGCAGCACACCTACCGGCGGCAGGATCTGGTCGGCCTTCTCCACCTTCATCCTGTCCCCGCGGGAGATCAGGTCCATCTCGTCCTTTGTCAGGATCCCCCGCCCCCGGGCCACAAACTCATAATCCAGCGTCAGCGACGCAATTAACCGTTTGAACATGTTTCGCTCCTTTCAGTCGCTCAGGCAATAGGCAACAGGCAGAAGGCAATAGGGTAAAATTACGCATTGCGCATTACGCATTACGCATTAACCTCCTACCTTCTCCCTCCTACCTCCTACCTGATAAAAGCCTAATCCCTCACGCCCTCCGGCGTGGAATCTTCCACCCGCCTTCGGGCTCCGGCTCCCACTGGAAGCGCGGGGTCTTCCGACCCTTCCGGGCAAGCGCCTCCGCCTCCGGATCCACCATCCGGCTGTTGTCCCAGGCGATCATGTCCTGCACCGTCACCCGCAGCGGGTTCTCCGTGTGCCGCATCTTCCGCATGTAGCTGATGGCCGTGTCCCGGCTGACGCCGTACCGCTTCGCCACTGCCTCACTGTCCAGCAGATCAGGTACGATCATGACAGTGCCTCCTTCCAGGGAGTGTCGTCTCTCTGCTCCACACTTGGGTAACTGTTCCAGATTCGCCAGTCCCGTTGATAACTCTCGTCGAGATATAGCGCGCCGCTGCTGATTGCTCCGTAAGCGTCAATCAGCAGCATGTTCTTTCTCAGCCACACCGTTTCCATCAGAAATTCTTCCGCCGGTCTCAGGTCGTCTCCTGGATCTTCCCGCTTATACTCGGCCCAGCCGTAACCATGGTCTTGTGCTCCCACCTCATCAATGGTCAGCACTCTCGGCAGCCCTGGGATTTTCATTTTTGCCAGCTCTGACATCGTATCTTCCCCTTTCAAATACGAAATCGGTTGCGCTTTTCAGGCTCCTTTTTCATCCTCGACGATCAGATCGTCGATCGTACAGACCAGGACATTGCAGATCCGCTTCAGCGTCAGAACACCGGGATTTTTGATCTTGCCATTGATGATGTCGCTGATTACTGGCTGCGGAACCTTCGATTTCCTGGACAGCTCCGTTTGTGTGAGATTTCGTTTCTTCAGGTAATAATCAAGAGCGATCAAGATTGTTACCTCCTTATAACCGAAGTTATATAGAATTATAATCAAATTTATAACTTTGTCAATAGCTATTTCTATAATTTCATGGTAAAATTATTATAGTTATTTCTATAGCTTGAAGGTGATTCTATGTCTGACATTGGGGAAAACATTAGTAAAAAAATGAAAGAGCTTGGCCTCAGTCAGAACCGCCTTGCTAAGCTCTCAGGGATCTCTCAACCTGGCATTAGTGGAATACTAAACAATACAAAAAGCCCCAGCGTCGATACCGTTCAGTTGATCGCGTCCACGCTGAACTGTACCGTGTCGGAGCTGATGGGGGAAAGCGGATCGGACGGTCTGTCCGGCCCGGAAGCTGCCCTGCTGCGAGATTACCGTGCCCTATCATCACAGGGCCAGGAGTATATCCGTCAGCAGATGGCAATGGCTTTAAAAGTTTATCCCGGGGAATCTGTACTTGCTGCCGACGTGGCGGAATAAATAATAGAAGGAGAGAAATCAATATGAAAAAGCTCTTTGCCCTGATCATCGCCCTGGCTCTGGTGATCCCCGCAACTGCGGAAGACCTCGACATCAAGCAGTACAGTTACGAACAGCTGGCCCTGCTCGACCGCGTCATCCAGATGGAAATGATCCGCCGCCCGGAATGGAAGCGGGTCGAGATCCCGGTCGGCGTGTGGATCGTGGGGGAAGACATCCCCGCCGGCGCCTATGCCATCCGCTCCACGCCCGAAGGCATCAGCGGCGTCACACTCTGGCGCGTCGCTAAGGATCAATATGATAACAACGGCCTGATCCTGAACGAAACCGTGATCTACGACGAAACGAACCTCATCGGCAAGGTCTACTTTGAAGACGGCAACGTCTTTGTCGTGGAAGGCTCCCCGGTTTATCTCTGTCCGCCGGCCGGCCTGGGGTTCTGACGCCATGCCAAGAGCGAAGAAACAGCACCTGAAGCAGCGCGCCGACGGACGCTATGCCTGCCGGTATAAAGGCAAGTGGTTCATGGGCTGGTCGGAGGACGAAGCCCTGGACGCCCGCAAGGCATACAAAGACGCGGAGAAGGCGGGCCAGCTCCGCCTGCTCGCCGTCGGGCCCAGCGTGGGGGAATACGCCGCCCGCTGGATCTCCGTCCACAAGGCCTCCGTCTCGAAGAAAACCTATAATGATTACGCCAAGCAGCTCGACGCCCTGACCTCCGCCCTGGGATCCATGTCGCTGAAGGAAGTCACCCCGACCGATGCCAAATCCGTCTATGCCCATTATCAGGGCTATTCGGATTCCACCATCCGCCGGGCCCGGATGCTCTATGTCTCCATGTTCGCCTCCGCCGTGGAGGACGGCTGGATCCACCGCAACCCCTTCACGGCTGAAACCGCCCGCCCGCACCGGGGCACCGTGGGCACCCACCGCGCCCTGACCAGGGAAGAGGATCAGCTGATTCTGTCCGTCCAGTCTCCGCTGCGCCTGGCCGTCCTGGCCATGCGTTACGCAGGCCTTCGCCGGGGCGAAGCCCTCGCCCTGGACATCGACCGGGACGTGGATTTCAAGCGCCGGATCATCACCGTCCGCGAAGCCCTCCGCTTCGACGGGAACCGGGGCGAGATCGCCCCGCCCAAGACGGAGAACGCATACCGGGAGATTCCCCTGCTGGATGTCCTGGCCGACGCCCTGAAGGACCATCACGGCCTCCTGGCTACCTCCGCCCAGGGGAAGATGATGTCGGAGATCGCCTTCCGCCGCGCCTGGGAATCCTGGATCAACGACCTGGAGCGCTCCCTGAACGGCGGCTACGACCGCCGCTGGTACGGACGCACCAAGGAGCACCAGGCCCTCCAGGCCAGGGGAGAGCTCCCCCCGTACCGCACGGTGAACATCCGCCCCCACGACCTGCGCCACTCGTACTGCACCATGCTGCGGGACGCCGGCGTCGATATGAAGCTGGCCATCCTCTGGCTCGGCCACGCCGATGAGAAGATGGTCCTCCGCGTCTACGACCATCCCACCGCCTCCCGCGCCCAGGCCGCCGTCGACAACCTGAACGCCCTCCTGAAGTAACCATTCTGCCGACGCCGCCCAAATGGTAGGCAGCCTGCGAATATTTCGCCTATGTAGGCAAAACGGTAGGCAGCCCTGCCTACCGTCCATCATTTTCTCCTGTCCTTACAACCAAAAACAACACCATTGCCCATCCCTCTCCGACTCTGAAGGTCGTGCGTTCGAATCGCATCGGGCGTACCAAAGGAAACCCCCGAAAACATGGCGTTTTCGGGGGTTTCGCTTTGCTTTTTGGGTCACCTGGGGAGACGAAAAAAGGCGGTTTCAGGTCGGTTTCAACGGTTTTATGTAGGCAGTTTGGTAGGCAGGGATTTTCACTTCTGCTGATCCAACTCCGGCAGCCCTGCCACGCTGGTCAGCAGGGACAGGATACCGGCCAGCAGGGAAGCGGAAACGACCGCCACCCAGTTGACTTCGGACAGCACCGCGCTGGTGCCTACGGTGGCAACAGCAGTCTGCGCCACGGTTTTAATAGCACGAACGCCGGCAGCCTTGATCCACTGCTTGAAATCATACTTCATGCACTCCTCGCTCCTTTCAGATCCCTTACATCATGCTGCAGCTCAGTGACCTGGCCTTCCAGGATGAACGTTCGCTCAAGAATTTGATTATGTTTATCCATTTTCTTCTCGAGCTGTTCGATCCTGTATGCCATGACAGCGGATGACTTACGATTTGCAGCATACACCCCCCAGAGACTGAGCAGCCCCGTCAGCGCAGCTGACAGGACCGCGATCCATGCGTCACTCATTTCAAATACCTCCTTGCCTCACCTGGGCCGGTTTTTTCCTATTAACAACAGCCACTCGACTGCTGCAATCACAACGATGGAGATGATCATCCAGATCATGCCTGACCGCCTCCCATCATCCGGATCACCCGGTCGATGCTCTCGCGGATCCCGCGGAGCTCGGCGATGTAGTCCGTCAGCTGAGGATCCGCAGCGGGCGCAGCCGGGGCGGGATCCGGAGCAGGATCCAGCTGGATCTCCTGCTCTGTGTCGCCTGGCTCTTCCACGTCCGGCTCGATCACGCTCAGGTACTGAGCGAACGCCCAGCCGATGCGGCCGCCATAGCGGACCTGCCACCAGTCCGGCTCCTGGGCCAGCACCTCGACGGTGGACCCTCTGGGCATCTGCGCCAGGCGGTTGCTGGCGCTATCCGGCTTGGCCCGGAGGTTAAGATATTTTCCGGGGTTGTTGACCACGGCCTTGGGCCAGCTGCTCTCCGGCTCCAGACCGTCCCCGCGCTCAGGAATCTCGATCGCGCCTTCCAGCGCGGCGGCGTCCGTGTAGTCCACCTGCTTGAGCTCGCCCCAGTGGTCCCAGTGGTCGAGCTTCGACGTCACCACGCCGTAGCGCGCGCCCTTGGCCTCGACACAGATTCCTCCCCCGACGTAGACGCCGACGTGATGAATCCGCTCCTGATTGCCCTGAAGGAACACACAGGTCCCCGGCAGGATCGGCTGACCGTCTTCCCGCCGGCCGTCCACCAGCTTCCCCTTGCGGGCGCTCTGATCGGTGTACTGGTAGCGCGCCTGGTGGATGATGTCGGAACCCAGCTGCCGGAGGGCCCAGCGGA
>DGRV01000021.1:0-109751 GCA_002391225.1 Christensenella sp. UBA4379
AACTACGACTATATAATACGAGGATAATGAAAATGAATAATACAATGACACTGAATCTGAATGAAATGGAAATGGTAAACGGCGGATGGGATCTTTGGGGATCCGTCAAGGGAGCATTGATCGGCGCTGGCAGCGGTGCTGTCGTCGGTGCGATCGGCGGCTTTCTGGCCGGCGGTCAGGAAGTTGAATAAAACGAGGAACGAAGGGGGACGGGCCTGATCGGCCCTCCCTTCCCCCCCGGTCATACTTCATCCATGAAAGGTTTTCTTTCATAAGGAACGAATCTTTGGGAAACCCGCGCAGTCGATGTGACTTGCGCGGTTCTCCTCTGTTTTTGGAGTGCTTCCAGGGCGCTCATACGAAACTCTGGAAACATGCTGAAAGATGGCGCGCGGACGCGGCGTTTGATCAAAAAGCCCGAACGAAAGCGTAACCATAGGTCTCTGGATGGACTTTGCCGATTATTTGGACGAATTTATCAAGGGCTTTCAGCTCCATCTGTTCTTCAAAAGTCAGTGTCTTCGTGATATACTTACGTTGTATGGCATGGGGACTGGCTCTTTGGCGGATGATAAAAACAGGAAGGAAAAAGGAATATGTATTTTTATATTGATGGAACAAAATACAGAAATATGATTCCTTCTGAAAGCGCGTTTTATATTGCAGATGATACGTCTCTTCTGTACTCAGGGCTTGACGGCGATTACAGCGTGCTTCTTGGGGGAAATTGGCGTTTTGAATTGGTTGTTGACAGTCAGACGGGACTGTGTACACATATACAGAGCTTTCTGGAAAAACTTGAAGTGACGGATGCTGATTTGACTTTGCCGATGGCTGTCTCTAAAGATCTGTACTTTGCTGATGAAAGTTCACTGGAACCGGGCGGCGGCTGTCACTATCACCCATTTTCCAATACGGCTTTCTGGGATAAAAAGAAGAAGGTATTGTGCTTTGGAGATCCTGATGGTCAGGGAGAAGCAGTAGAGTTTACTCCTAAAACGATTGCTGTCATCAAAGAGAATCAGCTGAAAAGTATCTTCCTGAATCTGGATGGTATGAAAAGGCAGATCTCTTTTGGCTGATTTTTCCACTTTTTCTTGAGTGGGCAATACAAACAATGGATCTATCATGAAAGCCGTGGAATGGCTGCTGTACATCCTTCAAATTTTAAGTCGGAGCCCAGGGGAACATACGATGAACCATTTTATATTGATTTCACAAATTGATAAGGAAAAGAGAAGGATCCATGATTCATTCAGTGATTTCTGACAGTCAGGATTTAGCGAGAGGGTATCGCATCATCGATGGATATGTCTTTACTTCGATTGACGAGCCCCAAAATGTTTTTGACGCCATTGTCATCCGGTGTCCGGAGCATTGTGACTGCTGGACGCCGAAAAAGCCTTTTTCCAGCCATACATTATCAGAACATATACAGTACATCCGGGAGCATCGTTTGGAGAAAGCAATGGTGATCGCTGAAAGCCTGGATTTTTTGCGGGAATGTCCAACGCTGAAAGGCCTGTGGATCAAGCCCGCGGACACCGCGCCGGAGAATTTTGACTATCGCCCCATCCATCATCTGTCCCCTTCCTATCTGTTTTGTGAAACGCACTATGGCGGAAGAACGGAGCCTTTTCAAACGGTCGTGGATTACAGCGGTGATCCGTCCCTGACAGAATTATATGTGTTGGGCTCTGGACATGCACATTATGAGAACCTGCCGCATTTAAAAAAGCTGAGCCTACGCGATCAAAAGGAGCTGAAGCGGCTTCCGCCTATGCAGGCTGAAGAGACATTGAGAAGCCTCGAGATTTTTGTCACAAAAATCAAAACAATGGAGGGAATTGAAAAATATCGCCGCCTGAAAACGTGCAGCCTCAAAAGAAATTTTTCTTTGACGGACATATCAGATCTGGCGGACTTGTCTTCGTCGCTGGAGGAACTGACCATTGAAAACTGTCCAAAGATCACTTATTTTTCTTTCTTAGAGCGTCTGACCCATATGAAGCGCCTGGTTCTGATGGGCAGCAATCAGATTCCCAGCCTTTCGTTCTTAAATCATATGCCGGATTTGCGCTTTTTCAAGTTTTCCTTTGGAGTGACCGACGGCGATCTTCGCCCCTGCTTATCCGTCCCTGTGGTGCGGTGCCTGAAGAAAAAGAGGTATTACAACCTTCGCATCCCGTCCCCGGATCAAGGCGGCGTCTGATTTAGTCAATGACCATATTGCCTGAAAAACCAGGGAATCCAACCGCCTGAAAATTCAGGAAAACGGCTTTATCGGAAAGATATTATCTGATATAATCATTTTGAAACTTACAGCTCACCGAGTGCTTTGAAAGAAGAATGTGCCGATGATGAAATTAACGATCCTGCTGCTGATCATGAGCATGCTCCTGACCGCCTGCTTCCCGGCCTGCGCTTTGGATGCCGGGAAAGAAGAGGCGAAAGATCAGGAGCTCCCCGCGTCCTTTGACCTGAGGAGCGTCGATACGGACGGAGACGGCGTCGGCGACCGCTGCTATGTGACCCCGGTCCGGTTTCAGAATCCGTTTGCCACCTGCTGGGTCTTCGCGGCCATCGCCGCCGCGGAAACCAGCCTTCTGGGCTCTGTGTACGCCGACGACCCGGAGGCCTGGAGAACGCTGGACCTGTCTGAAAAGCAGCTGGGCTATTTTTCCCATATGCTGCTGAACGATCCCTCCAGCCCGCAGAACGGAGAAGGCCAGACGGCGGTCGATCCTACGATCATGTTTGATGTGTACGGCGGGGGATCGACGGTGATGGCCATGGCTGCATTTGCCCAGGGCATCGGCCCGTCCGATGAGCATCCGGATCTGCCCGGCGTTGGAGACGCCTTTGAATACCACGGCAAAGAGCGCAGGACCGTCCTGGATTATTTCGACGGCGCTTTCAGGCCCTTTCACTACAGCGACGAAGACGACTGGACCATTCCGAATGAATTTCGGTTTCATCAGGATTATGTCCTGACGGATGCCCACCTGCTGCCGAGCCCCGCTCAGATACCTGTTCCTGAACAATATGTCTATAACGAGGCCGGCACGGCGGCCATCAAACGGCAGCTGCTGAATAAGCGCGGGGTGATGATCAACATCCTGGCGGATTTAAGCAGCCCGAAGCCGGAGGAGCCGAAACCGGCAAAATATGTCAGCGACAAATGGGCGCATTATACCTGGGACTTTGGTTCCGCCAATCACGCGGTCACCATCATCGGCTGGGATGATCATTACCCTAAGGAAAACTTCCTTTCAGAGCATCAGCCCCCGGCGGACGGGGCATGGCTGGCCAAAAACAGCTGGGGTTCGGCGGAAGAAGCGTTTCCCTTCTATGGCAAGGGAAACTGGGGCATTGAAAACGAGCAAGGCCAGCATACCGGGTATTTCTGGATTTCGTATTACGACCATTCGATCAGCGATCCGGTCGCCCTGGAGCTTTCGGCCGCGGCGGAGCCGCAGAGCGTTGATCAGCACGATTACTTCCTGCCGATTGCCCTGCAAAGCAAGCCTTATGTAAAGACCGCCTCCATGGCCAATGTGTTCAGGGCGGATCATTCCAAAGTGATCCGCGCCATCTCCTGCGTGACCGCCTCGGCCGACACATCGGTGCATTATCAGGTTTATCTTCTTCAGGACGCCTTTCAGACGCCCGAAGACGGGCTGATGGTGGCGGAAGGGGTCACTTCCTTTACTGATGCCGGTTTCCACCGCATCCCGGTCAGCAAAATCCTGGTGCAGAAAGACCAGTATTTTTCCGTCGTCGTGACGCTGACCAACCGGGAGGGAACCCATGACGTTATCCGGTCCAGCACCTACGGATTGGGCGGAGATACCCAGGTGACCGTGGTCAATGAACGGGAAAGCTATCTGTTTCAGGACGATCAATGGCAGGATTATAAGAAGGTCCTCGATGCCGAGGCGGAAGAGGATGCGAAGGCGGAATTCTCACTTGATCTGACCTATGATCATTTCCCCATCAAGGTGTACAGCGACCGAAAGGCGACAGATGTCAGGATGAAGCTGAAGCTTGGAGAAAAGTCGCTTTCCATGCTGGAAGGCCACGATCAGGACCGGTATGCTATGCAGTTTGTGGTCAGCGATGGCTTCGACATCGGGAAACCGTCCATTGTATGGCAGCTGCTGCCCGGCTCGGAAGGCATCCTGGAGCTGGAGCCGAAGAATGAGGGCGCGTCGCTGGACGTAACCGCGAAAACTGCCGGAACCGCCATGCTTTCCGTAACGGTGGAGGGAATCGGGACAACGGTGTTCCCGGTCACGGTCAGCCGGGGCCGTCTTGGCCGCGCGAACGTCGTCGCGCTGAATCCGACGTATACCGGGCAGGAAATCATCCCCCTGGTCATCGTGTCCAGCGACACCGGCTTTCAGCTGACAGAAGGCGAGCATTATCAGGTGGTGCTTGAAAACAATGTCAAGTGCGGACTGAGCCGGGCTGTGATTACGGGAATCGGCCAGTGCGCGGATCCTGACGCCGAGCCCCTGGTCGACTATTTCACCATCCTTCCGGTCGCGCCTCAGATCCTTTCCCTCTCGGCCCAAAGCGGTGAGATCCGCCTGTCCGTTCAGGACCTTTCCGATACGGGCGCGGATGGCTATGAGGCCCAGTACCGTTTAAAGGGGACCGATGACTGGACCAGCGCCTCCTTTGAAAAGGATCACACCGACCTGGTGATCATCGGCCTTGACGCCGGCGAATATGAGGTACAGGTTCGCGCTTTTGTGGACAACAGGGACGCTGACCCTGCCGCGATGGATTATTACAGGAGAATCGAGTTTGGCGAATTCGGCGATATCCAGACGGTCGTTGTGCCGTAAAAGCGGCGCTTTTTGGCGCACAGCATGATTCCCCGGACCCAACAAAAGAAAGGAAGAATGACAATGAAACGTATCATCGGGATGTTGCTTTCAGTCCTGGTCATGCTGGCGCTGTGCGCCGCGGCGCCCGGGCGGCCTATACCGACGTAGCCATTCTTTCCACCACGGACCTGCACGGCAAATGCTGGGAGACGGACGTCCTGACCGGGAAGAAGCAGACCCACAATATCCTCAGGATTTCCAGCGCGGTCCGGGAAATACGGCAGGAATACGGGGCGGAAAACGTAATGCTGATCGACAACGGCGATCTGTATCAGGGCACCCAGGTGTCGGAATACCAGATCCTGCAGCGCTTGATGGACCGGTCGGATCAGCCGCCGGTGATGGCCCTGTGCCTGAAGGAAATGGGCTACACAGCCTCGGTGCTGGGCAACCATGAGTTCAACTACCCTTGGGAAGTGATGAGCGAGACCTACCGCTGGCTGGAGGAGCAGGGCGTGCCGGTGCTGGCGGCCAATGTCTGCTATGACGGCAGCCTGGAGGGAACCCGGGCGGGGGAAAGCGCCTTTACCCCCTATGTCATCCAGACGGTGTCGGTGAACGGGCACGAGCACCGCGTTGGCATCCTGGGGCTGGAAAACTGCGACATCACCCGCTGGGACCTGCCCTACAACTATCCGGGGCTGCAGTTCGTCCATCCCGGGAACGACAGTTTTTCCATGACGGAGGAAGTCAATCTGTTCCTCCCGGAGATGCGCGCGAAGGGCTGCGAGTTCATCATCCTTTCCTATCACGGGGGGCTGGGGGAAGCCGATACGGAGCTGCGCTTCGGTGAAAACTCGGAAAGACAGGCGCTTCGGATCATAGCGGAGAGCCATGACATTGACATGATGATCAACGGGCACGACCATGCCACCGGCTATTCCAACAGCCTGATTCAGAATGCGGACGGTCGGATGATTCCGGTGGTCAACGGCGGGGGAGAGGAGCTGACCCAAACCGTTTTCCGCTTCTCCGAAAACGAGGAGGGAGCCTTAACCTGGGAGCTTTTAACCTCCGCCAACCTGGACCCGGCCCGGTATCCTGTGGACGAAGCTCTGCAGGCGTTGGTCCAGCCCTATGCGCAGATGGCGGAGGAATACGTGGAAAAGCCCGTGGCCACCGCCGCGGGCGAATGGGACGGGAAGAAGGACTTTTATACCGGGCAGACGGATTCCATGGATCTGATCGCCAAGGCCTGCATCGAGATGACCACCCTGCGCGTTTCGGAGCTGGCGGATGAATATGGGAAGGAAGCCGTGATGAAGGAGGCGGGAACCGATCACCTGGATACGGATCTGTCCATCTCCAATGTGGCGATCGCCGGCGGCTATACGGTCCAGGCGGGGCCGATTTCCATGAAGGATATTTACCGCCTCTACAGCAAAAACAACAGCATTCTGGTGCTGCCCATGACCGGGGCTCAGATCCGCGCCGCGCTGGAGGAAAACGCGGCCCAAAGGCTCAGCGCGCGGGTGCATGACGGTCAGGCGTTCATCTATACCAAGGATGAACTGTATACCAACCTGATTTTCGGCGGGCTCAACTTTACCTGCGACCTGGCCCGACCGATGGGAGAGAGAATCCATATCCAGAGCTTCTCCAACGGCAGGGCTTTTGAGGAGGACGCGACCTACCTGGCGGCGGTGAGCAACTATTTGCTTGGAAACTCGCGCTGCGGCTTGCGCGGTTTTTCCGCGGAGGATGCCCTCTGGTCTCAGCAGGAGGGGGACGACGAGACGGCCCAGAGCCTGATCGCTGGATATCTGACGATGCGGGGCACGGTCACCCCGGCGGACTTTGGCTGGAGCTGGAACATCACCTGGTCCGGGCCTCTGGAGGATACGCCCCTGCCGGAGGACCAGACCGGCGCAAGGCTGGTGAATGTTCCCCAGGACGGGCAATCCGTAGTGATTTTCCAGGAGCCGGAGCAGGTCGTCCTGACGGATGAGGTCAACAATGACGGCCTGGCTGCCGTGCCCTGGGAGGCCTCCGGCCCGGCGCTGAAAGGCCCCCGGCCGAAAGAGGCGGTGGTGTTCACCGTCCAGGCCCAGGAGGACGGGATCTACCGCTTCCTGGACGGGGAGGGCAGATACCTGGCTGCCGGAGCCAGCGGCGGCTTGACGCTGACCGGGGAGGCCAGCGGCGAGCTGTGCAGCTGGCGTCTGGAGCCGGCCTATGGCGGGTGGTATGTGCTGAACGTCGGGGCGAAGGGGAACCAGGCCCTGCAGCGGTACGGCAGCCGGATCACCACCTACAGCTTCAGCGACGGTAGCCTGTTCATTTTCAATTTCTATCAGCCGACAGGACTCTAAAAACTGCGGCAAGGCGATCGGCTCTGCCGAACTCGGCGTGATCATGTGCAAAGCGGCGGATCCATGCCCATTTTTTCTGTCATATGCTGCTATCCCCCTGTGCTGAACCGTGTATACAGGTGAAAGGAGCAACGAAGCTCCCTTCTGAGGATATGAACAACCTCGGAAGGGAGCGCTTTTTTGTGCGCCAAACACAGACCGGATGACGTTCATCCGGGAAAGTGGGTGACAGGAATCATGGGGTTGGTGTATAATGGGGCAAGATGGGAATCTGTATTCAAGAAGAGTGACAGCGCATCAGCAATCCGGGCGGAGGTCTCAAATCAAAGCCTTCCTCCATCACAGGTGATCAAAATGAAAGTCATTGAGGGAAAGTATAACACCGCAAAGATATTCACAGACCGCTGCGATCAGGCGACGGTTGCGCAGGTAACCAACCTGCTGAACCAGCCCTGCGTTCAGGGCGCTCAGATTCGGATCATGCCGGACTGCCACGCCGGGGCGGGGTGCGTGATTGGAACGACCATGACGATTCGGGACAAGGTGATCCCCAATCTGGTGGGGGTTGACATCGGCTGCGGGATGCTGGCGACCAGGCTGAAGGAAAAACGGATTGATCTGCCGAAATTTGACAGCGTTTCCCAGGCGGAGATCCCCGCCGGAATGAACATGCGCTCGGAACCCCATCGTTTGGCAGACACCATGTCTGCGGAGGCCCTGGCCTGCTTTCACAAGCCCAATTGCCGGGTATCTTCGGAAGTATTCGCCCTCAGCCTCGGCACCCTGGGCGGCGGCAATCACTTCTGGGAGCTGGACCGGGACGAAGAGGAAAATATCTGGCTGGTGGTTCATACGGGCTCCCGCCGCTCCGGCAAAGACGTGGCGGAGTATTACCAGCGAGCCGCTTATGAGGATCTGAATTCTTTGGGCGAAAAACGCAAAGCCGAAGTAGCTGCTCAGCGGGAAGCCTTTATCCGGCAAATGAGAAACGAAGGCCGGGAAAAGGACATCAGCAGGCTGCTGTCTGAGTGGCAGGCCCAAATCCCGGAACCCGAGATTTCTGTGCCGTATGAAGTGGCCTGGTGTCAGGGCAGTCTCTTTGATGATTACATCCATGACATGCATATCATGCAGCAGTACGCGGTATTAAACCGTCGCGTGATCACGGAAACCATTTTGAAAAAATGCAAGCTCCATGCTGTCGATCAGTTTGAGACGGTCCATAACTACATCGACACGGAACACATGATTCTGCGGAAAGGCTCCGTTTCAGCCAGGGAAGGGGAACGCCTGCTGATCCCGATCAACATGCGGGACGGCGCTCTGATCTGCCTGGGCAGGGGAAACCCTGATTGGAATGAATCAGCGCCCCACGGGGCCGGGAGGCTCATGTCCAGAACGGACGCCCGCTCGTCCATCTCCATGAAAGAATACAAGGACGCCATGAAGGGCATTTATACCACCTGCATCAATAAGGGAACTCTGGATGAATCGCCCATGGCCTATAAACCGATGGAGGAGATCGTCGCCAATATCGAACCCACCGCCCAGATCGTATCCAGGCTCAGGCCGATTTATAACTTCAAGGCCGGGGAAGAAGAATCTTAACCTGCTAGATGCAAAATAAAAGGACTTTGGTACAACTCCTCCTATGTGCGGCCGACAGCTTTACCGGAAAGGAAAACCATGGCGATCACCAAAACAGATTTCATGCGCGGCATGCAGTGCCGCAGGATGCTCTGGCTGGATAAGCATAAGCCCAGTCTTCGCGTCATCCCGCCGGAGGTCCAGGCGCGTCTGGACGCCGGCAATGACTTCGGCGACCGGGCGATGGGGATGTTCGGCCCCTATGAGGAGATGACGGTCTATCTGCCCGGGAAGCAGATCCCGGATAAAAAGGCCATGATCGCCCGGACCCAGGAGCATCTGGCGAAAGGTACTCCTGTCATCTGCGAGGCCGCTTTCAGCAACTACAATAACTACTGTGCCGTGGATATCTTAAGGAAAACAGAATCCGGGTACGACTTCTATGAGGTCAAGAACGCCCCGGAGGTGCACGAGCAGTTCGTCCGGGACGCGGGCTTTCAGTATTACATCATCAGCAGGTGCGGGCTCAAAATCGGCCGGATCTTTATCGTCATCCATGGGCCGGATGAAGAAAACCCGTTCGTTCCGGTGGAGGTCACGCAGCAGGCCAAGGGCTACTACCGCTGGATCAATGAAAACATCTGGGATCTGAACCGGATGCAGAAGAAAGCGGAAGAAGTGATGGTGGAGCCCGGCGATCAGTGCTGCGATCCCTATGAGTGCTGGTACTACGGGTACTGCCATGGGGAAGGAGGCGCTTCCGTGTGATGAAAATATTCTGCCGCAAGGGGAACGCTTCCTGTCTGCTGACGAAAAAAGAAATACGCAAATCCTGAGGGTGACATGGGAAATCAGATGATGATCTATATTGACGCGGACGCCTGTCCGGTCACGAAAATAGCGGAGAATATCGCCCGCCGGCGCGGCGTTCCGGTGATCTTGCTCTGTGACACCAATCATGTGCTGTCGTCTGATTACAGCACGGTCCGGGTCGTCGGCGCGGGGGCGGACGCCGTGGACATCGCCCTGATTAATCTTTGCCGAAAGGGGGATGTGGTCATCACCCAGGACTATGGGGTTGCGGCCCTGGCCCTGGGAAAGGGGGCCCGGGCAATTCACCAGAGCGGCCGATGGTATACGGATGAAAACATCGACGGATTGCTGATGGAGCGTCATCTGGCGAAGCAGGCCCGGCGCAGTTCCAAGCACCATTTAAAGGGCCCCGCCAAACGCAAGGAGGAGGATGATCTGCGCTTTGCCGAGAGCTTTGAAAGGATGCTGGACAGCCCGTAAAGATTCAGGGGATCACAAAAAAACGCCGGCGGGTTTTATGCCTGCCGGCGCTTGTCATTTTGCGGGCTTTATTTTCCGGCTTCGAGCTGGCTGTGATAGGCGGCGATTCCGCCGATGCTTTTGACCTGTGTGAAGCCTTTCCGGCGGAGGATCCGGACGGCCCGTTTGCTCCGGGCCCCGTGGAGGCAATAGAGAAACAGCGGCCGCTCCTTCGGCAGGGCGGATGCGGCGATTGAAGAGAGGGGAACGTTGACGGCCCCCGGAATATGGCCGGCGGCATATTCGTCCGCTTCCCGCACGTCCACCAGCACCGCGTCGGTGGCGGCGCTGACGTTTCTCTCCCTGCCACTGGCCGAATATGTGGTCATGGCGGGCATGTTCGGCAATTCTGCCCAGTACGGCATGGTGCTGATGTCGCTGCTGGTGATGTACTGCGTCATCTTCGACGAAAAGAGCAGAAAGCTTGCGTCCACGGAGACGGAGCTGTCGCTGGCGACCCAGATCCAGACGGGGATGCTCCCTTCGATTTTTCCCGCCTTTCCCAACCGCCCGGAGTTTGACATTCATGCCTCCATGGACCCGGCCAAAGAGGTCGGCGGGGATTTTTACGACCTCTTCCTGATCGATGAGGATCACCTGGCCATGGTGATCGCCGACGTATCCGGGAAAGGGATCCCGGCGGCCCTGTTTATGATGTCCGCCAAGATCCTGATCAACGACCACGCCCTCATCGGCGGCACGCCCGCGGACATCCTGGAGCGGGTGAACCGCCAGGTCTGTTTGAACAACAAAGCGCAGATGTTCGTGACCGTATGGTTGGGCATCCTGGAAATCAGCACCGGCAAGCTCACAACCGCCAGCGCCGGCCATGAATACCCGATGCTGAACCTCAGCGGCAGGTATGAGCTGCTCAAGGACAGGCACGGGCTGGCCATCGGCGCCATGGAAGAAGCCAGGTACAAAAACACCGAGATTCAGATGAAAAAGGGCGACAGCCTCTTTGTCTACACCGACGGCGTCGCGGAGGCGACGGACGAGAACGAGCAGCTCTTCGGCACGGACCGCACCCTGGAAGCCCTGAACGCCATTCCCGCGGGCGTTTCCCAGAAGGAGGTCCTGTTGGCTGTACGGAATGCTGTGGACGCCTTTGTCAAGGAAGCCCCCCAGTTTGACGACCTGACCATGCTGGGCCTTACATACTTTGGGCCGGCGGGAAGGGCTGAAGAGAAAGAAATCTCCTGACATAAGCGAGAATCATATCCATAAGCTCTCGGGTACGTCACTTCTGATAGGTTTCATAGCACCATTGCGCCATTCTCTGAATCAGTTCCGCAGGCAGGTCTGCGCTGTATGGAAGGCGGATGGTCCCTTTGCTGACATCGTAATTGTTTAGCTCGTCTTTGAACCGGGCAACAGCTTCGTCTCCTGGGTAGAAGCCCAGGTGTTTTTTGAATGCCGCGAAATGGAGGAGGTTTTTTCCCTTCCAGTAAGTGGGCATGGACCAGGAGATACGTTCTTCGGCCTCCGGGATGGCGGAGCGGATCAGGCTGCGCATCTCTTTCAGCCTCGGCTGAACGGCCTCCTCCTGGGCGGCAATATACTCGTCGATATTTTTCGGCCTCACACAGGAATGATCCTGCTCCTGTCTGCTGAATTCCCGGCCACACTTGGGACACTTCCACATAAATGCTTCACCTCAAAACCTTGTCCATGGGCTTACCTTTTGCCAGTTCATCCACCAGCTTGTCCAGCCAGCGGATCTTCTGCATCAGCGGATCTTCGATTTTTTCCACCTTCACGCCGCAGACGCTGCCTTTGATCAGGCTGGCTCTTGGATTCATCTGAGGGGCGCGCTCAAAGAACTCCGCATAGCTTACATCCAGGTCGGCGGACGCCATATCATACCCGGTGAGCCAGGCAGTCACCTGATCCACCTCCGCTTTGCTGCGGCCCTTACGCTCCGCTTTTTGTACAAGCAGCGGATAGACCTCAGATACCTTCATCTCGAAGATCGTTTTCCTTGGCATAACAGCCTCCTTATTTATCAGCGTTTCCGGGAAGAGAACGCTGCCGCTTCCCGGATCCACCCCATCAGTTCTTCATTGATTTCTTTCCCGGATCCGATCATGACATGGTGTGTCCAGCGGCCCGGATACGGCTCCGCGGACGCATCGATGCGATGCGATAGGGCCTGATACGGCAAACCAAAGGTCACCGTCAGGAAGGGCTCCGGGCGTTCCTTCGCTTTCCGGACCGGCGTGAAGGACACGGCGGCAAACATGTGTTTCACAAAAAAGGAAATCTGCGTCTTTTTGACCTCGATCCGGGCATCCGGAATGGCCGCCAGGATGCAGCTTCTCAGCTGATCATAAAGCGGCAGAGCGGCTGGGTGGGGTCCAAAGAACATGATTTCATCCGGATTCATGGTGTTATCTGATCTCCTCTGTTCATTCGTCATCTCCGCTTGCGTGCTGCTTTTTTTAAATACAGAAATTTCCTCCGTCAGGCTGTCCGCCATTCATTTGAGCTCTCACAGAACAAACCCGTGAACCCGGCATCGAAAGACGGGAGAGACGGGTTCCATCGCCTCAGCCAGGAGGTTTTCACTCCTGACCGTAGATTACCATATTATCGGCGGGATGGGAAGAGAAAAAAGTGCTGTATTGGGCGTTTTAGCAAACAAAAGAACATTCTGCGATAGAGGAAACAGACGCGGACTTTGGGCTCATGATTCCGCATTGCTGTCCGCCGCCCGATATGCTATAATGAAATTGATTTGGAACGGATCGTTTTTCAACTGAACAGAAGGAGGTATTTCTATGACATCCGCCTGCATACGGAATCATCTAAAGCCCCTGCTCCTATGGACGGCAGCCCTGGTCCTATTGGCGGGCCTCGTCCTTCTGCCGGTTTCCGGTCGGGCAGATGAAGCCCCGGCATCCTATGTGCTGGAAGCCTCGGCCCTGGAAGCCTTCGCGGCGGAATCCAAGGCCGACGGGGATGAAACCGGCGACGGCTTTTTCACCCTGCTGTGGAGCGCCAAGTCCAAGGTGGACGGCAGCAGCAAGACCTGGGAGGACGGCTACGCCTCCGGCCAGCGCGTGAACTTCGGCGGCAAGGCTACGGTGAAAAAGAACTCCCTCCGCTTTGCCACCGACGGCCCCGCTTTGGTGAAAATCTGGTGGGTGCAGGGCGGCGAGGATCACCGGCAGATGGGCATCCTGAACGCCGACGGGGAAGTGGTGGTGCAAACTTCCGGCGAATACCAGAAGAACAGCCCCTACTATTCCGAACTGACCCTGGACGCCGCCGGCACCTGGTACCTGGGCGGCATTGGCGGGAACAATTATCTTTTCAAGGTGGAAGTGACGCAGGGCGCTTCGGAAAAGCCCGACCGTCCCGCCTGGGACAGCGTATCCGCCCCGGCCATCCTCTCCGTGGGTCTGGCTGAGGGGGACCCTAAGACGATGGAAGTCCTGGTGCAGGCAGACGTCGGGGAGACCGGCGCGGACTGGGTCAGCGTTTCCATGGCCGTGGAAGAAACTAAAACGGCGGAAACGAGGCGCTCCACCGCCGAAAAGACTGAGCATCTGCTGAGCTTTGCGCCCGGTTCGTCCGGCAAGTACACCTTCACCCCCGTCTCCGGCCGGGAGGGGGAGGCCGAGCTTCCCGGCGAGAGCGTCGAATTCGCCTTCACCCTGCCCTTGGGACAGCCGGCCGTGAGCCTGGCCTACAACCTGGGCGGCGGCGCGGTCCGTCTGGAATGGGCTCCTGTCCCGGAGGCAGAGGCCTACCGGGTCAGCACCGCGGGCCTGGAAATGACCGTCGAAACCGAAGCCTGCGAGGCCACGCTGGAAGGCCTTCCTGTGGGGGAAAGCTGCTCCTTTACCGTGGCGGCCCTGCGTAGGGGGGAGGAAGCCCTGTCCGAGCCCGTGACCCTCACCGTCACCGAGGCGGCGGAACGGGCCTGGGGCTTTTCCGCCTTCGGCTCCGGCGTGAACCTGAAAACCAACGGCTATGAGGGCAGCGCCGAAGAAGGGAGTCTCCGCGTCTATTCCCTGGAGGGAAAGGGCAAGTTGGTCCCGGGCTCCACCGACGGCCTGGCCTTCTACTATACGCGCATCGACCCCAGGACGGAAAACTTTGTCTTGACCGCCACCGCTCGTGTGAACGCCTGGACCTATTCCAACGGTCAGGAGGGCTTCGGCCTGATGGCGGCGGACGCGGTCGGCGTCAACGGCGATAACGCCACCTTCTGGAACAATTCCTACATGGCCGCCGTCACCAAGGTGGAATACCGTTGGGACGGGGAAAAGATTTCCGATACCGGCGACAAGATCACCATGAAGCTGGGCGTCGGCGCCCAGGAAAAGCGCGGCGTTACCAAGGAGAACATCACCGAGGCCCGGACGCTGGCGGACATGAGCCTGTTTAGCAGCGAGATGACCTCTCTGGATGCGTCCTGTGCGCCCCTTGGACCCGGCACCTACAACATCGTGGGCAACGCGGCCAACACCCCGGACGGCACCGTGGCCGAACCCTTTACCGCCTTCTCCCTGCGGCTGGAAAAGAACAACACCGGCTACTTCGTCTCCTACATCGCCCCGGACGGCAGCATGACCACGCAGAAATATTATGATCCGGAGGCCCTGAGCCATCTGGAGGAAGATGCCATCTACGTCGGCTTCTTCGCGGCCCGAAACGCCGACATCACCTTTACGGACATTTCCTTCACCACCTCGGACCCCGCCGCGGACGCCCATGCCGAGGAACGGGGGGTAGAGGCGATCGCCCCGCAGTACAGCGTGGTCTCCGCCCCCGTGGCCAACCGGGAAGACTACACCCTGGAATTCTTCTCTAACGCCGACGGCAGCCTTACCGTGGCGGACGGAAACGGGGCGGAGCTCTTCTCCGGCCCGGTGAAGGCCGATGAAAAGCAGTACATTCCCCTGACCCTGACCCCGGGGGACAACGCTTTTGTCCTCCGTATGACCCCTGACGAGGACTTCCGTCCCGGGGAATTCGCCGTCCTCCAGTCCTATGAGCCGGCGGAGCTTGCCTTCCAGGTTTCCTTCCGGGTGAACCCCGCGGAGGAAGTCACCGTGGCGGACCCCGCTGCCCTCTACCGCGCGGTGAACGAGGCCGTCCCCGGCCAGCGGATCCTGCTGACGGCAGGCACCTACGCAATGGACGGCCGTCTGCTGATCGAGCGCGGCATCTCCGGCCGCGCGGATGCTCCCATCACCCTGGCCGCGGCTCCCGGATTGGAGGCCCGTCCGGTGCTGGACTTCGGCGGCAAGAGCGCGGGCATCGTCCTGGCGGGCGACTGGTGGGTGCTTTCCGGCTTTGACGTGACGAACACCAAGGACGGGGAAAAGGGCATCCAGGTGTCCGGCAGCCACAACCGCCTGGAGGGCCTGGAAACCTACCGCAACGGCAACACCGGCATCCAGATCAGCCGCTATAAGGGCACGGATACCACCGCGGAATGGCCCGCGGAGAACCTGATTCTCCAGTGCACTTCCTACCTGAACGCCGACCGGGGCTATGAGGACGCCGACGGCTTTGCCGCCAAGCTCACCTGCGGGCCGGGCAACGTCTTTGACCAGTGCATTGCCTGCTACAACGCCGACGATGGCTGGGACCTCTACGCCAAGATCGAGACCGGCCCCATCGGCCAGGTGACCATCCGGAACAGCGTGGCCTACAAGAACGGCTTCCTCCTGGATGAAAACGGCAAGGAGATCAACGCCGGCAACGGCAACGGCTTCAAGATGGGCGGCGAGAGCATTTCCGGCCGCCATCTCCTCGAAAACAGCGTCGCCTTCGCCAACAAGGCCAAGGGCATCGATTCCAACAGCTGCCCGGACATTCAGGTGCTCCGCTGCACCAGCTTCGACAACGGCAGCTACAACGTGGCCTTCTACACCAATACCGCCGTGAACACGGATTTTGCCGCCGACGGCGTGCTGTCCTTCCGGAGTACAGAGGGCGCTGAAGACAATTTCAAGTTCCTGGGCACCCAGGATCAGGCGAAGGTCTTCCACCCCGGGTGCTTTTATGTGACGGGCGGAAAATCCGTCAACAGCGAAGGGCTGGAGGCCCAGGCGGCGTGGTTTGTGAGCCTCGACACCCAGGCCGCGCTGGCCGGGGGCATCGGCCGGAATCCGGACGGCTCTGTCAGTCTGCGCGACTTCCTCCGCCTGACGGGCGCCGCTCCCTCCAACGTGGGCGCCAGGCTGGAGTAAGCGGCTGCGCGGGAGACGGCGCAGTTTCAGAAACCAATCAACGGGGACGCAGGAACATGCCTGCGTCTCTTTTGAAGCAATATCGGCATCACGGCCATTTGTTTCACAGAATATCTGAAAGGAAGCATAACGGGATGGAATACTATGCGGAATGGCGGCTGCGCGGAGACCGCTACAGCGATGGCTTCGGCAACGGAATCACCCTGTCCTCCAGCGAGTCCGTCAAGGAAATGAAGCTGATTTCCGAGGACGAGCGGGTAAGCGTATTCAAAGGGAAAAAAGGCCATGTTTTGAAAGTCTGTCATGAATCAAGTCAGGGCGTCACCTTCTGTCAGACCGTCTTTGAAAACCCGACGGAGGAAGCCGCCACCCTGGAGCTTTTGTCCAGCGTGGCGATCCGCGGGATTCAGGCGGACCGGATCCACCGGGCGACCTCGTGGTGGAGCGCGGAAGGAAAGCTCCTTTCCCAGGACCTGACGGACCTGAACATGGAACCCTCCTGGCTGAACCACGGCTTTCGGGTGACCAAGTTCGGGCAGCTCGGATCCATGCCGGTGCGCGGGTGGTTTCCCTTCCTGGTGCTGGAGGACAGCAGGACGGGACATTTTGTGGGCCTGCAGCTGTACTGCGCTTCCAGCTGGCAGATCGAGATCTTCCGGAATACTCCCAAAATATCCGTCCAGGCGGGACTCGCGGACCGGGATTACGGTTCCTGGTGGAAGGAGGTCCGGCCGGGAGAATCTTTCTCCTCGCCTTTGGCCGTGGTAGCGGAAGGGGCCTCTCTGGAAGAGGTCTGCGATCGGCTGGTCAAGGCCCAGCAGCCCCGCATTGCGCCGGTGGACCGGGAGATGCCGGTGGTCTTTAACGAGTGGTGCACCACCTTGGGAAACCCCAACATGGAGAACCTGGAGAAGATCGCCTCCCGCCTGGAAAATACCGGGGTCAGATACCTGGTGATTGACGCGGGATGGTACAAATCCCCCGAATATGATAACTGGTTCAACGCGGCGGGGGACTGGAACCCCAGCAAGGAGCTTTTCCCGGAAGGGAACATCGGGGCGGCGGCGGAGCTGATCCGCTCCCACGGGCTGATCCCGGGCCTCTGGTTTGAAATGGAAAACGTGGGGACGGAGGCGCACGCCTATCAGGATACGGACCTGCTTTTGTCCAGGGACGGGGTGCCCGTCAGCGTCGGCGCCCGCCGCTTCCGCGACATGCGAAAGAAGGAAAACTGGGACTTCCTGGATCAAAAAATGATTCGCCTGCTCAGGGAAAACGGCTTTGGCTACCTCAAGGTGGACTATAACGAGTGCATCGGTGCGGGCGTGGACGGGGCGGAAAGCTACGGTGAGGGCCTTCGCCAGGCGGTATGCGCTTCTCAGGATTATTTCCGCCATATTGCCCGGGAGCTGCCGGAGCTGGTGATCGAGAACTGCTCCTCCGGCGGGCACCGGCTGGAGCCCTCCATGATGTCGCTGGTTTCCCAGGCGAGCTTCTCGGACGCCCATGAGGCCCTCTCCATTCCGCTGATCGCGGCGAACCTGCACCGGCTGATCCGGCCGGAGCAGTCTCAGATCTGGGCGGTGCTCCGGGCGGACGCGGACGAGCACCGGATCAACTTTGTGCTGACCTCCGCCTTCCTGGGAAGGCTCTGCCTGTCCGGGGACGCGGCGGACCTGCCCAACGAGCGCTGGCAGCAGGCCCTGGACGCGGTCGCCCTGTACGCCCAGGTCCGGCATATCATCCGGGACGGCTTCACGGATGTGATCGAATCGACGGTGAAGGATTATTCCAGCCCGAAGGGCTACCAGATCGTGCGGCGAACCCTGGGGGACGAGGCGCTGCTGGTCGTTCATACGTTTGAAAATGGCGCGAACCCGCCTGTATCAACATGGATGCAGGGCTACCAAGAAATCAAACGCTTTGGCTCCCCGCTGGACAGCGACCTGCGCGGAGCGGTGATCTGGTGCAGGAAATAAGCGAACGATGCCGGGGCGGATCAAGATAAAATTGTCTTGGCAAGGTGTGATGACTGGACCGTTGCCAGTGGAAACACGTTTTGAACCTGTTTGGATGATCCGAACAGGTTCTTTTTCTGATGAGGTTTGTTTCATTTGAAAAGTTTGTTTTTAAAGCCGATATGAATATTGAAAAATTGATAAAATGAGGCTATAATCATATTGAAAAATTCCCGCGGGGTGATTGATCTTGCTAAAACGAAAAATCGCAGACCTGATCGAAGAGCATCTGAAATCGGGCTCTGAGCGCATTTTATTGATTGACGGCGCGCGTCAGGTTGGAAAAACATATATCATCCGTCACGTTGGAAAAAAGCTGTTTCCCAATTTCATTGAGATCAACATGCTGGAAGATTCCATCGGCGACAGGCTGTTTGAAAACGCAAAGACGATAGATGATTTCTACCTTCGTGTCAGCGCGATCAAGGGCGAACGAATGGGCGAAGCAAAAGATACCCTGATTTTCATTGACGAGATTCAGGCTTATCCCCATCTGCTGACGATGCTGAAATTCCTTCGGGACGACAACCGGTTTACCTACATCGCCAGCGGCTCTCTGCTGGGCGTAACGCTTGCACAGACCACTTCCATCCCCATTGGGAGCATTCGCAAGGTGCGCATGTTCCCGCTGGACTTTGAAGAATTCCTTTATGCGAGCGGCATGAATGCCTTTGCGATTGACGCGCTTCGCAAGAAGTTTGAAGCCCGGGAATCGCTGGATGAAGCCATGCACGCGAAGATCATGGACCTTTTCAAGCGCTATCTTCTGGTAGGCGGGCTTCCGGCTGCGGTCAATGCGTATCTGGACACCAAGAACATCCAGGCCGTGCGGGAAATCCAGCGCGAGATTCACGATTACTATGCGGCGGACGCTTCCAAGTATGATGAAGAGAACAAGCTGAAAATCCGCCGGATCTACGACCAGATTCCTTCCAACCTGGAAAACAAAAAGAAGCGCGTAGTTGCGCAGCGGATCGAAGGCAAAAAGGGAAGCACCTTCGCCAACTATGAGGATGAATTCGAGTATTTGATCAGCGCGGGCATTGCGTTAAACGTGCAGGCCATCTCTACCCCGACCTTCCCGCTGATTGAATCCTCCGGCAAAAACCTGCTGAAGCTGTATCTGAACGACGTCGGCATTCTGACCGCTATTCTGTACGGCAACAATATCCGCGCCATTCTGGAGGATGAACGGAGCATCAACCTTGGATCGGTCTATGAAAGCGTTGTTGCCAGCGAACTGATCGCCCATGGCTTCAACTTATTTTATTACGATAACCGCAGCAAAGGTGAGGTTGATTATCTGATCGACGATTACGACAGCCTGTCCGCCGTCCCCATGGAGGTAAAGTCCGGCAAGGATTACACGGTTCACAGCGCGCTGAACAACTTTGTCAAGAATGACGATTATCATGTGAAAAAGGCGTTCGTCCTGTCCAATGCCCGCGAGATTACGACAAATGGAAAGATCACGTATTTGCCGATCTATGATGTGATGTTTTTTAGAACATGAAAGATGTTATCAGGAATCACGATGATCACGATTGATGAATTTAACGCCATCGTTTCAGAACTGTTGGATGAACTGCCGGAGGAGTTTTTTCGGGAGCTCTGCGGCGGGGTGATTGTGTCAGAAAGCCTGGCCGTACCTGATTACGCGCGGGGGAACGATCTTTATACCATGGGGGTATACAAGGTTTTTTCCGGGGTTCGCCAGATCATCGTCTTTAAGGGCTCTTTTGATCGGGTATATCCGCAGGCGGACGCAGAGGAGGCCCGGGTTCTGCTGCGCGGCATTCTGCGGCATGAGTTCAGGCATCATCTGGAGTTCCTGGGCGGCATCCATCATGCCGGTTCCCTGGAAGCCGAGGACGAGAGGAAAAAGCAGGCCTATCTTGCCAGGCATCTTGACGCTGATGAAAAATAATGGAAGATAAAAAAGGAGAGAGAGCCATGGAAATCGGAGCGCAGTTTTACACCGTCCGCAGCATGACGCAGACGACGGAAGGGCTGGCGGAGACGCTCAAAAAGGTCGCCGACATCGGCTACAGGACCGTGCAGCTTTCTGCGACCTGCCCTTATGACGCCGAATGGATGAAGGAGCAGCTGAACAAAAACGGCCTGCGCTGCGTGCTGACCCATACCCCGGTTCCGCGGCTGACGGGCGAACTGGATCAGGTGATCGCGGAGCACAGCGTCTATGGGTGCGATTATATCGGCCTGGGCTGGTACTCCTTTGACGAAGAGAAGGGCGACACCTATGAAAAGTTCATGGATACCTTTGCGCCGGTGGCCCAGAAGATCAGCCAGAGCGGCAAGCTGTTCATGTACCACAACCACGATCAGGAATTTAAAAAAATCGGCGGCAAGCTGGTGATCGAGAAGCTGATGGAGGATTTTTCTCCGGCGGAGATGGGCTTCACCCTGGATACCTTCTGGGTGCAGGCGGGCGGCGGAGATCCCGCCCAGTGGCTGGAAAAGCTCTCCGGACGTATCCCCTGCATCCACCTGAAGGACTATGCCTATGGCCGCAAAATGGCCGTGGTGGGCGAGGGCAACATCAACTTCGACCGCGTGTTTGAAAAGGCGGCCGCGGGCGGAACCCGTTACATGCTGGTGGAGCAGGACGATTGCAACGGCGAGGACCCCATCGCCTGCCTGCGCCGCAGCTATGCGTTCCTCAAATCCCGCGGATTTGAATAACTTGACTTTGCAAAGGCGTACATCGCTCACATGGAAAGTGAATATTCTGCTGGTGGCGCTGGTGCTGCTGACCGCCGCCCTGCTGTTTTTCAGCAGCGAAAGGGCCTTCCAGCATGCGGTGCTTGATCCCTGCACCAGAAAGCTTTCTAAGGCGGAGGTGGGCACCAAAATGCTGGATCCGTATGTCCGCTCCCTGCTGCACTACGCCGTTTTCAGCGTGGCGATCATGAACTATGTGGGCGCGGTGTCCTGCACCGTCATCGCGGTGACGACGGCCATTTCCCTTTTCAGGAAGGAAACGAAGGAACCGACGGACCAACCATCAGAAACTATATGAATCAGGAGGAAGCCTTTCCCCGTGAATTCCAAAGCTTGTATTTCGCCGGCCGGGCGCTTTGCCTGGCCGGCGTTTTCTCTTGGGGTGGAGCGTTTTGTATAGACTTTGGCGCGTTTTTTGTGCTACAATCAGGTCATTCTTCCAGTACAGGCGGTATTCTGTCCGCAGAATATCATGCCTGAGAGAGGATGCACGATGGATCTGTCAAAATACGATGGAAAGCATGTCCGGGTAACGGACCAATGGAAAGAAACGTTCACCGGTATGGCCAGGTATGGAAACGCCGTTTTTCTGGCGTGCGAATATGGCGGCGAGGAAGACGGCCTGTTCATTGAGAATCATCTGATTTACCATTCGCAGATCGTTTCCATTGAGGAGACTCAGGTCCATGGCACTGCCGAACTGTGGACGGAACACCTGATTCTGCGAAAATACCGCCCGGAGGATGCGGAGGTTCTCTATCAGTGCTTCGGGACAGATCCGGAGATGGCCAAATACTCCGGCTGGAATCCATATGCGACGCCGGAAATGGCGCGGAAAACGGTGCGCGGTTTTATCAAAAGCTATGCGGATACGCATTCTTATTCATGGGTGATGGATGTCGAAGATGTCGTCGTCGGGACGATTGGCGCCTATGACTTTGATCAGAACCGAATCGAGGTGGGCTTCAGCGTGGACAGAGGCTGGCAGGGACGCGGCTTTGCGACGGAAGCGCTGCAAAAAGTGCTTACATACCTGACGGAAAATGAAGGCATCCCCTGCGTCACCGCCTGGTGCGCCGCGGAGAACACCGGATCTAGGAGAGTGCTGGAGAAAGCCGGAATGAAATGGATCCGCACAGAAAAGGATGGGCTTTCTGTCGGCGATAAGACGTATGACAAGCTGATCTATGCGTATCATGCCGAGGAATAAGCCTGTTTTATCAAAAATAGTTTTTGAACGCATCGGCAAAACCTGTTATAATCCCATCGAATGATCCCTCGCGTTTCAGCGACCTATACCAGAAGGAGAGAAGATCAATGAACCTGATGAAGAAGATCAAGAACTGGCTCAACCGAAAGAATCTGGCCTGTGAAATCAAACTGCTGCTGGACAGCAGCCAGGTGCTGGGGGAGGACCATCTGCTGACCGGGGACATGCTCAAAACGTTTCATATTGAGGACGAGCCCCGGCGCATTGAGGTCATCTATCTGGATACCCCGGCGAGGGACTATCTGAAGGCCGGATGGGTGAGCCGGATCCGGGTCAAGGAAGGCAAAGCCAAATATACGATTACCTACAAGATGCGCTATCCGGTGCAGGACAGCGACGTGGACGCGGCTCTGGCTGTCGCCCAGGCGGACGGGCTTTCCCTGCGTGAAAGCCCCTATCCGGCTGAAATCGACTGGGGCTATGCCAAAATGACCCTGAGCTTCGCCGCCAACGCCGAAGTCAAAACGGAGAAGACGCCGGATTTAAGCCAACTCACTCCCGCCCAGGCGGTGCAGATGGCGGTGGACAATCTGCCGGCCGAGGTCAAAGACCAGAATGCGGACGGCCTGGAGAAGGAACGCCTCAAAGACATCCAGGCGGTCGGCCCCGTCCGGTTTCTTCGGTATGAAGGGGCCCTGGGCAAGCAGGACGTCCGCATCGAAGTCTGGCCCATTCCGACTGAATCGGGCGACATCCAATATACCGCCGAGCTGTCCCGGGCCTGCAAAAACCTGATGGAAGCGGCGGAAATCCGCATCAAGTTGATGGAAAAGCTGGATAAGCTGGGAATTCTGGTCCATGGCGACAACCTGAAAACCAAGATGATCCTGAAGCCGGAACAATGAGGAACGGCTCGATGGAACCGTGAAAAACGGTTAGCATTTGCCCGGCCATAAAAATGACAAAATAAAAGACTGGAGTTGAATGAACGGATGCAGGACGCATGTCTGGCCCCGTCTCTCGGGGAAGCTTACCGGGAGCATTTTCTCATCGGCGCTGCCGTCAACGCCCATATGCTTCGGGACGAGCAGTATCAGCGCCTGATCAGGCGCCAGTTTACCTCTATCACAGCGGAAAACGAAATGAAGCCGGAAAGTCTGCTGGACCGGGAGGCGACCCTGGCGCTGGGGGATCCGATCCGCTGCGCGCTGCGCTTCGATCTGGCGGACCGGATGCTTTCCTTCGCTCAGGCCTGCGGGATCCGCGTGCGGTATCATACCATCGTGTGGCACAACCAGACCCCGCGCTGGTTTTTTGCCGAGGGCTGGAGCGACGCGCCGGATGCGCCGCTGGCGGATACGGAAACAGTCCTTTCGCGCCAGGAGGCCTATATCCTTCAGGTGATGGAACACGTCAACCGGGTCTTCCCCGGCCTGGTGTACTGCTGGGATGTGGTGAACGAGGCGGTAGAGCCGGCCCAGGGCGGGCCGGACGGCCTGCGCACGCATTCCCTCTGGTATCAGACCACCGGGTCCGCCTTCCTCGCCCATGCGTTCCGGGCGGCCCGGAAAGGCCAGGCGGAGGGCCAGCTGCTCTTCTATAACGATTACAACAGCTACTTCCCCGAAAAGCAGGAAGCCATCCTGAAAGTGCTGAAAAATCTTCAGGCTGAACACCTGGTGGACGGCATGGGCATGCAGACCCACCTGGACATCGGAAGCCTGGACCTGCCCGCGTTCGAAACCGGGGCCCGCGCCTACGCGAAAATGGGACTGACCCTGCATATTACGGAGATGGATATTCACTGCCCCGGCGCGGACGAGGAGAGTCAGGCGTTGCTGGCCAAGGCCTACGGGGATTTCTTTGCCATGCTCCTCCGCCTGCAGCGGGAAGGGGCCAAGATCGGCTGCGCCACGCTTTGGGGCGTGACGGACCAGTATACCTGGCTTCGCTTCTTCCGAAAGCAGGAGAGCTACCCCCTGCTCTTCAGCGGGGAGCTGAAAACAAAACCGGCCTTCGACGCGGTGATGGACGCGGCGAAGGCCGGGGAAGCAGCGGCGGCCCGCTGGTAGATTATTCGAGGGTAAACCGGGCCTTGTTCTGTGTCTGACTGTCGGGGCCGAGGAAAATCTCAAAATCGCCCGGCTCGCTGACATATCGCATGGAAAGGTCGTAGAAGCGGAGCATGTCTTCGGTAACGGTAAAGGACACTTCCCTGCTTTCTCCGGGGGCCAGCGCGACCTTCCGGAAGCCCTTCAGCATCCTGACAGGCCGGGCCACGCTGGCGGCCAGGTCGCGCAGGTATAGCTGCACCGTTTCCGTGCCGGGGCAGGTGCCGGTATTGGTGATGGTCACGGAGGCGGTAAGGCTTCCCTGCTTCGTCATGCGGTCCGCGCTGAGCCTGACCGGCGAATAGGAAAACGCCGTATAGCTGAGGCCAAAGCCAAAGGGATAAAGCGGCTCGTTGGGAATGTCCTGATATTTGGAACCAAAGCGCCCCGCGTGGCAGTCGCCGTGATAGGGCCTGCCGGTGTTCAGATGGTTGTAATGAATCGGCACCTGGCCCACGCAGTAGGGGAAGCACATGCTCAGCCTGCCGCTGGGGTTGCTTTCCCCAAGCAGGGTGCGCACCACGGCGTTTCCGCCTTCCGTGCCCGGCAGCCAGGCCGCCAGAATGGCCTTGGCCTTTTCCTTGAGCGGCCGGATGTCCATGGGCCGGCCGCCAAACAGCACCACGATGATGTTTTCATTGACGGCCGCCACGGCCTCCAGCAGCCGAAGCTGGCATTTGGGCAGGGTGAGGTCTCCGCGGCTGGCCGCTTCTCCGGTGCATTCCCGGTGCTCGCCCAGGCACAGCACCACTTTTTGGGCGCTCTTTGCTATACTCACCGCTTCGTTTAAGGCAGTCTCCGGCTCCAGGTTGTCCTGCGCCACAGGCTGCTGAAAGCCCATCACCGGCTGGTCCGGGTCGTTGATGGGACAGCCGGGAGCGGTGGGGGCTTTTTTGGTTTTGGGATGCCGGGAAAGGGCCGCTTTCACGGTGACCGTATCCTGATCGTCGGCAAAGATCGACCAGGCTCCGTTCAGATATGGACTGCCCACATAGGGCCCGATGAAGGCGGCTTCGTCTCCCTGCAGGGGAAGCATCTGTTCCTCGTTTTTCAAAAGGACGAAGGATTTTTCCGCGCAGTCCCGGGCCGCCTGACGGTGGGCGTCTGATAAGAGCAGGGCTTTTTCATCCTCTTCATCCGCATCTTTGAAGGGCCGCTCGAACAGGCCCAGTTTGTTTTTGAGCGTCAGCACCCGCCAGGCGCTTTCGTCGATCCACGCTTCGGGAACCCTGCCCTCTTCCACGAGCTGTTTCAGATTTCTAGTATAGATGGGGCTGGTCATGTCCATGTCCACCCCGGCCCGGAGGGCGATGAACGCGGCCTCTCTTTGGTCGGCGGCGATGCCGTGGGCCAGCAACTCCTGGAGGGCGTTCCAATCGGAAATCACCATGCCGGAAAAGCCCATCTTTTTGCGCAGCACTTCCCGGAACAGCCATTCGTTGGCGGCGGAGGGGACGCGGTCCAGGGTGTTGAAGGAGGCCATCACGACCTCGCACCCCGCGTCCACGGCCTCCTGATAGGCAGGCAGATGATCTTCCAACAGGGTGCGGGGCGACAGCTCCACGTTGTTGTAGTCCCGTCCGCCCTCCGGCGCGCCATAGCCAGCGAAGTGCTTGAGGCACGCAGCGATCTTGCCCTTCTTCTTTGGATTGTCCCCCTGATAGCCCCGCACCATGGCGGCGGCCATCTGTCCGTTCAGATAAGGGTCTTCACCGGTGGATTCCATCACCCGGCCCCAGCGGGCGTCTCGCACCAGGTCGGCCATGGGGGAGAAGGTCACGTGAATGCCCGCCGCCGCGGCCTCCCGGGCGGCGATGGCGGCCCCCTCCTGCACCGCCTCCGTGTCAAAGGTGCAGCCCTGGGCCAGGGGAATGGGAAACACGGTGCGGTAGCCGTTGATGATGTCCGCCATGAACAACAGCGGAATATGGTGGGGATGCTGGGCCATGAATTCCGTTTGCAGCTTCCTGATCTTTTCCGCGCCGATGATGGAAAGATAGCTGCCCGCCAGACGCAGGTCCTCCTGGGTCAGCCCCATATCCCCCGCCGGCCCGGTCGCCGCCCCTTCATGCTGAAAATATCCCGGCAGCTGTACCAGCTGACCGATTTTTTCCTCCAGGCTCATCTCGCGGAGTAAAAGCCGCAATTCCGTTTCTTTCATCGAATTTCCTCCTGCGTCCGTTTCGGCTCTGCAAAGGGATCAGTTTTTTCCATAGGCCAGAGCAAGTTTTGCGTAGAGGTCCTCCAGGGTCATGCGGACGTCGATGCTGTCGTAGACGCGGATCAGTTTGCCGTTGGGGTTTTCCTGATAGGTCAGATCCTCTTTGATAATGGGCGCGTGCTCCATATGCCAGTTGCCTCTGAACTGGCTCATCAGCAGGACGGCGATGGTGGTGTTGTCGCCCAGGACCCAGTTTTCGCCGGAGCGCAGCAGGAAATCGGGCCGGTACTCGACGTGGTTTTCCGCTTCCAGCTGCTCATAGAGGTAGCGGCCGATGGGACCGCAGGGGAAAACCCTGCTTTTGAGCTCGGCCAGGCTGACCTCCAGGGCGCAGTACACGCTCTGGTCGGTCTGCCAGATTTCCGCGGCGCTGCTGAGGACCGCGCGGGCGGCGTCCGGGTCCTGCATGACGTTGAACTCCTGCCGGCCTTTGGGGTAAGGCCCTCCGCCGTTCCAGAGCACCACCAGATTTTGAGCGATGTCCGGCGCACGGTTGAGGGCGGCGGCCACATTGGTCATGGCCCCCTGAACGGCGATGAACAGCTTTCCCTCTTTCCTGGCCTCCTGGATGATGAACCGCGCGCCCTCGCTCTCCGGCGCGTCCTCGATGGAACGCAGGGGAGACACGCAGCCGCGGAAAAAGGGAACGTCGTCCATGTCCGCAAGACGCAGCAGCTTTTCAATTTCGCCGTAGCTTGCCTCCATGGACCGGCAGGTATAGCCCGCCTTCTGTTCAAAATGCGTCGCGACGATGCCCAGAACGTCGAACTTGGGTGTCAGCAAATGATGCATGATGGCAAACTGGTCGTCCGCTTCGTTTTTCGCGTCGGCGTCCACGATGAGGCGGACGCGGGAGGCGGGCGGCGGCGTAATGCCGATGCGGTTCAGGATTTCACGGCGTTTCATGGAAAAACCCCCTTTTTGTCATTCGTCGGTATCGGGAATCTGGTTCAGCTCTGCGTTCAGGGCTTTGATGTCCAGTGCTTCATCCGCGTCCCGGCTTAAAATGCTCTTTAAAGCCAGCCCCAGGGGAATGACGTTCTTTTCCGTCATGAACCTGACCAGGGCGGGGATGTAGCGCTCCAGGACGGCTTTTGTCTGCGGGTGGTCCAGCAGCTCCTGGGCGGTGTTCTGGATGGAGAAGAAGCCTTCCTTCCGCATGTCGTCGTCCGCCAGGAACCAGTTGCGGACGGGGCCGCCCGCCTCCTGGTCCGGCAGGCGGTAGCTTTCGTCCGGCGAAAGGACCCGGCGCCAGGAGGCGCTGTCTGTATATTCGCCCGCGACCGCTTCCACAAAGTTTTCGCCCATGGCCAGCGGCACGTCCTCAAACAGGACGGCGCCGTTTTTTGTTTGGGCTTCCCCGGAAAGCTTTCCGTTCACCCTGAGTCTCACCGACGGCTGGTTGGTGTAGCATTTTACTTGGATCTTCTCCTGAGCCCGGTTTTGAAAGCGGCTGGCACAGAGGTGCACAAAGGGTTCAACGGACCAGCGGGCCTTATAGTAATAAAAAGCGTCCTTCCTCGTCTTTCGGTCGTGGGAGACCAGTCCCTTGGCGTTGATGAAGCGCTGTCCGCCCTCGTTCCTTCTGCCGCTGGAAAAATCGAACATGTTCCACACGAAGCTGCCCCACAGCCAGGGCCGGGCTTCGATCTGAGGGTAAACCGTCTCATGCCAAAGGGCCTGGTATTCCTCCGAATAATCCTTGACCTTGGGCTCCTCCGCGTGCAGGGCCAGGTTCGCGTCTACCCCGTATTCGCTGATGCCCAGGGGAAGCTTGGGGCGCGCCAGGTGGAAACGATCCAGATAGGGGCCGAAATCGTTCATTTCCCCGTAGTACCAGCCGAAGTACACGTTATAGCCCACCAGATCGGTGATCTCGTTGAGCCTGCTGGACGCCTTGAGGGGATAGAGGTTGGCCGCAGCGGAAAAGCGGGTCCCGTCCAGGGCTTTTACCAGCGCATGCAGCTGCCGGCAGTTTTCGTGCATGAAGGGCGCGTCCCGGAACATGGCGATCTCGTTCTGGATGCCGAAGCAGAAAACGGAGGGATGATGGATGTTCTGCAAAATCAGCTCCGTCAGCTGCTGGGCGGCGTTTTCCATGAGTTTTGGGCTTTCCGTCATTTTGAGCATCGGGATCTCGGCCCAGCACAGCAGGCCCATTTCGTCGCAGCAGTCATAGGCGGCCTGGGGATGCTGGTAATGGGACAGACGGACGGCGTTGGCCCCGATTTCCCGGATCAGGGAAAAATCCTCCCGGATGTCCTCCGGGGATACGGCCGCGAATTTGCCCGCCCGGTCCTGATGCCGGGCGACGCCGTGAAGCGGATACGGCCTCCCGTTCAGCGTGAGGCCCTCCCCGCTGATGTCCACTCGGCGGAAGCCCGTGCGCACAGAAGTCTGATCCGCGACGCTTTGGCCCGCGTACAGCCGGGCGTCCAGGGTGTACAGATGGGCCTTCCTAAGGCCGTCCCACAGCTTCGGCGTATCGACGGTGAGGCGGACGTTTTCGTCCGGCCCTCCCTCCGCCGTGGCGGCCGTCCGTCCGTTTTCGTCCGTCAGCGTATAGACGATCCGGCAGCCTTGATCTTCACACACGGTATGGGGCTCCGCCTCCAGGATGCCCTGGCCTGCTTCGTCCAGGTGGGTGCGGACAATCAGCCCGTCCGTGCCGTAATAACAGCAGTCAAAGCGGTTTTCTTCTTTGATCAGCAGGTCCGCGCCCCGGTACAGGCCGCCGAACACGGTAAAATCCCCGAAGGAGGGGGCGATCTCCTCGTTCAGGCTGTTTTCGGCGAATACCCGGACGGTCCACGTGGAATCATTCTGTACGGCCACGGGCACCGGCAGGCGGAAGCGGGAATAGCCGCCCCGGTGGCTCCCGGCGAAACAGCCGTTGACAAACACGCTCGCCTGCTGATCGGCCGCTTCAAAAGAAAGGAAGGCTTTTTTCCAGTTCGGGTCCCGGACGATGGTTTTTTCATAGACCGTAAGGCCCTGGTAGGGGTCGTCGTCGCTGTACCAGGTGTGGGGAAGGGAGACCTCCTCCCACCCGTCTTCTGGCAGGGCGTCGGGAAGACGGTCCAGCGTCCAGCCGGGAAGCTTTCTGAATTTCCAGGTCGGGTTTAGGGACAGTTTCTTCATCTCTTTTTCCTCCGGCTTCATGGATTGTGCGCAGGCCGCGTGCTGATGGACTTTCTGTATTCGTTGGGGGACAGGCCGTTGACCTTTTTGAAGATGCGGGCAAAGTAGTTGGCGTCGGCAAAGCCGCACTTTTCGGCGACGGCCTGCATGGAAAGGCCGGTCTTTCGGAGGGATTCCTCCGCCCTTTTGACGCGGACCTGGTTGATATAATCCGTCAGCGTCACGCCTACCTCCCTGTGAAAGCGGGAGGAAAGATAGTTTTTATTGACCGCGAACCGCGTAGCCAGGCTTTCCAGGTTCAGCGGCTCCATATAATGGAAATCAATGTAGTTCAGGCAGCTGCGCACGGGGCCTGAATACCTTTCCAGCGAGTGCTTCTGCACCAGCAGACAGTAGTGGCGGATCATGATGGGGATCAGGGCCGTCAGCTGCTCCATCGTATCCGCCTTTTCAATTTCAATGATAAACTTTCCGCTGATGGCGTCGATAAACAGTGGATGGACGGCGGCCTGCTCGATGGCCTTGCGGTAGGCGGTGTTGACGGAGACGAGCATGTATTTGGCGTCCTGCAATGGGTCGTCGATCCGCCGGTCCAGCTGAAAACCCATGAACAGGTTCTGCTGGTAAATGGCTTCGGAAAAATCCCCCCGGCGGATGGCTTCCAGCATGGCGTTTTCGACGGCATAGCGCGCCTCTACGGAGGTGTAGGGAATGGAGGACAGGGAAAGGGACGGCTTTTGTTTCACCGCTTCCGGGTGGTCGAAGGTGATTGCCTTGATGTCCAGGTCCGGGTTGGCCAGATAGCGGGACAAAAGGCTTGAAAACATGTGCTGCCAGCCCAGATAATCCTGAATCACCGGGATGCGCTTAAAATACCAGCGGACCGCCTCGATGGAATCTTCGGGAAGGGAGTGCCGGCGGATCAGGCGCTCATAATCTTCCTCCCCGTAGGCGCGGTAGGTAAAGGGCCCGCAGAAGGCATAGACGCCCTCCTCTTCGCCGCGCCGCCTGAAGACCAGGTAATGAAGCCCGAAATCATCCTTGTAATCGACGGCGCCGTCCTCGGGCACCAGATCCATCATGGAGACGGCGAAGCGGACGTAATCAAAATCCTCATACAGCCGGTCCCGAAAAAGAAAATCCAGCTCCGAAGCCTCCGGCCGCGAGCACTGCCGGGGCAAAGGCAGAAACTGCACCCGGTAAGCGCCCAGTATATCCCGGAAAATATCCCGTAAATCCATCATGACCATAGGATTTCCTCACTCCATACACTCTTCCAGATGAACGTAATCCTAAAATAACACAATATTCTTTATAAATCAATACGATGTGAATATTGTGCTATTATCGGTGAATTCCGTATGTGTTATCGGGGAATAAACTGTGATATATTGTACATGGCAAAAAGATCAGCGTCTCCACGTTTCGTCAATGAACAACAATCCGGCGACTGAAAAAAAGAAACGAGTTGGTGCAGATGGAAAAGGAAATCATTTTTGAAGCAAAGCACATGCGCAAGGAATTCGGCCCGACGGTTGCTTTGAAGGACGTGGATTTTACCCTCCGCAGGGGAGAAATCCGCGGTCTGGTGGGCGAAAACGGCTCGGGCAAATCCACCATCATGTCCATTGCTTCGGGTATGCAACCCGCTACCAAGGGCGAAATGTTTTACAAGGGCCAGCCCTGGAAGCCCAGCAACATGGTCGAGGCCCAGGACGCGGGCATTTCCATGATCCTGCAGGAGGCCAACACCATTCCCGGGGTCACGGTGGCGCAGAATATTTTTTCCGGCCACGAAGCGGAATTCTCCAAATTCGGCGTGATCAACATGCTGAAGATGAAGAAGGAAGCCCAGAAGGTGCTGGAAAGCTTCGGCATCGGCCACATCAAGGCCGGCGACCCGATTGACCAGTATACCTTTGAAGACAGGAAGCTCGTCGAGCTGGTGCGCTGCGTCACCGACAAGACCGAGATCCTGGTGGTGGACGAAACCACCACGGCCCTGTCGCTGGAAGGCCGCGAGATCCTGTATAAGCTGATCCACAAGATGGCGGACCAGGGTAAGGGCATCGTCTTTGTTTCCCACGATATGGACGAGATTCTGGAGCAGTGCACGGACCTGACGGTGCTGCGGGACGGCGACATTATCGGCCATCTGAACCGGCAGGAAATGGACGCGCCCGACGCTGTCAAAACCATCCGCTATATGATGGTGGGCCGCGAGATCGGCGACAAGTATTACCGCGAGGATTACGATACCAGCCACTTGGACGAAGTGGCGCTGGAGCTCAGGGACGTCTCCCTGGGGAAGATCCGTCACTTTAACCTCAAGCTCCACAAGGGAGAAATCATCGGCATGGGCGGCCTTTCCGGCTGCGGGATGCACGACATCGGCCGCATCGCCTACGGGCTGGAAAAGCTCGAGGGCGGCCAGGTGCTCAGGAACGGCAAGGAGATCAAGACCCCCTGCAGGCCATCAACAGCGGCATCGGCTATATCTCCAAGAACCGCGATTCCGAGGCCCTGATCCTGAACGGCCCCATCCAGGACAACATCGTCCTTCCCTCCATCCCGGCGCTGGAGCATCATACCTTCATCAGCCCCCGGGCGGAAAAGAAGCTCAGCGACGTCGAAATCGGCAATTACCGCATCAAATGCCACGGCGGCAAGCAGTACGTGAACACCCTGTCCGGCGGCAATAAGCAGAAGGTTTCCTTCGGCAAGTGGACGGCCAAGGGCAGCGAGGTCATCATCATGGACTGCCCCACCCGCGGCGTGGACATCGGCGTCAAGCAGGCCATGTACACCCTGATTGAGGACATGAAGAAGGAAGGCCGCGCCATCCTGATGATCTCCGAGGAGCTCAGCGAGCTCATCGGCATGGCGGACCGGCTGATCATCATGAAGGACTTTGAAGTGACCCACCAGGTGGAGCGCCATCCCGACCTCAAGCAGACCGACCTGATTGAGTACATGATTTAAGGAGGGCCCTATGACTGCGATTGCACAAGAAAAAGAAAAGCAAAGCCTGCAGCAGTGGCTGAAAAAGCACGGCTCCTCCGTGGCCTCCGTCGGCGGTCTGCTGTTCTGCGTGATCTTCTTCACCATCACCACCGGGCTCAAGGGCGAAAGCATCTGGAGCGCCAGCAAGCTGTCCACCCTGATCGGCGACGTCATCGTGACCGCCCTGATGGCCGTGGGCGCGGTGTTCATCTACTCCCTGGGCAACATGGACGTGAGCATCGGCAAGCAGGTGGGCCTGTACAGTACCCTGCTGGTCATCATCGGAAACGCCACCGGCTCCCTGCTGGTCGCGATCCTGGTCTGCCTGGTGATCGCTGTGGTTATCGGCATCGTCAACGGCTCGGCCGGAGAGCTGTTGCACATGTACTCGGTCATCTCGTCCGTCGTTTTCATGATGGTGCTTTCCGGCATCAGCACCATTATCTATTCCAACCTGGGCACCCGCAACATATCGATGAACCCCGGCATCGACCTGACGCTGTTTCGGCAGCCCTGGTTCATGGTGCTGGTGCTGGTCATCGAGACCGCGGTGATCGGCTATTTCTTCTACTTTACCAAGTTCGGCAAGTACGCCCGGGCCATCGGTGCTAACCAGACCGCCACCTCCCAGAGCGGGGTCAACATCATCCTGTACCGGGTCATTCCCTACATTTTCCTGGCGTTCTGTCTGGTGACGGCGTCCCTGTTCCAGATGGGCTATACGGGCGCCGCCAGCGACGCCACCGGCACCGGCTTTGAAATGAACGTGATGGTCTCCCTGATCCTGGGCGGCATGCCGCTAAAGGGCGGCATGAAGTCCCGCCTGTCCTGCGCCATCATCGGTTCTCTTACCTACTCCCTGCTGGCGGTGGGCCTGCCCATCATCGGCGTACCCACCCGGCTGACCTTCCTGATCAAGGCCGCCATCTTCCTGATCGTGGTGCTGATCACCTGCCGGCAGAAGAACGGCGTGCTGCCTCGGTAACATATCCCTGGTATTGTACAGGCCATTGCCTGTCCATATAACAACCTAAAGGAGGAAATTTCCGTGAAGAAACTGATTGCTGTCGTTTTGTCTCTGGTCATGCTCCTGAGCATCGCCGTGCTGCCCGCATCCGCCGAAGGCAAGGGCAAGATCCTGTACCTGTCCAACCTGAACAGCGGCGCGCAGTACGAGTTCTATGTCGCCTACCTGAACATGATGGCCAAGGAACTGGGCTACACCGTTGAAATCGTCTACGGCGATACCTTCAACGACCCCGCCGGCAACTTAAAGAACGTCAAGAACGCCTACACCTCCGACGTGGTGGGCCTGATCTCCTGCATGGACGGCGGCCTGATCAACATCATGGAAGAATATCCGGACCTGTGGGTCGTCGGCTTCTTCTCTGACTTTGACGCCGTCTACACCAAGGACGAAAGCGGCGCTTACACCGGCACCAGCGCGGCCGTGCTGGACAAGGATCACTACCTGGGCCTGATGGGCGATAACTACATCAGCGGCATCACCCTGGGTGAAGCCTATGCCCAGGAAGTCATCGACCGCGGCTTCAAGCGCGTGGCCACCTGCATCTTCCCCGCCTACGCGTACCCGAAGCACACCGTGGCGGACGCCGGCTTCCGCGCCTACATCGCCAAGTACAACGAGACCGCCGCGGAACCCATCGAAGTGGTCGGCGACGCGACCGTGCTGAACTTCTCCCCCCTGGAAACCAACTACTTCTTTGAAGACGGCCACGACAATCTGGACTGCATCGTGGGCTTCTGCGCCGGCACCACCTTCGTTTATCCCACCGTGGTCGAAGCCAAGGCCATGGGCATCTGCCGCGAAGACATGCAGATCATCACCGGCGGCTTTGACAACGACCCCGACCTGATGGCCGACTGCGGCGACGACAAGAACATCATCCGTCTGACCACCGCTGCCTTTGAAAGCATCATCTGGCCCATGGCCCTGATCGACGCCGCCATCTCCGGCCACATGTACAAGGACTACCCCGGCAACAAGTCCCAGCTGGATTCCGGCATCATGGTGATCAACAGCACCGAAAAGTTTGAGGCCGTTATCAACAATTCTCCCATGGGCGCCACCAACGACGCCGACCGTCTGGGCAAGGCCCAGGCCAGCTGGGAGGATATGAAGAACTACTTCACCAGCGTGAACCCCGACGCCAGCTACCAAGCCCTGACCGAATACTGCCAGAGCTTTGCGGTGGAAGGCTACATGAAGTAATCCCTCGCGTTTCCGCCCTCCCGGGAGACCCGTCTCCCGGGAGAGGCACCCCACTTGCTTTACGGAGGCAGATCCCATGAAAAAAGCATTGAGCATTCTCAAGCGCGTCGCGGGGACGCTGATGCTGCCCGTGATCATGTTTGTGATCATGAAAATCCTGTGCAATGCCAATGGCAAGAAATTCCTGGAAAACATGGCCATGTGGAAGGTGCTGATTCCCCAGGTGGCCGTATCGGTGGCCTGCGCCATGGGCATCGGCCTCCAGTTCAAAAACGGACGCTTTGACTTTTCCGGCGGCTCCATCATGCTGGTTTCGGCCATCGTGGCGGGCAGCATCGCCCGCGACTCTGGCACGGGCAGCCCGATGCTCTTCTGCGTCATCGCCGTGGGCATGTGCGTGCTGCTCAGCGTGGGCGTGGCCCTGGTCTATGTGTACGGCCGCCTGCCCATCATGATCGCCACCATCGGCATGGCCCTGCTGTACGAATCTGTCACCCCGCTGATTTTCGGCGGCGGCGGCGTGAACCTGGTCTCGGTCAAGTTCATCAAGCAGCTCTCCGCCTATCCCACGGTGCTGATTCCCTTTGCCTGTGCGGTAGCGGTATACGCCGTCTACAATTACGTCGCCACCACCGGCAAGCAGAGCGTGCTGCTGGCCAAAAACCAGCAGGCGGCCGTCAACATCGGCGTGAATGAAAACAAGAACGTCATCTTAAGCTATGTCTACAGCGGCCTGATCTTCGGCTTTGCCACCATCATCTGGGCCTCCCTGGGCAAGCGGGACGCCAGCTTCTCTTCCTTAAGCACGGTGGGCGAGCTGTTCTCCAACATCCTGCCCGTGTTTGTGGGCCTGTACATCGGCGCCTTCTGCGGGGACACCATCGGCATCATCATGGGCTCCCTGGCCATCTGCATGATGAAAACCGGACTTACGACCCTGTTTAAGGCCGAGCTGGGCGGCGCCATTTCCACCGCCATGATGGGCCTGTTCGTCTTCATCGTGAACCTGGTGGCTGGCCAGAGCGGCAACCTCAAAAAGCTGGCGGGCAAGCTCTTTGCCCGGCACGAGCCGGTCAAGGCATAAACTCTCTTCATTTTTCCACCTGATGGCGGGCGATGGCGTGAACGCCGCGTCCGCCATTTTTTGAAAGGAAGCGCGTCATGAAGATCACTGAACTCCGCGTCAATGGGATCCGGGAACCGCTGGGTTTTTCCCTGCCGCACCTCTCCATTTCCTGGAAGACGGTTGAAACCGCCTCCAAAAAGCCGGTTCGGGAGCGGCTCACGGTTGCCGCCGACCCTGATTTGAAGGAGGTCCTGTTTGAAAAGGATCAGGAACGCCTCTGCTCCATCGGGGAGGCCGTTGAGCTGCGGCTTTCTCCCCGCACCCGCTACTATGTGCGGGCCGAGGTCTGGGGAGACGATGGGGACCATGCCGCGGGCGATACCTGGTTTGAAACCGGCAAGATGGACGAGCCCTGGCAGGCAAAGTGGATCGGCCCTGAAGAAAAGGACGCCTTCCACCCGCTGTTTTTCCGCGCGTTCAACCTGCCAAAGGACGCCGTTTCCGCCCGGCTGTACGTGACGGGGCTGGGCCTCTATGAAGCGTATGTGAACGGGGAAAAGGCCGGGGACGACCTGCTGGCCCCTTTCCTGAGCGATTACAACGAATCGGTGCAGGCGCAGACCTATGACGTCAGCGCCCTGATCAAGGCCGGGGATAACCGCCTGGACATCATCACCGGCAACGGCTGGTACAAGGGCCGCCTGGGCTACGAGGGCAGGCGGGAGGTATACGGGAAAGACTTTCAGGTGCTCGCGGAGCTCCGCGTTACCTTTGCGGACGGTTCCCAAGCGGTGATTGGCACGGACGAAAGCTGGCAGTACCAGGGCAGCGATTTTGAGTATACCGATATTTATGACGGCGAATGTCTGAACCGCCTTTTGTGGAAGGAGAAGGAAAACGTCCAAAAGCCTGTCCGCCTGATGCCGGAAAAAAAGACAGAGGACCGCTCGAGCCTGCCCGTCGTCGTCAAGGACAGCCTGCCCGTCCGGGACATCCTCCGCACCCCCGCCGGGGAAACGGTGCTGGACATGGGGCAGAACTTTACCGGGTATATGGAATATACCGCGGATTTCCCCGCCGGCACGCGCGTTACCCTGGACCACGGCGAAATCCTCCAGGGCGGCAATTTCTATAACGACAATTATCGCAGCGCCAGGGCGCAGATGATCTACGTGTCCGACGGGCGGAAGGAAAGGGTCCGGGCCCACTTTACCTTTTTCGGCTTCCGCTATGTGCGGGTGACCGGCTGGCCCGGGGAAATCAGGAAGGAAGATTTTACAGGCCGGGTGGTCTATTCCGACCTGGATACCTCCATCCGTTTCCACTCCTCCGACGAAAAGCTGAACCGGCTCTCGCAAAACGCCTTCTGGGGCCAGCGCAGCAATTTCCTGGACGTGCCCACCGACTGCCCCCAGCGGGACGAGCGCCTGGGCTGGACGGGGGACGCCCAGGTCTTTTCTCCGACGGCCTGCTTCCAGATGGACACGAGGGCCTTCTACAGAAAGTTCCTTTCGGACCTGAGGATCGACCAGCAGAAGCACGGCGGCGCGGTCGCCAATTACCTTCCCAACATCGGCGGCATGCCCGGCGGCAGCAGCGTATGGGGGGACATCGCCACCTTCCTGCCTGCTACCCTCTATGAGTTCTACGGGGACAGGGAAGACCTGGAAGTACAGTACCCGATGATGAAGGACTGGCTTCACTGGATCTTCCGCCAGGACGAGGAACACGGGGGAAGGAGACTCTGGGACTTCGGCTTCCACTTCGGCGACTGGCTGGCCCAGGACGGCGTCACGCCCCAGAGCATGAAGGGCGGGACCGACGACTTTTTCGTAGCCAGCATGTACTATTACGCCTCCGCCCTGAAAACCGCGCAGGCCGCGCGGATATTGGAAAAGCCTGAGGACGCGGAGGCCTTCGGACGTCTGGCTGAGGAGATCCGCGCCGCCATCCTGCGGGAATATTTCAGCCCCGCCGGCCGGCTATGCGTGGACACCCAGACGGCCTACCTGCTGTGCCTGAACTTTTCTGTGTACGTGGACAGGGAGAGGCTGATCGAAGGGCTCAAAAAGCGCTTCCAGAAGGATTGCTACAAGATCAAGAGCGGCTTTGTGGGCGCGACCATGATGTGCCGGGTGCTGGCGGAAAACGGGCTGGAGGACATGGCGGCGTACTTCCTGTTCCAGGAGGGCTTCCCCGGATGGCTCCACTGTGTGAACCTCGGGGCTACCACCATCTGGGAGCGGTGGAACAGCGTGCTGGACGACGGATCCATTTCCGGCACGGGCATGAATTCCCTGAACCACTATTCCTACGGTTCCGTGATGGAATATGTGTTCCGCGACCTGGCGGGCATCCGGCCGCTGGCCCCGGGCTTTGGGCGGGTGCGCTTTGCTCCCCAGCCCAGCCGGTATCTGCAGGAGCTCAGCTGCGCCTACGATTCCGTCAGCGGCGAATACAGTTCTTTCTGGCGGATCAACGAGGACGGCGCGCTGACGGTGCGCTTCCGGGTGCCCTTTGGCTGCACGGCGGAGGCCCTGCTGCCGGGAAGCGGCGAAACAGTGGCCCTGACCGCGGGCGAATATGAAAAGACCTATCGGCCCAGCGCAGACTACGGCCAGCGCTATACGATGGACAGCCGCCTGGACGAAATGAAGGATGATGAAGAGGCTCTGGCCCTCCTCCAGGAGGACATGCCCCCGGCCTATGAGGCGGTCCTCAAAAACGATATAGAGCTCATGAGCCTGCCGTTTACCGAACTGCAAAATCTCTTCTTCTTCGGCTTTAACCCCGGCATGATGCAGGCCGGCACCCGGCGTCTGTTTACCCTGAGAGCATTTTCAAGGAGGAAATCCCATGATTGATTTAAAGGCCAATCCTTTTTTCTTAAATGACCAGGACATCGCCTGGGTGGAAAAGACCAAAGCCGCCATGAGCACCGAGGAAAAGCTGGAGCAGCTGTTTTTCCCCATCGGCTATTCCGCCAACGAGGGCTATCTTCAGTATGAGCTGCTGAACCGCCGTCCCGGCGGCGTCATGTTCCGCACCGGCAAAACCGAGGAGCTGTTCAGCGCCTATACCTATCTGCAGACCCACACCAAGGTCCCCCTGTTCCTGGCGGCCAACTTGGAAGCGGGCGGCGACGGCATCGTGGAGGAAGGGACCGCCTTCGGCAAGCAGATGCAGGCGGCAGCCACCGGCGACCCGGAACAGGCCTACCGCCTGGGCAAAATTTCCTGCGCGGAGGGCCAGGCCGTGGGCTGCAACTACGCCTTCGCCCCGGTGGTGGACATTGACCTCAATTACCATAACCCCATCACCAACGTGCGCACCTATGGCAGCGACAAGGACATGGTCAAGGCCTGCGGCCTGGCCTATATGAAGGGCGCGAAGGAGTGCGGCAGCGCCGTTTCCATCAAGCACTTCCCCGGCGACGGCGTGGACGAAACGGACCAGCACATCCTGACCAGCGTCAATTCCCTTTCCTGTGAGGAGTGGGACGAAAGCTACGGCGACATCTATAAAACCCTCATCGAAAACGGCGCCCTGACCGTAATGGTGGGCCACATCGCCATGCCCGCCTATCAGAAAAAGTTTAACCCTGCCCATCCCGACAAGCTGATGCCGGCCACGCTGTCCCCGGAGCTTTTACAGAACCTGCTCCGCGGCCAGCTGGGCTTTAACGGCATGATCATCACCGACGCCAGCCCCATGGTGGGCTTCCTGTGCGCCATGGACCGGCGGCGGAGCGTGCCCTACTGCATCGAAGCCGGCTGCGACATGATCCTATTCAACAAGGATTATGAAGAGGACCTGGGCTACATGAAGCAGGGCTACGAGGACGGTATTCTGTCCGAAAAGCGGCTGGACGAGGCCGTCACCCGGATTCTGGCCGCGAAAGCCGCCCTGCGGCTCCATGAAAAGCAGGAAAACGGCGCCCTGGCCCCGAAGAAAGAAAACCTCTCCGTCATCGGCTGCGAGCAGCACCGGGCCTGGGCCAGGGAATGTGCCGACAAGGCCGTCACCCTGGTAAAGGACACCCAGCATCTTCTCCCCATCGACCATAAGCGCCATCACCGGGTGCTGTTTGAGATCCTGGGCAAATGCCCTTCCGAACAGCGGGTGGCCCAGCGCTTCATCGCCGATATGGAAAAAGAGGGCTTCCAAATGATCCCCTACCAGGAAGAGGTCTTCGATTTTTCCAAGCCCATGCACATGGAAACCGTGGAGGAGTTCCGCAGCAAGTACGACCTGGTTATCTACATCGGCAACGTGGAAAACGCCTCCAACAAGACCACCGCTCGCCTCAACTGGCACGCCCCCTACGGTGCGGGCAACAACATCCCCTGGTTCGTGGAGGTAGTGCCCACCCTGTTCATCTCCCTGCAGAACCCCTATCACCTGCTGGATGTGCCGATGGTGAAGACCTATATCAACGCCTATTCCAACCACGACCTCATGATCGACACGGTGGTGGAAAAGCTGGTGGGAAAGAGCGCGTTTACCGGCCATAGCCCCGTGGACCCCTTCTGCGGCAAGGAATACCTGCGATATTGATACTAATCTCTGGTAAAACTGCTAAATCTTGCACGCATCTTTGACGCTTGCTCTGCGTCACCCACCCTCACCGTACCTTCAGGTACGCTTTCGTGCGGGTTCCTTGATCAAACGCCAAATCCACGCACAATCTTTTAGCATTTTTACCACATCTTAGTATAAGGAGGAAGAACCATGCAATTTCAAGCCATCATCTTTGACCTGGACGGCGTGATCTGCTTTACCGACGAATACCATTACCGCGCCTGGAAGGCCATGGCGGACGATATGGGCATCCCCTTTGACCGGACGGTCAACAACCGTCTTCGCGGCGTCAGCCGCATGGCCAGCCTGGACATCATTTTGGAAAAATACACAGGGCCCGCTTTGAGCCAGGAAGAAAAGGAAAAGCTGGCCCAGCGGAAAAACGACATCTACCGGGAGTCCCTTCAGGAAATGAGCCCTGCCGACCTGAGCGCGGAGGTAAAGGAGACCCTGGAGGGCCTCCGGGACCTGGGCCTCAAACTGGCCATCGGCTCCTCCTCCAAGAACACCCCCTTCATCCTGGGCCAGATCGGCCTCAAGGATTTCTTTGACGCCGTCAGCGACGGCAACAACATCACCCGCTCCAAGCCCGACCCGGAGGTTTTTGTCAAGGCGGCGCAGATGCTGGGCATCGCCCCGGAAGCCTGCCTGGTGGTGGAGGACGCCGTGTCCGGCGCTCAGGCCGGCCACGCGGGCGGCATGAAGGTGGCCTGCCTGGGCGACGCCGCGATGAATCAGGCCGGCGACTGGAACATGCAGAGCATCCGGGAACTGTTGGACATTGTCAAAGAGTAAGGAGCATAGGAAATGGTCGATCTGAAAGCGAAGCCCTTTTTCCTGACCGACGAAGAGATCCGTTGGGTGGAGGAGACGCTGGCCTCCATGACCCTCCGGGAAAAGCTGAGCCAGCTGTTCGTGATGCTTAAAGCGGTGCCCGGGGTCGACGAGGGCCAGATCAAAAGCCTGATGGAAAGCGCCCGCCCCGGCGGCATGCGCTGGCAGGGGGGCGACAAGGAAAGCGTCTGGAAGCAGAACCGCCTGTTCCAGCAGTACAGCCGGATTCCCGTGTTCATCGCTGGCAACTGCGACGACGGCGGCAACGGCGTTCTGCCCAAGGAGGGAACCTTCGTGGCGACGGCGGCCGAGGCCGGGGCCGGGGCAGGCACGGAAACCGCCTACCATATGGGCTACGCGGCGGGAAAGGAAGCGGCGGCCATCGGCGTCAACTGGATGTTCAACCCCGTGGCGGACGTATATAAAAACTGGCGCAACACCATCGTGAACACCCGCTCCTTCGGCAGCGACCCGGACCGGGTCATCGCCTGCGTGCGGGCTTACATCCGGGGTATCAAGGACGCCGCCCCGCACATGGCCTGCACCTGCAAGCACTTTCCCGGCGACGGCTGGGACGAGCTGGACCCCCATATTTCCCCCGCCCACAACGAAGCGGGCGCGGAGGAATGGCTGGAAAGCTACGGAAAAGTCTATCAGACGATGATTGACGAGGGCCTTGAAACCATCATGACCGGCCAGATTTCCCTGCCCCAGATGAGCCGGCGCCTGCACCCCGGCATCCGGAATGAGGAGATTCTGCCCGCTTCCCTGGCCCCGGAGCTTTTGCAGGACCTGCTCCGGGAGCAGATGGGCTTTAACGGCCTGATCATCTCCGACGCCTCCCACATGATCGGCATGTCCGGCGTGATGGCGAGAAGCGAAGCTGTGCCCCGGTGCATCGCCGCGGGCTGCGACATGTTCCTGTTTGCCAATGATTTTGAGGAGGACCTTCATTATCTGGAGGAAGGTTATCAGCGCGGCATTGTGACCGAGCAGCGGCTCCGCGACGCCCTTTTGCGCATCCTTGGGATGAAGGCCCATCTAAAGCTGTACGACGACGCCGTCCGCTATCCCGACCAAGCCGGACTGGACGTGATCGGCTGTCAGGCGCACCAGGAGTTTACCGTCCAGGCCGCCGATGCCTGCGTCACCCTGGTCAAGGATACAAGGAATCTCCTCCCCATCGACCCTGCAAATAAGAAAAACGCCCTGCTCATCTATGTGCAGAGCCCCCCGAACAGCAAGGCCTACCAGGGCGACGGGATGCGGGCCCTGATCACCGAGGAGCTGGAGCGGGCCGGCTTCTCCGTCACCCAGTGCCCCAGCTTCTACGACCTGGAAGTCGAAAACGGCCCCCATCCGATGAACTTCGTCAGAATGATGCAGATGGGCCGCCGGGAGGATTTTAAGAAGAAATACGACGTGGTATTCGTGTTCATCTACGTGAAGGGCTATGCCCAGCGCAACGTGGAGCGCCTTTCCTGGAGCAGCGGCCACAGCATGGAAATGCCCTGGTATACCGAGGAAGTGCCCACCGTGGGCGTGAGCCTCAACTATACCAATCACCTGGTGGACTGCGCCAATATTCACACCTTTGTCAACGCCTACGGCCCGAACCGGGAAAACGTGCGGGCGGCTATTGAGAAGATCACCGGGAAAAGCCCCTTCCGCGGCACGGCAGACGATACCGTCTTCTGCGGCCGCTGGGATACCCGCCTGTAAAGGAGGAAGCCGATGAAAACGGAATACATCGTCCTGAATCCGGAAAGAAACGTCAGCCTGACCGCCTTCCTGCAGCCCGTGGGCGGAGAGTTTTCCGGCCTGGCCGCCCGGCCCGCGGCGCTGATTCTGCCCGGCGGCGGCTATCACTTCTGCTCCGACAGGGAGGCAGACCCGGTGGCCTTCCCGTACTTAAAAGCGGGCTATCAGGTCTTCATCCTGCGCTATTCTTTGAACGAACAGGCAGAGTGGCCCAACCCCCTCAATGACTACGAGCAGGCCATGGCCCTGATCGAAAAGAACGCGGAAGCCTGGCATGTGGCTGTCGACCGCATCGCGGTGATCGGCTTTTCCGCCGGCGGCCATCTGGCGGCCTGCGCGGCTACCATGGCCCGGCGCCGGCCCGCCGCGGCTATCTTGGGCTATCCCGTGATCGACGGGGACTGCGCGCGCGATTACCTGCCCTCCGCCCCGGACGTCCCTTCCGCGGTGGATCAGCGCACCTGCCCCTGCTTTGTCTTCGCCACCCGCACGGACAACCTGGTGCCGGTGCACAACGCCGTCCATCTGATCGACGCCCTGTGCGAAAATGACATCGCCTTTGAGAGCCACATCTATGCAAACGGCCCCCACGGCCTGTCCACCGGAGACGCAAGCATCAACGGGCAGGACTTTTCCGCCCGCTACTGCGCCTGGGTGGGGGACAGCATCGCCTGGCTTTCCGACGTGCTGGGCGGCGTCACCGCCCAGGGCCTGACCCCGCCGCGCTTCGGCAGCAGAATCAACGGCAACCGGGAAAAAACGCTGAACCTGGACTGCACGCTTCAATACCTGCTGTCCCATCCCAAAGGCAGGGCCTTGCTGGAGGAAATCCTGCCCTCCGAGCCCGGGAAGCCGAGCTACCCCCCAGCCGCAGCCAGCGTCATCACCCTGAGGGACAGCCTGCGCTACAGCGGCCTTTCCGCTGAAGCGATCCAGTCGATCGAAAACCGGCTGCTGGCCATCGACAACCATCCGGAGGATTGAGCCATGTCTTACCTGGACGAATTCAAGCGGAAACAGCGCTTCGCCGTCTGCGTGGACTCCGACGGCTGCGCCATGGACACCATGAACATCAAGCACATCCGCTGCTTCGGCCCCTGCATGGTGGAGGAATGGGGCCTGGCGAAATGGCGGGACGCCATCCTGAACCGCTGGAACGAAATCAACCTCTATTCCGGCACCCGGGGTATCAACCGCTTTAAGGGCCTGGCCATGGCCCTGTCCGAAATTCATGAGAAATATACGCCCATCGACGGCATTGATCTCCTCACCGCCTGGGCGGAGACCGCCCCCGAGCTTTCCAACGACGCCGTGGCCTTGAAAGCCCAGGAGCATCCGGTCTTTGAAAAGGCCCTTCGCTGGAGCCGGGCGGTGAACGCGGCCATCGAAGCCCTGCCAGAGGAGAAAGTCAAGCCCTTTGCCCACGTAGGGGAAGCCCTGGCCGCCGCCCACCGGCAGGCCGACGTGGTGGTGGTCTCCAGCGCCAACCCGGAGGCTGTGCGGGAGGAATGGAAGCGCTTTGCCCTCCTTCCCCATGTGGACCTGCTCTGCACCCAGGAAATGGGCAGCAAGGCCTACTGCATCGGCAAGCTGAAGGAAAAGGGGTACGATGCCATTCTGATGTGCGGCGACGCCCCGGGGGACGAGCAGGCGGCCAGGAAAAACCAGGCCCTGTATTATCCCATTCTGGTCAATCACGAGGCCGAAAGCTGGCAGCGCTTCCTGGACGAGGCGCTGGACAGGTTCCTCCAAAACGAATTCGCGGGCAGCTATCAGCAGGACCTCCTCGACGCGTTTCACAAAAATCTGGGCCAGTGAAAGGAGAATGACTTTGGAATTTCATATCAACAGCACCCTTCCGCGCATCCCGCATAAAAAGCACTGGCAGTTCTGCGTAGGCTCCGCTCACGCCCAGATGGCCCTGCGCACGGACTATACGCGGCAGCTGACCTTCATCCACGACACCCTGGGCATTGAGCGGGTACGCTTCCACGGGATTTTCTGCGACGATATGCGCACGCTGAACGACCTGTCCGTGCAGCTGAACGTGCCCGGGGCGGATCAGTTCACCGAATACAATTTCAACTTCTGCGGCGCCGCCTACGACAACGTGCTGGCCGCCGGCATGAAGCCGCTGGTGGAGCTGTCCTTCATGCCCGAAAAGCTGGCGCTCAAGGAAGAAGGAAGGCCCGTAAAAGGCGGCTTTTTCTACAAGCCCAACATCGTGCCGCCCAGGGACTATGCCGCCTGGCGGGACTATCTGCAGGCCTTCGTCCGCTTCCTGCTCCACCGGTACGGGAAGGAAGAAGTCCGCACCTGGTATTTTGAGGTATGGAACGAGCCGGACCTGCCCTATGTGTTCTGGAACGGCAGCAGGGACGAGTATTTCCGCCTGTACGAGGAATCCGCCCGGGCCATCAAAGATGTGGACGAAAAAATCATGGTGGGCGGCCCTTCCACCAGCGGCAGCAAATGGATCAGCAGTTTCGTGGCCTATTGCAGGAAAAACGATGTTCCCCTGGACTTCGTCACCACCCACCAGTACGCCGGGGATCCCCTGGGCGGCGTGGAAGACCAGGGCGACGCGGAGGGCCAGGCAGGCGGCTTTGAAGCCTGGCAGGAGCGTCTGCGCAAGGCAGAGGAAACCCTCCGGCAGGTAAAGGAAAAGACCTTCCTGGCGGGCTACCGCGCCGTCACGCCCGACAAATCGGAGACCACCGAGATCCCGGACGACCTGTTCCGCAAAAACGCTGCCCGCGCCCACGAGCAGGCCCAGGGCCTGCCCCTGTATTACACTGAATGGAACGAAAACGCCATCTTCTCCGCCTACACCAACGACACCCGCAAGGTGGCCGCCTACGACGTGAAAATGGCCCTGGCCGTGGCCGACCATGTCACCGGCTCCTCCATCTGGTGCTTCAGCGACATCTTTGAGGAGCTCCATCCCTTCCCGCAGGAATTCCACGGCGGCTTTGGGATGCTGACCCAGCACGGCATCCCCAAGCCCGTCTATTACGCCATGAAGCTGCTGGCCGACGCCCCGGATACGCGCATCGACCTGGGTGCGGACGCCTTTGACGGCGAAATCGGCGCCGCCGCCTTTGAAGGAAACGGGGAAACCCACGTGATCCTTTTCCGCCAGAAGATGAAGCAGCTGGACCTGCCCAAGGAAGAAGCCGTAATTCGCTTGGCCTGCCCCGAAAAGCCCCAAAGCGTAACCGTCAGGCGCATCGACGAAGCCCACGGCAATCCCCTGAAGCTGTGGGAAGAAATGGGCAGTCCTGAAACCATGAGCCCTAAAGAAGCGGAAGAACTGAAAGCAAAGAGCGCCGTCCAGCCCGAGCCCTGGCCCTTCACCTGGGAAAATGGAGAATTGACCCTCCGCGCCGAACTGGGCGTCAACGACGTATATGGATTTGTAATCAGATAAAAAGAAAACATATCCAGATCATGATAAATCGAAAAGGCCAGGGATGGAATGTCCCTGGTCTTTTCAGTGGTATTGATTTCGCTCTTGGTTCACTTTCTCCCGGTCACCGTGTAGATCATGCCCTTGATCTGCCGGGAGTCTGTGACGGTGAAGCCGGTGTTGGTCATCAGCTTTTCGATGCCCTGGCGGTTGGTGGTGCGGCAGTCGCCGCTCCGCGCCAGCTTAAAAAGGATGTGGTTGTCGATCCACGCGCCGAGGCCGCCGATGCCGGTGTCGGAGAGGATGTACAGGCCGCCGGGCTTCAATACGCGTTTTGCCTCCAGCATCGCCTGTTCCGGGTAGGGGTAGTGGTGGAAGCTCTGGGAACAGGTGACGATGTCGAAGCTCTCGTCCGGGTAAGGCAGATGATCGGCGGAGCCCACTGTGAACGATGCGCCGGGGATCGCCTTTTCCTGCGCTACGTGGATCATCTCGTCCGACAGGTCCAGGCCAAAGTACCGGGCCGCTTTCTGCCTGGTGAGGAGATCAATCAGGAAACCTGTTCCACAGCCGACGTCGAGCAGGGATTCATAGGGAAGAGCCCTTATCTGTTCCGCGATGTCCCGGCAGCTGATCTTCCCGTTCTGCGAATAGTAATAGGTGTCGCGCTGGTCATACTCGGCGGCCTGACCGTCGAAATGCTTTTTGGATAAGGCTTCGTAGTCTTTCATGTTGGTTTTCTTCCTTTTCTTGCAATCACCGGGGTTCGCGGCTTTAAGGAATGGCGGCCGCAGGAGGCCTCCGAAAAGCCCGATGATTTTAATGTTGTTTTTTATACATCAGCATGATCCCGAACCAGATGATCATGCTCTCGCTCATCAGCCCGTTGGTAAAGCCCAGGCGGAAGGCGCTCGGCGGCAGCAGCAGGGAGACGCCCTTCAGTATGGCGTAGATCACCAGAACATGGGTCAGCGCCATCCATGGGGGAAAGACCGTTTTCCCTGTCACCTGCAGGAAAAACCAGTACAAAAAGACCGGCAGCATCAGCCCTTCGCTGACCGGCACCAGCCAGGAAAGCTGGGCGAATAATCCTTCGCATACGGGCAGGGCCTCTGCCGCAAGGCCGTTTTGGCGCATCCAGGAAAACAGGGTCAGGATCATCACATAGAACAGATGCAGGGCGATCCAGGGGGTCAGGCCGAAGATGTTGAGAACATGATATGCCCTTTGATGCTTTTCCGCTGGGATGTACCCTTGCACGGCAAACAGGGCGATGCCGTACAGGATGATGCCCGGGAAGGCCAGGGCCATGGCCAGGTTGTAGCGCCACTGGGGGATGGCGGCTGTGCCGGCCGTCAGCCAGGAAAGGGTCCCCATGGGCGTGGGATCGCCGTACATCATCAGCCAGTCGCCCCCGCCGTAGCACAGGCAGCCCAGGATGCCGCAGACCAGCGCGGCCTTTTGGTTCTTGAGAAGTTTGTTCACCTTTTCCTCCGTCACGTTTTTTTCGTCATCACCGCCACGGCGCAGGGGATGCGGCCGTCCGCCAGGGTAATCCGCACGTCATTGTACCCCGCGTCCAGAAAGAACTGGCGGTAGCTTTCCAAAGTAAACTGCCGTTTGAAATCCGCTCCGGCCCTGCCCACGGCGGAAGCAAAGGAGCTGGTCTTTCCCGTTCGCCCCTTGTTCATGTAGGTGGGGATGATCAGCTGTCCGCCGTCCCTGCACACCCGGTTGAGCTCGCCGAGGGCCTTCAGGGGCTCGTCCAGCAGGTGAATCACATTCCCGGCCACCACCTTGTCAAAGGCCCCGTCCGGCTCGTCCAGCGCGGTGATGTCCGCCTGACGGAAGGTGATGTTCCCATAGGCCGCGCAGTTCTTTTCCGCCCGTTTGAGCATCTTCGGGGCAAAATCCGTGGCCGTCAGGACTTTGCATTTTTCGGCGATTACTTTGGTGAGCAGGCCCGTCCCGCAGGCACACTCCAGCACCCGGTCATTCGGCCCGATCAGTTCCGCGACGATGCGCCTGAGCGCCTGGTGGGTTTTCCGGTTGATCCCGTTCACAAACAGATCATAGACGCCCGCTGCCCGATCCCAGAACATAGGATCTCACTCCAATTCTTTGTTCCGCTGCATTTCCTTAAGCAGAATCAGCCCGAGCAGCAGGACCAGCGCGTGGCCGAAGGACTCCGTTCCGTGATCCAGCTGGTTGATGGGCCAGGGAAGCAGGCTCAGCAGATTGCCCACGAGGCCCGGCAGCATGAGCGGGTTGCACAGGGTCGCAAGCACCCTTACGGCGGTGCTTTTAAGCGGAATGATCCTTTTCCAGACCAGGGTAATCATGATCACCGTCAGGCCGGCGTCGCAGACGAGATAGGCGATCGCCATGCCCGGGGCGTTGGCGTAAAACACCCGGTTGGCGATGTCCGCCGCCGTTTGCATGTCGCCGTAAGCCTGAAACACATATTTAAAAATCAGCGCGTCCGTCATGAACATGGCATGGACCCAGGCCCAGGCTACCGTGCCCATGATGTACGCCGCCCGGAACAGCCTGACCCAAACCTGATCCTTCGGCACGGTGATATGAATCCGGAGCAGCTTGTACATCTGATGAAAGCCCATGTAATAGAGCAGCGTCCCCACAAAGCCGCACAGGATGCTGGCCGCCATCCGCCACGTGGCCATATCCAGATAGGCCACCTTGGTAAACAGGCCGATGGTTTCGGTGGTCTGGCCCTTTCCGGTAGCGGCGAACAGATAATCCCCCAGCATGTACAGAAGGCACCCGACGATGCCGACGGTCAGCAGCTTTTTCGCCTTTTGCGCGTTCATCTCTTCTAAAATAAACATCAGATGTTGCTCCTCGTTGACCAAATGTGAATTAGTTAAATCTAACGTAATCCTAAAAAAGAAAGCCCGCCGCACAGCCATCCGCTGCGGATTCCTGCCTGACAGGATGTTAGTTACCGCTTACTATTATACCTCACACGGACTTGTTTTTCAAGGCTTTTATCAGGCTTTTTCGTCCTGCTCAAGGATTCGCTCGATTACGTTCACAAACCCGTTGAATCCGATCATCCCGCTGACCAGCGCCGATTGCTTTCCGCATTGAATGAGGCAGGCGGGCAGTCCGCGAATGCCGAGGGAATGGGTGTACGCCAGGTCCTTCTGAAAAGCTGCCTGCGCGCTCCCGTCCGTATCGTGACGCCGAAACAGATCTTCATCGATGCCCCGCTTCTGAAGCTTACGCGGATCAGCTCCTCGTTAAGCGTCGTCTGCCGTCCCTCCGCGATGGTGGCGCGGCGTAAGCGGCGCAGATCATCGTCCGCCTTCTCCGGGGCTGTCAGCTGGGCCGCCTTAAACGGCATCGTTTTTCCTCCAATTCTGCAGCTGCGCCAGGATTTTGTCCGCCACCTCCTGATGCTTCCTCTGATAGGTGTGGCCGGTTTTTTCGATGAAGATGAGCTGGTTTTCCCGGGCGGTCCATCCCCTGCGGCGGCTGATCGGCTTTGAGCGCCTTTACAGCCTCGCTCCCGGCGAAAGCAGGCGGGCCGAATTCATCGTCAAACCCGGCGATCTGGAAATCTACATAGAGTCGGAAGGCCGGAAGCTGGTGGAGCCCGGCGCCTACCTCCTTTACGCCGGCGGCTCCTGCCTGGATGAGCGCGTGTGCGCTCAGATCGATCTGTAAACAGAGAAATTTTGTATGAAGAGAAAGACAGCGAAAGAAATCCTTGTGGATTCCTTCCATGAGCTGGCGAAGGACAGGCAGATTGACAAGATCACCGTCCGGGAGATCGCCGCGAACTGTGGCTATTCCAGCGCCACCTATTACCGCCAGTTCCGGGACAAGTATGATCTGATCGCCTGGGACTATGCCAAGCAGATCGAAGGGCTCATGCGTCGGATCGGCATGGACGGCTATACGTGGAAGCTGGCGCTTTGGGACTGCCTGAGCCATTACCAGGCGGAAAAGGAATATCTAAGCAACATTCTGAAACATACCAGCGGCCATGATTCCTTTGTCCACTATATGACGGAAATCCACTGTCAGGAGGCTTCCCTCTATATCTGGCGGCGCACGGGCAGGACGTCCCTGGACGCCAAAATGGAAATGTACATCCGGGTGTACTGCATGGGAACGGTGTGCCTGAGCGCGGAGTGGATTTTGGGGCAGACGGCGGCCACCCTTGAGGAGATGGCGGAGGTCTGCGAAAATTCCCTGCCCCTGCCGATGCGGCCCCTGATGCTTGAAAATGAGACAGTTTAAGGAAAACGCTTCATCATGATACACGGCGAAAAGATTCTCTGTTGCATTTTGCGGCGGAAAGGTCTATGATCTCCAAAGTAGTCGTGCGCGACTACGATGCATGAGCTTCGGGAGACTTTGGGACCGCCGGAGAAGGACCTTTATCGGAAATGAAGGAGGACATAACGATGAGCAAGATTTTAGTCGCCTATTTTTCCGCCAGCGGCGTCACCGCCAAGGTGGCCGCCGAGCTTGCGAAGGCTGAAAACGCCGACTGCTTTGAGATCAGGCCGGAGAAGCCCTACACGAAGGAAGACCTCGATTATACCGTCAAGGAATCCCGCAGCAATCTCGAAATGGCGGACGAGACCTGCCGTCCCGCCATCCAGGGCTGCGTCGAAAACATGGCCGATTACGATACCGTATTCGTGGGCTTCCCCATCTGGTGGGGCCGCGAGCCGAGCGTCGTCGACACCTTCCTGGAGGCCTATGACTTCACCGGCAAGAAGATCATCCCCTTCTGCACCTCGGGGATGAGCGGGGTGGAAAAGGCCGCCGTGCACATCCAGGGCATCGTGGGCGAAAACGTGTGCGTGGACGCCGGCAAGCGCCTGGGCGCGGAGGGCAGCGAAGAAGAAGTGAAGCTCTGGACCAAGCTCCTGGGCGTTTAAAAGAAGGGAGAAGAAACATGGACGAGAAGGAAATCATTCTGGAGGCCATGAGGAAAGCCGGAGAGCCTCTGAACGCCGGCAAGGCCGCGGAGCTCACGGGGCTCGACCGCAAGGTCGTGGACAAGGCCTTTGCCGCCATGAAGAAGGATGGCAGCATCGTTTCTCCCATCCGCTGCAAGTGGGAGCCGGCCAAGAAGTAACTGTTTTTAGAAAACCGGCATTCCTCCCGCGGGGTGATGCCGGGGGTTTACTTGGAAAAAGATCAGAGATGGAGGAAAACGTCTATGTCTACCGGAGCGATCATCGGAATCATCATTGGGGTGCTGGCAGTTTGCTGCTGCTTTACCCATCGCCGCGTCATCCGGGCCCTGATCAAGCACGAGCCCATGCCCAAGGCCCCCAAGTGGCACGTGTGGGTCAAGCCGGAGAACAGGAGAAGCTGATTTGCAGGATTTGGAAACAAAGAGCGACGCCCTGCTGCTGGAAAACCAGCTGTGTTTTCCCCTGTATGCCTGCGCCAAGGAAGTGGTGCGTCAGTACAGAAAGCCGCTGGAGCCCCTGGGGATCACCTACACGCAGTATCTGGTGATGATGGCCCTGTGGGAATACGGCAGGATGACGGAGCGCCAGCTGGGAAGGCTTCTGCACCTGGAATCCAGCACCCTGGCCCCGCTGCTCAAAAGGCTTGAAAACCTGGGCCTGATTGACCGAATCGCCCCTGAAAGCAACGAGCGAAAGCTGTTTCTGGACCTGACGGACAAGGGCCGGGCGATGAAGAAACAGGCGGAAGCGGTGCCCAAAGCCATGGGGGGATGCATCCCGCTGGAGGCCGAGGAACTGATGACGCTGAAAAAACTGCTGTGCAAGGCCGTGGAGCGGATGCACAGCGAAAAGGAACGCAAAAACGCAGGGAGCGCCTTGAGATAAAAGGCCCTCCCATACAATCAACACCCATGGACATGGGAGGAGGCACCTCTTTTCATGTCCATGAGGACTCCTTCTTTTTAAAGAAACTGCTGGGGGAAACGATGAATACAGAGACATTATTGGGCATTTTGATTCCCTTTGTCGGGACCAGTTTGGGCGCGGCCATGGTGTTTGTGCTGAAAAAGGAAATATCGGCGGTGCTGCAGAAAATCCTGACCGGCTTTGCGGCGGGCGTCATGGTGGCGGCTTCCTTCTGGAGCCTGCTGCAGCCCGCCCTGGAGAGCAGCGAGCACATGGGGACGCTTTCCTTTCTGCCCGCCGCCGTCGGCTTCCTGATTGGCGTGGGCTTTTTGCTGCTGCTGGACGTGATCACCCCGCACATGCACCTGGATCATCAGGACGAAGGCCCGAGGTCCGGCCTCAAGCGCACCACCAAGCTGATCCTCGCGGTGACCCTGCACAACATCCCGGAAGGCATGGCGGTGGGCGTGGTATACGCGGGCTTCCGTTCCGGCAACGCGGGCATCACCAGCGCGGGCGCCCTGGCCCTGGCCCTGGGCATCGCGATTCAGAACTTCCCGGAAGGAGCGATCGTCTCCATGCCCCTTCGGGCGGAGGGCATGAGCAAGGGAAAGACCTTCCTGTACGGCGTTCTTTCCGGCGTGGTGGAGCCCATCGCTGCGGCCGTCACGATTGTCGCCGCCGGCACGGTGGTGCCCATCATGCCTTATCTGCTGGCCTTCGCCGCCGGCGCGATGATGTACGTGGTCGTCGAGGAGCTGATCCCGGAGATGTCCGAGGGGAAGCACTCCAACTGGGGAACCATCGCCTTTGCGCTGGGCTTCGTGCTGATGATGATCTTGGACGTAACCCTGGGATAAAATCGTCTGAACCGGCTGCCGCCTGACGAGGCGTCATCACTTGTTTCGGAGGCTGTATGAAAGAGGGATTTTACTGACCGGCGGCACCGGGTTCCTGGGCACGGAGCTGGCTGCACGGTTGGCAAAGGCGGAGGAGACTTCTGTCTATGTCCTGGTTCGGGCGGCGGATCATGCGGAGGCGGCCCAGCGGCTCCGGGCCGCGTGGCAGCACGATCAAAGCCTGTATCAGGCCGTCGGCAGGCAGCTGCTTCCTCTGCCCGGCGATTTTACCAAGGCCGACCTGGGGCTGAACGCGGAGGCGCTTGAGGCCCTTCGGGACCACGTGACCCTCGTGATCCACGCCGGGGCGGAGATCGGGTTTGATAAAAGCAAGGCGGAGCTGGACCAGACCAACGTGATCGGCACCCGGAATATGATCGCTCTGTCCAAAAGCCTGCCGCGTCTGCGGCGCTTCCTCCATATCTCTACCGCCTATGTGGCGGGCCGGAAACATGGACGGGTGATGGAGGATGAGCTTCCGGGAGAACGCTTTTCCAGCCTCTATGAGCAAAGCAAGGCGGAGGCGTAAAACCTCCTGCGGGCTTCCGGCCTCCCCTGGTCGATCTGCCGCCCGGGCATGATTGTGGGGGATTCCGAAAGCGGGTGGTCCGGAATTTCAATACGGTCTATTATGTCTTAAAACAGCTGCTGCTGGGGAAGATCCGCCTGCTGCCCATCAGGGAGGACACGCCCCTGAACCTGGTGCCGGTGGATACGGTGGCCGACGCGGCGCTGACCGTTGCCCGCTCGGACGCCGCGGAGGGGAAGGCCTTCCATCTGACCTGCCCCAAGGATCAAGCCCCTACGGCGGGCGAACTGTGCGACGCGGTGATCGCCTGGGCCGAAAAGCATCTGTCCGTCCGGCTGAAAAGGCCCGTCTTTCTGTCCCTACCGGCCTTTAAAAAGGCGGGGCTGACCTACAACCAAAAAGAGGACAGCCGGAAAAAGAGCAGCCTCCATAATCTGCTCATGCTGCTGCCCTATTTCTATGCGGACCAGGTGTTTGACCGGACGAATACGGACGCGCTCTGCGGCCCCTATGAAGCGGATTGGCGGAGCTACCTGGACACCTTCCTGACCTTTGCCTGCCGGAAGAATTTTATGCGGCAGACCGGGCAGACGGTCTTTGACCAGGCCATGGTGCGGCGGGCCAGCCGCCGCTATCCCATCACCTGTTACAATGTCACCGCCGAAGGGATCGAGGCTGTCCATGGCCCGGAGGTCAACACCCGGATCGAGAAGATCCGGAACGTGCTGTGGGCCTGGGGCATCCGCAAAGGGGACCGGGTGGCCCTGACGGGCATCAATTAGGTGGACTATTTGGCGCTGGAGCAGGCCATCGGGCTGATGGACGCGGTCAGCGAGGCCCTGCTCAAGAATTTCCGCGCCCTGGGGATCGAGATTCACAACGCCTACGGCCAGACCGAAGCGCCCCTCATCACCATCAACCGTCTGGGGGACAACGTGATCCCCACAATCGGCACAGCCCTGCCCGATACCGAGATCACCGTCGAGCCTGATGGGGAACTGATCGTCAAGGGCCCTCAGGTGACCCTTGGATATTACGGCCTCCAGACCGAAAACATCCAAAACGGTGTCCTGCGCACGGGCGATCTGGGCCGGATGGACGAAAGCGGCCATATCACCCTGTTTGGGCGAAAGAAGGACTTTATCATCACCGCTTACGGAAAGAACATCAGCATCCCCAAAATCGAGCAGCGCATCAAGGACATCCCCGGCGTATCCGAGGCGGTGCTCGTGGGCGAAAACCGCCCCTACTGCACCGCGCTGATCTGGCTGGAGGGAACGTGCGGGGACCTTTCCGGGCAGATGGAACGGATGAACGCGGAGCTCTCCCACCCGGAACAGATCAGAAAGTTTACCGTGATGGAAAAGCCCCTCAGCATTCAGGCGGGCGAACTGACCCCGAACCTCAAGGTGAAGCGGAACAACGTATGTACCCATTACGCCGCGGAGATCGAGGCGATGTACCGATGAGGGCGGCCTTTACCCGCCGGGTCCTTTCGCGTTTGGAGCGGCATACGCCCAACTGGGTCCGATGCGCGGAAGCACAGATTCTTCTGAACCTGGCTTCCCGCAGCTTTAGACTGCCGGGGCGAAGGGTTTTACATCTGCCCGCGCCGGAAGCCCTCAGGGCCTACGCCGCTTATACGGTATCATGTATGGAAAAAACGGAGGCGGATCCAAAGCGCTTGTATGAGGGCGCGTTTCAGCTGGGCAGGAAAATCCGCCGCCTGATCGGCCTCAGGAAACCGTGCGACATCCAGTGGCTGGTCTTTTATCTCTATCAGAACCTTTGCATCACCATGAGCGGCCGCCTGCCGGGGAAAATCATGGTGCCGCGCTGCTATTTCAGCGCCTTTTATTCCCCGGAGCAATGCGGGCGGATGTCCCAGGTGGACGCCGGGATCATCGCGGGCCTGTACGGGGGCGGGCAGCTTCATTTTACGGAAAGGCTCACCGAGGGCTGCGCACAGTGCAAAGCCGTTTTTCAAAGAGGGGAATGGGATGAAAAATAAGAAGACGGCCCTGGTACCGGCGCGAGCGGCGGCATGATCGCCAAAGAGCTGCAGGGCAGATACCAGGTGACCATCCTGGAGGCCGGAGGGAAATTCAGGCCCTTTTCCATGCCGATCGGCAAGCTGGCCGCCCTGCACCGCACCGGCCTCTTTTTCGACGAGCGGATGATCTGCCTGCTCCTGCCGAACATGCTGGTGGAAAAGACGGAGGACATGGTGATGGTGCGGGGCATCGGCGTAGGCGGCACCACCACCTTGGCCACCGGCAACGCCGTGCGCTGCGACGGGGCGGTCCGGGCTCTGGGGATCGATCTGGATGAACAGTGCGCGGAGCTATCCCGGGAGCTGCCCATCACCACCGACCATCAGCAGCATTGGACCGAAACCACATGGACCATGTTCCGTCTGTTTGAACAGATGGGGCTGGATCCGGTGGGCACGCCCAAGCTCATGCGGGCCGCGAAATGCGTAGAATGCGGCCACTGCGCCATCGGCTGTCCGACGGGGGCGAAATGGGATACGCGGGCGCTGATCAAAGAGGCGGTTCAAAAAGGGGCGGTTCTCATCATCGACTGCCGGGTCACCGGCCTGGATATAGAGAACGGTCAGGTCAAAGCCGTCCACGCCCGGAGGCACGGAAAACGGGAAACCTATCAGGCCGATCTGGTGGTCCTTGCCGCCGGCGGCCTGGGTACGCCGGTGATTCCGCAGCATTCCGGCGTCCCCTGTTCCGACACCCTGTTTGCCGACCCCGTCCTCTACGTGGCGGGGCCTATGGAAAACTATGGGCAGGACCATCAGCTGCTCATGCCCTTTATCAGCCAGCAGGACGGCTATATCCTGTCCCCGTATATGGATTATCTGAGCTTCTTCTTTCATCGAAGCTGGCGGCTCCCCATGCGGAACATCGCCAGCATCATGATCAAGCTGGCAGACGAGGAAGCGGGGACCACGGACGGAAAGCACATCAATAAAACCATGTCTCCCGCCGATCAGCGCCGTATGGACAGGGCCGTCGCGCAGAGCCAGGAGATCCTGGAGCGCCTGGGCGTCCGGGAGCGGGACCAGTTCCTGGGCACCCTGAACGCGGGCCATCCGGGCGGCATGCTGCCGCTGACGGAAGGGGAAAAGGAGAACCTTCATTCATCCGTTTTGCCGGAGAACCTGTACGTGGCCGACGCGACAATCCTGCCCCGGTCCATGGGCAACCCGCCCATGCTGACCATCATGGCTCTGGCAAAAAAAAATCGCCGCCCTTCTGTAAAGAGAGAGCAACATCCATCTTTTTCTTCCATTCGCCTGGGGTGAGCGGGAGTTTTTATTTTTTTCTTTCCGACCCCACTTTTTTTGAAAGCGCCTCCGAATCGTATCGTGAAAGGCTCAAAAGCCTCAGCGCGGGAGCCCTTCCCCGGCCGGATGACGGTGCACAGTTCGACGGCCGATCCACCTTGAACAGGTTAAAAAATCAGAAAACGATTACAGGGGGTCAAACATATGAAACGCATCATCACCAGCATCCTCGCAGCGACCGTATTGACGACTTCGATCGCGGGAACATCCCTGGCGGCCGGTTCGGCACAAGGCGACGTTTTTCAGCTCCGGCAGCAAATGACGCAGCAGCAAACCATGGAGAACCAGCAAAATCCGGCGCTCAGCCGATGTTCGGGATGCAGGCTCCCTGCGTTCAGCTGGCGCAAAATGGTCTCCGGGGATTCTTCGGTCCACAGATGCCCGGCCACATCTGGGGCTATATAGTATATCTGATCGACGACCAATATCTGTTCACCGGCGATACCATCTGGTTCGGCGCGGACGGCGGCTACAGCTTCATCATCCTAGCGGAGGACGACGACACCGAGGCCCAGGCAAGGACGGTTTTTCTAAAAAAGAAAAAATGAGACAGTTTGATCAATCTGCTTCATCATGAAGCACGGCGGAATGATTCTACATTGTATTTTGTCTGCATTTGGTTTATCATACAATTGATAGTCGCGCACGACTACGATTGATTGAATGCCGGGTGGATTCAGGTGCGTCTGAACATCCGGCCGCAGATGAAAAAGGAGGAGCTTTCCATGGCTAACGAAAAAAGTGATCGCGGGTCTTCAGACCATCATAACCGATTTGGCGCAGCAGGCGGACGGGCACCAGCTGCAGTCCAGGATCTTTGCCAACCTGGGCCTGACCAAGCTGGCGGATAAATACGCCGAGCACGCGGAGGAAGAGCGCGGCTGGGTGACCAAGTGCATCGACAGGCTGCTGGACCTGGGCTGCGAGGTGCGTCTGGGCGCAAAGGAAGACAAGCCCGTCTGCAAGAATCCTGTGGACTGGCTCAAGTACGACCTGCAGGTTTCCGTCGACGGCCTGGCCTGGCTGAAGGACATCACCGAAGCTGCCCGGGAAGACTTTACCACCTTCGAGATCCTGAAGGCCTACTACCAGGATGAGGAAGAGGATATGTACTGGGCCCAGGGACAGCTGGAAATGATCGAGTGCATCGGCGTTCAGAACTGGCTGCTGCGGCAGATGTAAGAAGAAAAAGAACCCAGCGGAAGCGCGCGAACGGCCTGGTTTGCGCTCTTCTGCTTTTTTATGTTTTTTCTTGTTGTCCCGGCAGTTCGGTGATAAAATATCTTTGAAACGGCGGCTGTTTTGCCGCTTTCTGGAACAAAGGAGTGCAGGATGGGAGCATTTGAGCAGAAGGTCGCGGTGATTACCGGCGGCGGGCATGGAATTGGCAGGGCCATCGCGGAGGCGTTTCTCCGGGAGGGCGCTACGGTAGAGGTCATCGACATCCGCCCCGGGAATTGGTTTGTCGGCGACGTGGGGGACAGGGAGACTCTGGAGCGCTTTTCGGAAGCTGTGATCCGGAAGCATGGCCATGTGGACTATCTGATCAACAACGCCCCGCCGCTCATGAAGGGGATCTGCGAGTGCAGCTATGAGGACTTCGTGCAGGCCCAACTGGTGGGCGTCGCGGCCCCGTATTACCTGACCCGACTGTTTGTGTCCTGCTTTGTCAAAGGGGCGGCGGTGGTCAACATCTCCTCCTCCAGGGACCGGATGAGCCAGCCGCAGACGGAGAGCTATACGGCCGCCAAGGGAGGCATTGCCGCCCTGACCCACGCGATGGCGGTCAGCCTGGCCGGAAAGGTGAGGGTCAACAGCATTTCTCCCGGATGGATTGATACGACGGGCAGCGATATTGCCGGAGCGGACGCTCTTCAGCAGCCGGTGGGCCGGGTCGGAAAGCCAGAGGACATCGCGGAGATGGTCCTCTTCCTGTGCTCGGAGAAGGCGGGCTTCATCACGGGAGAAAACATCTGCATCGACGGCGGCATGACCAGGCTCATGATCTATCACGGCGACCACGGCTGGGAGCTGCATGGGGACTGAGAGAAGGATGGGGGAATAGAATGATCAAGAACATCGTGTTTGACATCGGCGGCGTGCTGGCCGATTATCGGATGAAGGAATTCCTGATGGAAAAGGGACTGGACGGCCCGATGATCAAACGGGTGCTGAAAGCCTCGGTCATGAACCCGTACTGGGGCAGGTTTGAGCGCGGAGAAGTCACAGAGGAAGAGACCCTGCAGGCCTTCACCGCCGCCGACCCGGAGATCGAACGGGAGCTTCGGCTGGCGTTTACCAACCTGAGCGGGATGCTTGTCAGCCGGGATTACGCCATCCCCCTGGTCCAGCGGCTGAAAAAGGCCGGGTACGGGGTCTATTATCTGTCCAATTACTCCAAGAAAGCCTATGACGAGTGCGGGGAATCCCTGGCCTTCATGCCGTATATGGACGGGGGCATCGTTTCCTTCAAGGTCGGCATGACGAAGCCGGATCAGCGGATGTTTTCCTGCTTTCTGGAGCGTTTCGGCTTAACGGCGGAGACCTGTCTTTTTGTCGACGATACGGAGGAAAATGTCCTCGCGGCGCGGGCGCTGGGCTTTTCGGGCTTCGTATTCAGCGGCGTGGACGGGTTGATGGAGGAGCTGAAAAAGCTCGGCGTGGAAACCACGGAGGAAGGCGTTTGATCATCTATTTTGCGCCGATGGAGGGCATCACCGATGGGATCCTCCGCCGTGTCCACCATGAGCTTTTCGGGGGAGTGGACATCTACTGCCTGCCGTTTCACAAGCTGACGCAGACGATGTCCCTGCTGACCCGCGAGAAAAGAGATATTTCCCCGGAGGAAAACCGTGGGCTCCACGTACTGCCCCAGGCGCTGACGAGGGACCCCGGCCAGCTGCATGCGTGGCTTCAATCTGTGAGCGCCCGGGGATATTCCTGCGCGGACCTTAATCTCGGCTGTCCGTCGCCCACCGTGACCAAGCGGGGACGGGGCAGCGGGATGCTCCGGGACCTTTCTGCCCTGCGCGCCTTTCTGGACCAGGTGTTTTCAAAGCCGCTCCCCATCTCCCTCTCCGTCAAAACCCGCATCGGCTATGAAAGCCCGGAGGAGTGGCAGGAGATCCTGCCGCTGCTCGCCCGGTATCCCTTCGCTCATGTGACGATCCACGTCCGCACCGCACTGGAGCAGTACACCGGGGCAATCCACCCGGAAGCCTTCGGCCTGGCCCTGCGGCAGGGGCTGGCCCATCCCGTCTATAACGGGGACCTTCGGACGCCGGTGGACGTACGGGCGCTGACTGACCGCTTCCCCGGGACGAAGGCGGTCATGATCGGCCGGGGCCTTCTTTTTGACCCGGCCCTCGCGCGGCGGATCCGCGGCGGCCCGCCCGCCAGCCGGGAGGAGCTGCAGGCCTGGTACACCGCCCTTTACGAAGGCTGGAGGGACCGCTTTCAGGAGACGATCGCCCTGGGCAGGATCAAAAAGCTGATGGAGTGGCCCGTGGGAGAGGATATCAAGAGAAAAAGACTCTTGCGCCGGGCGGACCATATCGAAGGCTGCATCGAGGCGGCGCTGGGGCATGGCGGAGAAAACTCCGTCCTGGAGCCTATGAACACGATGTAAACTAATGTAGCGGAGGGCCGACGGGGATTAGAGGAACTCCAGCCAACAGAGTCCTTCCAAAGGCTCAGCTCCGGAATTGCCGCAGCTCGCTCAAGGCCAGGAAGGCCGGGAAGCATGACCGACCGTCCCGCCACCCGGAGACCCGTCCGGCATGACCAACGGCCCATCCCCAGGCGCTTCAGGCGTCCTGCCGCCGATGCAGGCGTCTGGCGATTGCCTTTTTCCGAATCATTTGATATGATGTTGACAGAAGAAATCTTCCGTGCCAGACACGGAAGCGAACGGAGGACGTACGATGGCCCTGCATGTGATGGAAGAAGCGAACCGCTGCCTGCAATGCAAAAAGCCCCGCTGTCAGGAGGGGTGCCCGATTCATACCAACATCCCGGAGGTGATCCGGCTGCTGAAGGCGGGCAGGCTGAACGAGGCGGGGTGGATGCTGTTTGAAAACAATCCCCTGACCACGGTCTGCTCCCTGGTATGCAACCATGAAAACCAGTGCGAGGGGCATTGCGTGCGGGGCATCAAGGATACGCCCGTGCACTTTTCCGTGATTGAGAGCTATATTTCCACCACCTACGCCAACCAGATGGTGAAGGGGCCCGCCCCCTCCAACGGCCGAAAGGCCGCCGTCATCGGGGCCGGCCCGGCCGGGCTGACCATCGCCATCATCCTGGCCCGGTACGGCTACGGCGTCACCATTTTCGACAGCAGGGACAAGATCGGGGGCGTGCTGCGCTACGGCATTCCGGACTTCCGGCTGCCGGACTCCGTGCTGGACGATATGGCCTACCGCCATCTGGAACTCAAGGGCATCCGCTTCCGTCCCAACACCTATATCGGCAGCGCCATCACCATTGACGATCTGTTTCGGGACGGCTACCAAAGCGTGTTCGTGGGCGCGGGCCTGTGGAAGCCGCGGAAGCTGAACATCCGGGGAGAGAGCCTGGGCCATGTGACCTACGCGATCAATTATCTGGCCAGCCCGTCGGCGTTCCGCCTGGGAGAGCGCATCATGGTCATCGGCACCGGCAACAGCGCCATGGACTGCGCCCGCACCGCCGTCCGCCACGGGGCCCGGTACGTTTCCTGTGTGAACCTGACGGACACCCTGACCGCCAGTCAGTACGAAAGCAGCTACGCGAGGCTCGAGGGCGTGGACTTCATCTACAACAAATGCACGGTCGAAATCCGCGAGGACGGCGTGATTCTGGCGGACAGCCAGACAGACGCCGACGGAAGGATCGTCCCGGTTCCCGGGACGGAAAAGCTCTATCCCTGCACGGGCGTCATCGTCGCGGTTAGCCAGGGAGCCGAGAGCAACCTGGTGACCACCACCAAGGGGATCGACACGGTGAAGAGCGGCCTGCTCACCGTGGACGAGGACGGCCATACCAGCCGTCCCGGCGTATTCGCGGCCGGCGACGCCGCCAGCGGGGCCCGCACCGTGGTGGAGGCCGTGGCCAACAGCAAGCGGGTGGCGGAGGCCATGCACGAATACATGCAGTCCCTGCCGATGCCCGTCACCACGGCTTACCCAGACGTTCCCGTGGTTCAGAACATCGACGCGGCGGCCCAGGCGGAGCAGGCGTTCTGATTACGCCGTGAAGCTCGCCTTTACATGCTCAAGGAACCGCTCGGCGATGGGGGAAAGAGACTGGTATTTTTTCCAGATCAGGTACAGGCGGTTTTCCAGCTTCGGGGAAAGCGGGCGGAAGACGAGGCCGGAGGCCGGGGACGTGTCGATCAGCCGGTCGAAGGTCAGCAGGTAGCCGAGCCCCTCCCTTGCAAACATGGACCCGTTATAGGACAGCCGGAAGGAGCCCTCCAGACGCAGGTCCCGCATCCGGTCTCCGCACCAGCGGGGAATATCCTTCTGCCAGCTCTGTTCTGAACAGAACAGGGGCAGGCCCATCAGGTCGTCCACCGTGACGGCCTTTTTTGCTGCCAGCGGATCGTCTGCGGGAAAGACCAGGCCCCAGACGTCCGCCTGGGGGAAGACCAGGGAATCATATTTGGCGGCGTCCGGCATTTCCGCCAGGACGGAATAGTCCAGCAGCCCCTGGTCCAGCTTTTCGGTGACCTGCTCGGTATCCCCGCTGGTGATATGATAACGAAGGTCCGGATACTGGCCGCGGAATTCCTTGATGGCCCGGGCCAGCGTCCGGATCTGATAGGATTCCGCCAGGCCCAGGTAGATGTCGCCGCCGGTGATGTCGTCCAGGGTGACGAACTCCCGGGTGATCTTGTCCGCCATGCTGACCAGGTCCTCGGCACGGCTGCGCAGCAGAACGCCTTCGTCCGTCAGGCGGATGCTGAAGCTGTGGCGGGTAAAGAGCTTTTTGCCCAATTCCTCTTCCAGCGCCTTCAGCGCTTTGGACAGGGTCGGCTGGGTCAGGTGCAGCTGCTCGGCTGCCCGGGTCATGTTTTCTTCCCTGGCCACCGCCAGAAAATACCGAAGCGTTCTGATTTCCATGCTGCCCTCCATGAAATGCAAATAATGAATATCATGATATTCATTATAACCATTTGCGAAAAAATCCGCAAGGTGATATCATCCAATTGTCCGAAACAGGACAGAACCAATGCGGAGGAAACCATGCAACCAGAAACGGCAAGTCAGTGCATGCGGGGCATCGGCCTGAGCAGGGAGAACACGGAATATGTGACCGCCCTCCTTCAAACCCACAGGAACGGCGAAGCGAAGCAAATGCTGCGCAAGCTGCGCTGCGAGCTGATGGACGAGCTGCACGCCTGTCAGAGAAGGGTGGACCAGATGGACTGGCTGATCCGGGAAACGGAAAAGCCGACCCGGGACGAACCAGCCTAAGGCAAAGAGGAAAGGACAAAGACTATGAGAAAAACCATCCTGGCGCTCTGCGCCGCGCTGCTGCTTTTCTGTATCGGCGGCGCAGGCCTCGCGGGAGAAACCGGCGGGGCGGTATGGTCCGGCGGGGACAGTCAGACAGAAATGGAAACGAAGGAGGCGCAGAGCCAAATGAAGATGAAGATCGGCGAAACGACGGTGGAAGTGGCCTGGGAAAACAATGAATCTGTGGAAGCACTCAGAGCGCTGGCCAAGGACGGCCTCACCATCCAGATGTCCATGTTCGGCGGGTTTGAGCAGGTGGGCGCCATCGGCCGCCGCCTGCCCAGCAGGGACACGGAGACCGTCACCGCTTCCGGCGACATCGTGCTCTATTCCAGCAGCCAGTTGGTGGTGTTTTACGGCAGCAATTCCTGGGCTTATACGAGGCTCGGTCATATCACCGACAAGACCCCGGAGGAAATGCGGGAACTGCTGAGCAAAGGCGACGTCATCATCACCCTGTCCGTTGAATGAAAGGAGAAATAAAGTGATTACCCGTCATTTTCAGAACCTTGAGCTTTCCAATCTGGGCATGGGCGCGATGCGCCTGCCCGTGATCGACGGCGACGACAGCCGGATCGACGAAGCAAAGACCTTCCGCATGGTGGACCAGGCCATGGCCGCGGGCGTCAACTATTACGACACCGCCTGGGGCTATCACGGCGGCCAGTCCGAAATCGTGCTGGGAAGGGCCCTGGCCCGCTACCCCCGGGAGAGGTTTTGCCTGGCCGACAAATTCCCCGGCTACGACCTGCACAACATGGGCAAGGTGGAAGCCATCTTTGAGGAACAGCTCCGCAAGTGCCAGGTGGAATACTTTGATTTCTATCTGTTCCACAACGTGTGCGAAATGAACATCGACGCGTATCTGAACGACGAAAAATACCGGACCTATTCCTACCTGATGGAGCAGAAGCGCAATGGCCGCATCCAGCACCTGGGCTTTTCCGCCCACGGCAGCGTAGAGGTCATCCGGCGCTTCCTGAACGCCTACGGGAAGGATATGGAATTCTGCCAGCTCCAGCTCAACTGGCTGGACTGGGATTTCCAGGACGCCAAAGCGAAGGTGGCCCTGCTCCAGGAATGGAACATCCCCGTTTGGGTGATGGAGCCGCTTCGCGGCGGCAAGCTGGCGAAGCTGCCGGAAGAAGACGAGGCCAAGCTCCGCGCCCTGCGGCCTGAGGAAAGCATTCCCGCCTGGGCCTTCCGCTTCCTGCAGAGCATTCCCCAGGTGAAGGTGATCCTCTCCGGCATGTCGAACGAAGAGCAGATGGCCGAAAACCTGCGCACCTTTGAGACGGACCGGCCGCTGAACGAAGCGGAAAAGAACACCCTGCTCTCCCTGGCCGCCGACATGACCCGCCGCACCGCCCTGCCATGCACCGCCTGCCGCTACTGCACCACCCATTGCCCCAAGGGGCTGAACATCCCCTGGCTGCTGGAGCTGTATAACGAGCATGTGTTCACCGGCGGCGGTTTCATCGCCCCCATGGCCCTCATGTCCCTGCCGGAGGACAAGAAACCCTCCGCCTGCATCGGCTGCCGCAGCTGTGAAAAGGTCTGCCCCCAGCAGATCAAAATTTCCGAGGCGATGAAGGATTTCGCGGCCAAAGCGGCGATGTAATTTCCCTGTCCTTATTTTAAGAAAAACATTTACGGCGGAAAGCCCGCCGTAAAACCGCCTCCCTTCCCCTCCGGGTTTTCCGGGGGAGGAGGGAGGCTTTTCTTGATCAAACGTCTGCCGGATGAACAAATGCAGGGAAAGAACACTCTTTCCGGTTGACAGGGGGGAGCCGGTAACGTATATTTTTTCCCGGGGTCCGGCCTGGAAATGGGGCGGGGAACAGCCCGGCACAGATCTGCAATCGAAGGAAGCCGCGTATGACGAACGAAAGCCAAAAGACCGCCCTGTTTGAAACCGTCGCCGTGCCCAAAGCGCTTTTTACCATGGCGGCGCCGACCATCGTCAGTCAGCTGATCACGCTGGTGTACAACATGGCGGATACTTGGTTCATCGGCAGGACCAACAACCCGTACATGGTGGCGGCCTCCTCCCTGGTGCTGACGGTGTTCCTGATGGCGGGCGCGCTGGCCAACCTCTTCGGGGTGGGCGGCGGCAGCCTGATGGTGCGGCTGCTGGGCAAAAAAGAAAAGGAGGAGGCGGCCCGGGTCGCCTCCTGGACGGTTTGTATGTCCGCCGCCTCCGCGTTTGTTTTTTCCCTGCTGTGCCTGCTCTTCATGGACCCACTGCTTCGGCTTCTTGGGGCCAGCGACCATACCATCGGCTATGCTCGGCAGTACCTGATCTTTGTGGTGGGCATCGGCGGGGTGGCCAACGTCACCTCCGGCGCCATGTCCTTCCTTCTGCGGAACGCGGGCTATGCCCGGGAGGCGGCGTTTGGCCTCGGGATGGGCGGGGTGCTCAACATGGCGCTGGACCCGCTGCTGATGTTCGTGCTGCTCCCGGACGGCTGTCAGGTGATGGGTGCGGGCATCGCCACGATGCTCTCGAACGTTGCGTCGCTTATATACTTCCTGTGGATGTTCCACCGGGTGCGGGGGGAATCGGTGCTGAGCGTCCCCCGGCGTCTTGAAAAAATCCTTCCGGAATCCCGCAGGAACATCTTTTCCATCGGCGTGCCCACGGCCATGAGCGTGTTTCTGTACGACCTGACCAACATCGTGATCAACCGCCTGTCCGCCTCCCACGGGGACCTGCCCCTGGCGGCCATGGGCATTGTGCTGAAGGTGGAGCGGCTGCCGCTGAACATCGGCATCGGGATCTGCCTGGGGATGATCCCCCTGATCGGCTACAATTACGCCTCCGGCAACCGCCGGCGCATGAGCGACTTTTTTACCGCCGCCCGGGTGGCGGGGCTGGCGGTCGCGGCGGTCAGCGTGGCGCTGTACTATGTCTTTGCGGACCGGCTGGTGGGCGCTTTTATCGCGGACACGGAAACGGTGCGCCTGGGCGCTTCCTTTCTTCGGGCGCGGTGCTTTGCGACGCCCTTCATGTTTCTCAGCTTCAACATGGTCAATTTCATGCAGGCGGTCAACCGGGGGAAGGAATCCTTCTGGCTGGCGGCCATCCGTCAGATCGGCCTGAACATCCCGATTCTGCTGATCATGAACGCGTTTTTCGGCATGACGGGCATCGTCTGGACGCAGGTGGTCGCCGACGTCCTGAACGTGATCATTTCGTATATCATTTACTACCGGGTCATGCGGCAGATCAGTCAAGAAAAAACGGCGCGTTAGCGCGCCGCCCGGACCCAAAGGAAAAGAATCAAGGAGGACCATTGGCAATGAAAATCAGTCTGTTGGAGCCCCTTGGGGTGAGCGAAGATCTGATCCGGGAGCTGTCCGCCCCCATCGTGGAAAGAGGGCATGAATTTGTCTATTATCCCAATAAAACGACCGACGTGGAGGAGCTCAAAAGACGCAGCGCCGGTTGCGAGGTGGTGATGATCGCCAATAACCCCTATCCGGCGGAGGCGGTCCTGACGGCGGACAGCCTGAAGCTGCTGAACGTGGCCTTTACGGGGATCGACCACGTGGGCCTGGACGCCTGCGCGCAAAAGGGCGTGACGGTCTGCAACGCGGCGGATTATTCCAATGAAACCGTGGCGGAACTGGTCATCGGCATGACCATCAGCCTGCTTCGCAAAATCAGCGAGGGAGACGCCCGGGTCCGGAGCGGGGGCACCAGCGCCGGCCTGGCCGGCCGGGAAATCGCCGGGCGGACGGTGGGCATCATCGGCACCGGGCGGATCGGCATGATCACGGCCAGGCTGTTCCTGGCCTTCGGCGCGAAGGTGATCGCCTATTCCCGGCACGTAAAGCCGGTAGCGGAGGCCATCGGCATCGAATACGTGAGCCTGGAGGAGCTGATGCGCCGAAGCGACATCGTTTCCCTGCATACGCCCAACAATTCCTCCACCCGGGGCATGATCACCCGGGAGCTGTTTGGCCTGATGAAGCCGACAGCCATCTTCATCAACTGCGCCCGCGGGCCGATCATCGACGACGAAGCGCTGGCGGACGCCCTGAACGAGGGACGCATCGCCGGGGCGGGGATCGACGTGTTCGACGTGGAGCCGCCCCTGCCCGCAGACCAGCCCCTGCTTCATGCCAAAAACTGCCTGCTGACGCCCCACGTGGCCTTCCTTTCGGAGGAAGCCATGGTCCGGCGCGCCCATATCGCCTTTGACAACACGATCGCCTATCTGGACGGGAAGCCGCGGAACGTCTGCCAGCTGACTTAAAAAAAGCTCACCGGCCCCCGGAAGCCGTCCTGCCGCGGTGCTTTCGCATGTATTCGACCGTCCGGTACAGGGTTTCGCCGTGGAAAATCTTGTCCAGATTTCCGGCGAAGTCCAGGCCGTAGCGGTTGTGAAGGTCCCGGAGCCTCTCCGGGACATAGGCCTCCTGCCGGTCCTTTGCCTGCGGCAGCAGGTCCTCAAAGCGAAGCTGGCGGGCGTATTCCCCGGTCAGGTGGTAGATGCCCACGCCGACCAGGCGGACCGGCCGCCTCGGCACCTGCTCTAAAAGAGAGACCGCTTCCCGGTCGATCCGGGCGGCGGACCTGGAGGAGGGAATCAGCTTGGAGCGGGTGATGGTCTTCATGTCGGCATAGGTCAGCTTCAGCGAGACCCCCTCGCCGTACAGGCCGACGCGGCTTGCCCGCCTTTCGACGCTCATGGACAGGAGAAATAGAACATCCTTCAGAAATACAAAGTCGTCCACGTCCGCCTGGAAGGTCAGCTCCCGGCTGATGGACTTGGCTTCCTCCGGCCGGTAGGGGGTGACCTTCCGGCCGTCCTCGCCGCGGGCCATCCGGGTGATCCATTCTCCCTGCTTTCCGAGAAGCCGGATCACCTCCTCCGGCCGGTCCCGCACGTCCCGCACGGTGCGGATGCCGGCGCTGTTCAGCCGCTCGGCCGTCTTTGCGCCCACGGTGTAGAGCACCCGCACGTCCCGGTCCAAAATCAGGTTCACAAAGGCCTCGGGAGTGGGGATCTCAAAGTATCCGTCCGGCTTTTTCTCTTCGCTGGCGATCTTGGCGGCAGTCTTGGAATAGGCCACGCCGACCGAGCAGGTCAGCCCCAGCTCCTCCAGGGTCCGGCGCTTGATCGTGCGGGCGATCCCGCAGGCCCCTTCCCAGCTTCCGGCCTTCTCCGTCACGTCCAGGTAGGCTTCGTCCAGGGCGATGGTTTCAGAAGCGCCGGCGTAGGTGTTCCAGATGCTGTGCAGCTGGTCCGACACTGCCCGGTATTTTTCAAAGTTCGGGTGCATAAAGATGCCGTTTGGGCAGAGGCGGTAGGCCTCCTTGATGTTCATGGCGGAGTGCACGCCAAACCGCCGCGCTTCATAGCTGCAGGTGGCCACCACGCCGCGCTCCTGGGGCATCGAGCCGATGATCAGGGGCTTCCCCCGGAGGGACGGATCATCCCGCATCTCGACGGAGGCGTAAAAGGCGTCCATGTCCACGTGGATGATGATCTGCTGCACGCTTTCCGCCTCCTTGATTCTTCATGGATGGGCGATCCGAGCCTGTGGGTCCGGATGGCCTTTTTTTGATCCGTCAGGGCGTCCGCTCGGTCATCATTCAGCCGGAGCTTCTTTGCATCCCGGATGCCGGAAAACGGCAGAACTTTTAACGGATTCTGTCAGAAATTGTCCATTGACACGGCTGTGTGACGAGTGTGATATGATCGTATCACAAGTCAAAAGGACTTGCAAGAACAACGGATGGAAAAGGAGACAGCGATTGCTTAAAGATAAGCAAAACGGACATAGTGTCATTCGCGTACATTAACGCGGGACGCTGTGTCCGTTTTGTCATGAGTGCCGGGTTTCGGCGCTTTGCATATTATTTTTTCATAAGATCGGCACCTGCGTGCCAGGCCTGGCCGGCTTTTTCGCCCATGGCGTAATAGCCGTTGCGCATTTGGTCGAAGGCAAAGGCGTTCAGCTTCGCCGCGTCGATCCGGCCCTTTTCATCCAGCACCTTTTCGTCCGCCAGCACGTTCACGATTTCGCCCAGCACGCGAAGCCCGTAGGGCTGGTCCTGGAACTCGGTTACCTTGCACTCCAGGGTGAGGGGGTATTCCGCCACGACAGGGGCGTCCACCCGGGCGCTCTTTTCCGCATGCAGGCCGGTGCGCTCAAACTTATCGGCCATCTTGTTGGAAGAGGCGATGCCGAAGAAATCGGACTCCCGGATCGTATCGGTGCCGGGAACGGCCAGGGTGAAGGCCATGCGGGCTTTCAGGTTAGCGACCGTTTTATGATCGGCCTCCAGGTTCAGGGCCACCATGTTTTCCGCGCAGATGCCGCCCCAGGCCATCATCATTTCATCGACGGTGCCGTCTTCGTTGTACGTGCCGATCATGTAGGTCGGCATGGGATACAGGAAAGGATGCACACCCAGATCTTTTTTCATGAATCGCTGTCCTCCTTGTGATGGGTTGACGGGCCGGTGGTTTTGCCAGGTCCACCTGTTATTATACCCTGTGAAAACAGGAAAAACAAGTATATGAAAGGGGGAAATGAATGGGTTTTCCGCCCGGCCTTTTGGGTGGAAGCCTGAAACGCCGCGGAAATGAAAAATCCCCGCCCATAGGGCAGGGAAGAAAGAAAACGGGCTTTCCGTCAGCTGGCGGCGGAAGCGTTTTTCTCGTTGGTTTTTTCTGGGCGGCAGGGCTTTTGCCGGTGAATCCGGTTTTTTCTTTTGTTTTCCCGGAATCTTTCGGGGTTTTCTTCCGGAAAGCGGAAATTCCGCATTGACAAACAGGTGGAAACCCACTATAATAAATACAAAGTTTAGCGTTAAACCTGTGGACGTAAAATGTGTGCATATGTGGTAAGGAGGTTTGAAGATGAACAGGCTGCTCAAAAACGTATCGCTGGTTCTGGTCCTGTGCCTGCTGTTTGCCGCCCTGCCCGCCGGCATGGCGGAGGGAGCGGTCGACCCTGATCTGACCTGCACCATCACCCTGGGCAACTGGCCGGCGGACACCGCGCCAGAGGCGGAAAAGGCCCTGTTCGAGGGCTACAAGGCCACCATGGCCAGGCTGTACCCCAACGTGACGCTGGTGCCGGATTATTACTCCTACACCCTGAGCAACTATGTGCCCATGGCCAAGGGCAACACGGCGCCCAGCATTTTCCAGCCCCCCTTCACCGATCCCCAGCTGCTGATCAGCCAGCACCTGGTGGGCGACGTGACCGACGCCCTGGAGGCCTACGGCGTGCTGGACAAGTTCAGCCCTTCCTATGTGGAAATGCTGGCGGATGAAAACGGCCGCATCTACGGCCTGCCCAGGGACGGCTACGTGCTGGGCATGCACATCAACATCGACCTGTTCCGCCAGGCGGGCCTCATCGACGAGGAGGGCCTGCCCATTTACCCTAAGACCCTGCAGGAAATGGCCGAATACGGCCAGATCATCCGGGAAAAGACCGGCAAGGCGGGCCTGGTGTTCCCGGCCAGCGAGACCTACGGCGGCTGGCTGTTTACCAACATCGCCTGGAACTTCGGCTGTGTGGGCGATAGCGCCCTGGAATACCAGGACGAGGACGGCCGCTGGGTGTGCAATTTTACCTCCCCTGAGTGCGTCAAGGCCATGGAGTTCATGCGCGACCTCAAGTGGAAGTACGACATCCTGAACGCCGACGCCACCACCACCGACTGGGCCGGGGCTCATTCTCTGCTGGGTACCGGAGAAGCGGCCATGAACTTCGCCGCCGACGACAGCGTGGACCAGCCCACCGCCAACAAGGGCCTGCCGGTAGAGGACTTCGCCCTGATTCCCTTCCCCGCCGGAGAGGCGGGCCGCTATGCCCTGGCGGGCGGCACCTGCTATATGTTTGCCCCCAACATCACCAAGGACCAGGGGATCGCCCTGATGGCCTATCTGCAGGTCATCGGCAAGCTGCCCTTCCTCAATGACGAGATCATCGCCGGCATGCGGGCGGATTACGCCGCCAAGCGGGACCGCGGGGCCCCCGTGCTTCCCGCCATCAGCGCCTGGACGGACGAAGAATACAACGCCGCCAAGCAGGCCATCGTGGACGAATACTGCAACGTGGACATGCGGCTGTACCGGGACTTCTTCGATTCCCTTTCCGAGGGCACCATCACCCTGAAATCCGAGGAGCCGGTGTTCGCCCAGCAGCTGTACCGGGAGCTGACCGCTGTGATCCAGCGCATGATCACCCGGGAAGGCGCGGACGTGATGAAGGCCCTTCAGAAAGCCCAGGATTCCTTCCAGGAGTATCTGGACGACGAAATCAACGATTACTGATATGATTCATTGAAAACATGCCGGTCGGCCTGCGCCATGGCCGGCATGTTTTCATCAACGCACGCGCTGGGGGAAACCGTATGGACGGAAAAAGCACCCGGGCCCGGAGACGCGGGAAAACGGGAGAAAACATCAAATCCTGGCTGATTATGCTGCCCGGCCTGCTCCTGATGACCTTCTTTGTGTGGGAGCCGCTGTTTGAAAGCATCCGCATGAGCCTGTACAAGACCAGGAACGTGGAGCTGGTCCGCTACATCGGGCTGGACAATTTCATCAGCGTCATGAGCAAGGACGACTTTCTGCAGGCCCTGACGAATACCTTTACCTACACCTTCTGGTCCCTGCTGATCGGCTTTGGCCTGCCGATTCTGCTGGCCCTGCTCATCGGGGAAACCAGGCGCGGCAAGGGCTTTTTCCGCACGGCGGCCTACCTGCCCAACATGCTGCCGGGCCTGGCGGTCATCATCCTGTGGTCGGCCTTCTTTTCGGGAGAAAAGTCCGGCGTGCTCAACATCCTGCTGGGCAGGCTGGGCGTGCCGCCCCAGTCCTACCTGACCAATTACCGTCTGGTGATTCCCATCATCATCGTCATCGCCACCTGGAAAGGGGCGGGGGCCACGGCCCTGATCTACATGGCGGGGATGTCCGGGATCAACGCGGAGCTGTACGAGGCGGCGGCCATCGACGGGGCCACGGTGTGGCAGCGGGTCGTGCACATCCTCCTGCCCGCTATCCGCAAGCTGGCGGGGACGCTGCTGATTCTGCAGATCATCTCCGTGTTCCAGATCATGTACGAGCCCATGGTGCTCACCAAGGGCGGGCCGGACAATGCCTCCCTGTCCCTGATGCAGCTGATGTGGCAGTACGCCTTCGGCGGCTCCATGAATTACGGCAAGGCCTCCGCGGTGGCCGTGATCGTGACCGTCATCCTCCTGCTCATGACCGCCGTCTATTCCTATTTCAACCGAAAAGAATCCGACTGGGACTAAGAAAGGGGGATTTATGTCCATGAGCCATCCGCAGCGCACCGGCGTGATCCGGGAATACGACATGCATTCCCCTTCCGTCCGGGCTGGGTACGGCGTGATCCTTTTCCTGTGCGGGATCATGGTGGTGATCGCCCTGTTCCCGCTGGTCTGGGTCATCCTGGCAGGCTTTAAGGACCTGAAGGAATTTGTCTCCAGCACCAGCATCCTGCCCAGGAGCTTTGATATTCAGACCTTCGTGACCACCTGGAATCAGCTGGGCATCGCCAAGAACTACTTAAACTCCTTTATCTCGGTGGCGGGCAGCGTGGTCTGCGCCCTGATCTTCAACGGCCTGCTGGGCTACGGCCTGGGCATCCTCAAGCCCAAGGGCTACGGCGTGGTCAAAAAGCTGGTGATGCTCTCCCTGCTCATGCCCACCACCATCAGCATCGTGCCCCTGTTTATGAACATCCAGAAGCTCGGGCTGGGCAATTCCTTTTTGCCCCTGTGGCTCTCCTACGGGGCCAACGCGATGTATGTCATCTTGTTCGTGCAGTTCTTTGAATCGCTTCCCTCGTCCATCATAGAGGCCAGCCGCATCGACGGCTGCAGCCAGCTGCAGATCTTTTTCCGGATCGTGCTGCCCCTGTCCAAGCCCATCTGCTCGGTGGTGGCCATCTTCGCCATCAACGCCGCCTGGTCGGACTTCCTGCTGCCGTACCTGGTGCTGCGGGGCGGAGAGCTGCAGACGGTGATGGTGCGCCTCTTCGTGTTCAGCACGGAGCAGACGGTGAACGCCGACGCCATGATGCGCTCGGTGGTGTTCTCCATGATCCCGCCCATCATCCTGTTCTTCATCTTCCAGAAACAGCTGACGGAAAACTCGGTTTCCGTGGGCATCAAGGGTTGATACTAATCTCTGGTAAAACCGCTAAATCTTGCACGCGTCTTTGACGCTTGCTCAGCGTCACCCACCCTCACCGTACCTACGGGTACGCTTTCGTGCGGGTTCCTTGACCAAGCGCCAAATCCACGCACAATCTCTTAGCATTTTTACCAGATCTTAGTATGAGGGAGGAGCATATGGCAAAAAAAGCGGATGTGTATTTCAAGGTCGATCCCTGGAAGGTGATCGAGGAGGGCTTCGACCCCGCCTATTCCCGGGTCAGCGAATCGGTTTTTTCCCTGGCCAACGAAACCATGGGGGTGCGCGGCTGCTTTGACGAAGGCGGCAGCGTCGATTCGCTGAGGGGCATGTATACCAACGGCGTCTACGAGATCGAGCCCATCGGCAAAAGCTACCGGGGCATCATCGATCGGACCCATTTTATGATCCCCACCGCCGACTGGCTGATGACGGGCCTGAGCGTGGACGGGGAAACGCTGGATTTAGGGCGGGTCCGCTTCCGGGATTTCCACCGGGAGCTGGACATGCGGGCCGGCACCCTGACCAGGAGCTTCCTCTGGCAGACGGCCACCGGCAAGGAGCTCCGGCTGACCTTCCTGCGCTTCCTGGACCAGGAACGCCGGGAGCGGGCCTATCAGCGCGTTACCCTGGAAGCCCTGAATTTCTCCGGGACGGTGGAATATTGGTCCGGCCTATCCTTTGACGTAACCCACGAGGGAGCCGGAAAATGCTACTGGCAGGACACCCGCGCAGAAGCGGGGGAGGGCTGCCTGATGCTTTCATCCGGCACCGTCCGCTCCCGTCAGGAGGTCTTTGCCGGAGCGCTGATTGGGATACCCGGAGAGCCCCAGGCGGAGGTCCGGGGCAAAACGGCCCGGCTGCGCGCCGCCCTGTCCCTGCGCTGCGGGGAGCCCGTGACCGTGGACAAGCGGGCGGTGATCCTCTTTGAGGAGGGCTTAAACGGCGAGGCGCTTTGGCAGCGGGGCCTTCGCGCCCTGGCGGAATGTGAAAAAACGCCGCTGGACGAGGCCCTGGAAGCCCAGAAGCGTTACTGGGACAGCTACTGGCGCACCTCGGACGTGGAGATCGAAGCCGCGGACGAAGACGCGGCGGCAGAGCAGCAGGGCATCCGCTTTTGCAGCTTCCAGCTGGCCCAGACCTATAACGGCGGCTCCATGCGCCACAACATCGGGGCCAAGGGCCTGACCGGGGAAGCCTACAACGGACACGCCTTCTGGGATACCGAGGCCGGGTGCCTGCCCTTCTATCTGTTTACCAGCCCCGAAGCAGCCAAAAACCTTTTGCTGTTCCGCTATAACACCCTGCCCCAGGCCCTGGAGCGGGCGCGGATGCTGGACTGCCGGGGGGCCTGCTATCCCATCGCCACCCTGAACGGGCAGGAGGCCTGCTCCCTGTGGCAGCACGCCAGCCTGCAGCTCCAGCCCAGCACGGCCGTGGCCTACGGCGTCTGGCACTACGTGCAGGTGACCGGAGACGAGGAATTCCTCTGGACCTACGGGGCGGAAATGCTGCTTCAAATCGCCCGCTTCCTGGTCAGCCGGGTGGAAAAGGGCGGCCGGACGGGCCGGTACGGCTTCTTTGGCGTCATGGGCCCGGACGAGTTCCACATGATGGTGAACAACAACGCCTACACCAACTACATGGGCAAGCGCTCCCTGTCCTGCGCGTGCGAAACCCTTATGAAGATGCGTGGGGAGCGGCCTCAAGCCTATGCCGCTCTGGCGGAAAAGACCGGGCTTCAGGAAGAGGAAATCGCCCTCTGGCAGACTGTGGCGGAGCAGATGTATCTCCCCATGGATGAAAACGGTCTGATCGAGCAGCACGACGGGTATTTTGACCTCCCGCACACGGACATTCACAGCATTCCGGTGACCGATTTTCCGCTGTACGACCACTGGTCCTACGACCGGATCTACCGTTCGGACATGATCAAGCAGCCGGATGTGCTGATGATGCTGTATCTCTATAATTCCTCTTTCTCTACTCAGGTAAAGCGCGTGAACTATGAATTCTACGAGCCGCGCACCATTCACGAATCCTCCCTGTCTCCCGCCATCCATTCCGTGCTGGCGGCGGAGCTGGAGAAAATGGAGGAGGCCGTCCGCTTTTTTGGCTTCGCCACCCGCCTCGATTTGGACAATTACAACCGCAACACTCGGGAAGGCCTGCACATCACCAGCATCGCCCTGGCCTGGATCAACATCGTGTACGGCTTTGCCGGCCTGCGCAGCGACGGGGAGGGGCTCCGCTTTGCCCCGCGCTTGCCGAAGCGGTGGAAAAAGCTGACCTTCTTCCTGCTCTACCGGGGCCGCGTGATCCGCGTCCGCATGGAGGAGGGGAAAACCGGCTTCATGCTGACGGAGGGCGAACCGCTGACGGTGCTGGTATACGGCCGGCCCTGCCGGCTGGACAAGACGGAGCAGATCGTTCCGGCCTGAACAAAACCGTCCGCCTGCTGAGATCAGCGGGCGGACGATGCTTATGGAGGCAAGTATGGACACCTGGTCGCTGGAAAAAATCGGCTTTAACCCAAAGGACGCCGCGCTGGACGGCAACCGCTTCTTGTGCGCCAACGGATACCTGGGCCTTCGGGGCGTGCCGGAGGAAGCCGGGCCTTCCCTGTTTCCCGCCGTCACGCTGGCCGGGGTGTACGACCAGGTGCAGGACCGCTGGCGGGAGCCGGTCAACGCGCCGAACGGCCTGTACCTCCGCCTGACTTTGAACGGCCGCCCCATGGCACTGGGAAAGACGGACCCCGTCTGTCACCGCCAGAAAATCGACTATCGTAGCGGAATCTTTGAGCGGGAAACAGACTTTGGCCCGGCCATTGTCCGCAGCCATCGCTTTGCGTCCATGGCGGACTGCCATCTGACACTGGATCGCTACGAAATGCGGTTCCGGGAGGACGGCGAGGCGGTCCTCCGGGCGGGCGTTTCCACGGACATCTGGGACATCAACGGCCCGCATCTGTCCGGCTTTGCGTATCAAGGGGGCGACGCCCTGCTGGCCCATGCCCTCACCGGGGAAAAGGGCATCCGGGTGGCCGTGGCCCAGAGCCTGCGGACGGAGGATGGGGGAGAAGAAAGCGTGGAGGAGACGGAGCAGGGCGTGTTCCGGGTCCTTCGCCGGGCGGTGCAGGCGGGCAGCGTTTGGACGGTTTCGGTTTTCTCGGCGGTCTTTACCTCCCTGGACGGGGCGGACCCGGAAAAAGCCGCGGTCAAGACCTGCCTTCGGGCAAAGGAAGAGGGTTTCAGCGCCTGCCTGCGGGCCCACGAGGAGGCCTGGGAAAATATCTGGGAAAGCTCGGAAATCGTCCTGGAGGGGGACGACACCGCCGCCCGGGCCCTGCACGCCAGCCAGTATCATTTAAACGCCATCGCGCCCCGTCATTCGGACCGCCTGTCCATTCCCGCCCGGGGCCTCTCCGGGCAGACCTACAAGGGCGCAGTTTTCTGGGACTCCGAAATCTTTTTCTTCCCCATGTTCGTCCACACCCAGCCGAAGATCGCCCGGTCTCTGCTGCGCTACCGCATTGATACTCTGCCGGGGGCCATCAAAAAAGCGGAGGAATACGGGTACCGCGGGGCCTTTTACCCCTGGGAAAGCCAGGAAGGGGGCGTGGAGGGCTGCACCAACTTTAACGTGGTGGACGTCTTCACCCACCGGCCTGTGCGCACCTATTTTCGGGACAAGCAGATCCACATCAGCGCGGACGTCGTCTACGCCCTGCGCAGCTATTATGAGATTACTGGCGACCGCTCCCTGCTGGAGGAGGGCGGGGCCCGGGTCATCCTGGAATGCGCCCGCTTCTATCTGAGCCGGGCCTGCGCCCACGTGGATGACGAGCGGGTGGATTTTGACGACGTGATCGGCCCGGACGAATACCACGAGCGGGTGCGGAACAACGCCTTCACCAACCAGATGATCCGCCATTGCCTGAATACTGCCCTGGAGCTCAGGGAGGTCTTTTCCGACCGGCCGGAGCGGTTTTCCGCCCTGCTCCGGGAGCTTCATTATGAAAAGGACTGGGCGCTGCTCGCCCGGGTCCTGGAGCGCATCAGCCGCCCCAGGGTCAAAAACGGCGTAACTGAGCAGTTTGACGGCTACTTTGACCTGGAGGACTGCTCCCTGGACATGGTGCGCTCCCGCCTGCGTGACCCCCGGGAATACTGGGGCGGAGACCACGGCGTGGCGGGCACCACGCAGATCATCAAGCAGGCCGACGTGATCGCCATGGCGGCCCTGTTTCCCGATGTCTTCCCGGACGATCAGCTAAACGCCAACTGGGCCTATTACGAGCCCCGAACGGAGCACGGATCGAGCCTGTCCGCGTGCATGTACGCCCTGACCGCCTGCCGCATCGGCCGGCTGGAGGAGGCCTGGAAGCTGTTCCTCAAAACCGCTGAAATTGACGTGAGCGGCGAAGGAAAGCAGTGGGCCGGGGAAATCTACATCGGCGGCACGCACCCGGCCTCCAACGGCGGGGCCTGGATGATCGCCGCCCTGGGCTTTGCCGGCCTCAAGATGCGAAACGGCCGGATCGAAATTAACCCCCGCCTGCCAAAGACGGTAAAGCGCCTCCGCTTCCCCGTCACGGCGTCCGGAAAAAGATTCATCATCGACATCACCCAAGCAGGGGGAAAAATCCTTCCGGCATAAAAGGGACCGGTGCAAAAAACTGCGTCAGCCCCTAAGGTTAAGCACGTTTATTCAGCTGAAATATTCCGCACGCTGGCGCGCTCGACCAGGCGCACCGGGAGGATGACGGTCTGCTCCGGGGGGGCTTCGTGGCGAAGCTGGGCCAGGAGCATGTCGGTCGCCAGGATGCCCTTTAGTTCTGCGTCCTGGTGGATGGTGGTCAGGCCGGGGATGGTCAGCTGGGAGAGGTAGTTGTCGTCAAAGCCGACGATGGATTTGTCCCTGGGCACCTGGACGCCGCACTCGTACAGGCCCGCCATGATGCCCGCGGCCAGCACGTCCGCCGAGGCAAAGATGCCGGTAATCTCGGGCCGCGCGCTCAAAGCGCGGCCCAGCTTTTTGCCCTCCTCCACGGTGATCTCCTGGGTGAAGACCAGGGCGGGATCAAAGGGAACGCCGAATTCGGCCAGCGCCCGCTGGTAGCCCTGCAGGCGCTTTTCAATGACGCCGCCCGGGCGGATGGAGGGCGAGGCGAAGGCGACGGACCGGTGGCCGTTTTCCAGCAGATGGCGGGCGGCGAGATAGCCGCCTTTTTCATCCTCCAGGCCGACGCTGTATACGCCGGGATGGTCCACATAGCTGTCGATCAGGACGAAGGGCGTGCGCAGGTTCAGGGTGGCGTTGAAAAAATCATCCTGGAACATGCCGGTCAGGATCAGGCCGGACAGCCGCCAGCTGCGGCTGAGGGCGTCCAGCTCGGCGGCGTCCTCCACGGACCGCACCATCAGGTAGTAGCCCTCTTCCCTCGTGCGCTTTTCGATGCTGTCCACAAAGGCGCTGAGGAAGGGGTCGCTCATGGTGCTGCCGGTGTTCTGGGGCGTCAGATGGGTAATGACGCCGATGATGAAGGAATGATCGTTGGCCAGGGAACGGGCCGACATGCTGGGCACATAGTGCTCCCGCTCGATGATTTCCCAGATCTTTTTGACCAGCTCCGGAGAAACCCGGCTTTTCCGGTTGTGTACCACGTTGGAAACGGTGGTAATGCTGACGCCGGCTTCCGCGGCGATATCTCTTAAAGTGACCATGGCTTTTTCCAATTCGGCGTTCGGAGTTTGATATGTGCAACAGATTTAGTATATCGGGTTTTTAAGCAGGTTGCAACTGTTTTTCTTACAAAAAAACGGAGGCAGGAAGACTGCCTCCGCGGGAAGTGAAGTGCTATTATTCGAGCTCAGCCACAAATTCCTTGATGGGCAGCTCGGCGGGCTTGCCGGTTTCCGGCGCGGTGATGCCGGCCATGATGGTGTCATGGGAGGTGGCGTCGATGGGGGCCACGGCTTCGGAGAAGGTGATCTCGTCCAGCCAGATGACGGCCTTGGCGAACGCGCGGATGTGGAAGGCGTTGGTCATGCCCGGGAAACCGGAGGCTTCCAGGTCAATCACCAGGTCCTGCCAGTCGGTGGTAATCACGGGATGGCTGCCGTCGGCCAGCACCAGGTCGGAGAAGCGAGCTGCGTAGAACTTGGAATCTTCCGGATGCCAGTCCATGATCAGCTTCTTTTCTTCGCCGCCCTCAGCGCCCTTGACGCGGATGGTCAGGTATTTGCACCAGGAAATGCCGTCCAGCGCCCACATGTTCACGGCTTCGCCCCAGTTGCCCATCCAGTCGCCGGCGGCGGCGTAGTATTCGTCTTCGGTGTCGTAGTCTTCGGAATCATAGGCCTTGGGCCGGTAGTCGATTTTGATGGCCCCGTCCTCGTTCTTGGCGCGCAGGTTGGCCCAGTTGTCCCACCAGATCTGGACGCCGTTGGGCGCCAGCTCGGGCTTGCTCTGGGGATCCCGCTCGTCAAAGTTGTCCCACAGGAAGGTCTCGCCCTCGCCCAGGGCGGAAACGGCCGCCACCAGCAGCATCATCACAGCCAAAACAAGCGCAGCGATCTTTTTCATGGTAATCCTCCTCCATCGTTTGTATTGCATAGGTTTAACGCTAAACCTATCTTTTGTACCCATTATAGCATTGAACGTTAAACCTGTCAAGTATGGGAAATATATTTCCGAAAATTTTTATTTTGCTCTTGTATGACGGATGAGATCCGGGTATAATAGAAATAGTTTAACGCTCAACTCCCATACGTGACAGAGGAGGATTAAAATGAAAAACAGACGGATGATTGGGTTGATCCTCGCGCTGATGTGGACCGCGGTTTTCCTGTTGCCCGCCCAGGCGGAGGCGGCTCCCACACTTTTGACGCTCTACGAAGGCCCCCGGACCATGGTCAGCTCCCCGGCGGCCTCCGTCCGGGTGAACGGGCACGAGCTGTTCGTGTATGACGTGATGGTCAACCACGAGCACATCTGGAACGCCAACACGAAGCCCACCACGACCCCCATGACCTATTTTGATTTTGAAGGGGTCGCGCGGATCGAGGTTACCATGCCCGGGCTGGACCAGGGCGTGGAAAGCGCCCGGGTGCTGCCGGAGGCCCTGGGCATTGTGCCGGAGGTCCGGGACGGGGTCGTCCGCTTCACCGTCACGGAACCGGGGCAGTACACCGTGGTGTTCAACGGCAGCGTGCATCAGGCCCTGCACATCTTCGCCAATCCTCCGGAAGAGGACGTGCCGGACCCGGAGGATCCGAACGTATTTTACATCGGCCCCGGGGAATGGGTGATGGACGCCATCGCCCTTCAGGACCACCAGACCCTCTATCTGGCCGGCGGGGCGGTGCTGCACAGCATCGTCTCTGTGGCCAACGCCGAGGACGTGCGCATCTGCGGCCGGGGGATGATCGACGGCAGCGATTATCCTGCCTGGAACCAGCCCGGCTCCTACGCCCGGGTGCCCATCGACATCAACCATAGTAAAAATGTGAGGGTGGAGGGCATCTCCATCGTCAACTCCAACTGCTGGAACCTGAATTCCTTCTCCTCTAAAAACGTGCGGATCGACAACGTCAAGATCATTTCCGGCCGGCAGAACGGGGACGGCTTCACCTTCCAGTCCTGCACTGACCACCAGGTGACGAACTCCTTTGCCCGCACCTGGGACGACAGCCTGGTGATCAAGAACTATTCCGGCTCCACCAAGGGCATTACCTTTCAAAACATGCAGGTGTGGACCGACCTGGCCCAGTCCATGGAGATCGGCTACGAGACCGACAAGGGCCTGACGCTGGACCCGGAAATCAGCGACGTGCTGTTTGAGGACATCACGGTGCTGTACAATTTCCACAAGCCCGTCATCAGCATCCACAACAGCGACGACGCCTTCGTGCACGACATCGTGTACCGAAACATCCTGGTGGAAAACGCCTTCATGCAGGGCGACAACGGGAATAACAAGGAACTGATCGAAATGACGCTGCAGAATTCGGCCTGGTCCACCGTGCGGGATGAATTCGGCTCCATCGACCGGGTGCTGATCGACGGGCTCACCGTGGTCAATACCCTGGACGGCAAGGTGCCCCGCTCCCGCCTGTCCGGCCAGGGAGAGGACAACAGGATCACCAACGTGACGCTCAGAAACGTGAACATCTTGGGGCAGCCCATCGCGACGCTGAAGGAAATGAAGCTCTCCATCGACGATTACTGCGACGGCATCGTGGTCGAGCAAGAGGGGACGGAGGGGCCGAAGGAGGCTTCCCGCTCTTTGGTGGATCCTCTGCCGGAAGGGGAGACCGTCCTCACCCTCGCGGAGGCCCCGGAGCAAGCCCAGGCCCAGCGGCCGCCCTGCTTCCCCGACCCCGCGGACGATTACATCCCCCTGCCGGAGGGGGAGAACGTGGCCCTGGGCAAGCCCGTCTTCTCCGGCGTCCATAACGACGTGTACGTGATCAAAAACGTGAACGACGGGAAGACGGACACCTACTGGGAAAGCAAGGGCTTCCCGGCGGAGGTTACCTTTGACCTGGAGGGCAGCCGCTCTGTCTGCGCGGCGGCGGTGTGCCTGAACCCTTCCGCCATCTGGGAGCCCCGCGTCCAGGAAATCGCCGTCCAGGTGAGCGAGGACGGGGAAACCTATACGGAGGTTTCCGCCCCGGCTAAATACTCCTTTGACGCGGCCACCGGCAACCGCATCCGCATCGACTTTGAGCCCGTCCAGGCCGCCTTCGTCAAAATGGTGTTCACCCTGAATACCTCTTCCCGCACCGGCGGGGCCCAGGCGGCGGAGATCTGCATCTACAGCCCCGCGGCAGGCATCGACTGAGCCTCTATAAAACTCCAGCACACATACAACGAAGCCTTCCGGCGCTGTGTCCGGAAGGCTTCGGATTTCTGTCTGTTTCAGTGGAAAGCAATCAGCCGGCGGTGGGGGCGTTCTCCGCGGCGGGGCTGTCGCTGTTGGCCATATATTTGTTCAGGGCGTCCAGCTCTTTCTGCAGGGTGTTGAAGGCGTCCTGGTTGTTCTGCTCGTTGGCGGCGTTCAGGACCACGGAGGACAGGCCCAGGTAGGGGTTGTCCATATACTTGGCAAAGTTCGGGGCCACGCCGGAAGCGGCGGCGGTTTCCCTCATGTTCTTGATGGTGTCAATGGAAGTAATCGTCATGGAGAAGGCGAGGACGATGGCCAGGACGCCGGCAATGATGGCCCCGATGCCGCGCCGGCTGTACCTGCGGGCACCAAAGCCCAGAAGCACGGCGAGCAGGCCGAAGAACCCGGCGACCGCGCCGGCGACCACGCCGAACAGCAGCGTCATCAAAAGCGCCACAGCGATGCCCAGGATGCCCAGAATGATACCGGCGACAGGATGGCCGGCCTTGCGTTCTACATAAACAGTGCTCATTTTTTTATCCTCCAATGATGGTTGTTTTTGTTGTTTGATCGGAGCGCTTTTGCGCTTCCAGAAATTGATACGCAGCGGCGGGGGAGATGGCAGCGCTTTTTTTATTTTTCATGTTTGATCTGTTTTTCTCCCGTACATTGTTTTTCGGGCTTTTTTGGATATAATAGATGGGAAGTCATGTATCGAAGGTACTTAGAGGAGGTACATGCATGCAGCAGAGGATATTCGGAAAAACCGGCCGCGCCGTCAGCGAAATCGGCCTGGGCACCTGGCAGCTGGGTACGCGCTGGGGGGACCCGTTCAACCACGAGGAAGCGATGAAGATCCTTCAAACGGCGGAGGAAAGCGGCATCACCTTCATCGATACGGCGGACGTATACAACGGCGGCAAGAGCGAGGAGACCATCGGCGAATACATCGCCGCCCATCCCGGCCGCTTTTACGTGACCACCAAATGCGGCCGGCGGCTGAACCCGCATACGGCGGACCTGGCGCCCTGGGCCATCCGCTGGATCCTGATGCACCCGGAGGTCAGCGTGGTGATTCCCGGCGCGAGCAAGGCCGCCCAGGTGTCCGCCAACGTAAAAGCCGCGGAGCTGCCGGCCCTGACCCAGGCGCAGATGGACGCCGTTTCCGCCGTGTACGACCGGTATCTGCGCGCCATCATTCATCCTCATTGGTAAACAAGGAGCTTCATCAGCATGGATAAACCGCAGGCCGTCCTGAAAGGGACGGCGCTTTCTTCGCAGGGCCGGGAAACCGGCGAGGACGCCCGGCTGGTGCTGGAAACCGCCATGGAAGCCGGCCACCTCCTCTTGGAAAACGGGGCGGAGATCTTCCGCGTGGAAGAGACCATGACGCGGATCTGCCGCCATTTCGGCGTCGAGGACAGTCAGTTTTTTGTCCTGAGCAACGGCATCTTCACCACCGGCGGCTACAGCCGCCAGTTCGCCAAGGTGCAGCACATCCCCGTCAAGGGGACGAGGCTGGACAAGGTGGTGGCGGTCAACCAGCTTTCCCGGGAAATAGAGAGCGGGAAGTATACCCCCGAGGAAGTCCGCCGGGAACTGGAGCGGATCCGACGGATGCCGGACAAGCCGCTGCTTTTGCAGTTCCTGGCCTCCGGGGTCGGCAGCGCCGCCTTCTGCTGCCTCTTTGGAGGGACTTTGGCGGAAGGCACGGCCGCCTTCATCGCGGGGTTCTTCCTGTATATCTTTATGAAGCTGGCGGCCTTTCCCCACCTGTCCCGGATCATGGCGCACATCCTGGGTGGGGCGATGGTCACGGCCATCTGCCTGACGGCGCGGCACTTTGGGCTGGGGGAGCGGCTGAACCCCATGATCATCGGGGCCATCATTCCGCTGGTACCGGGGGTGTCGTTCACCAATGGCATCCGGGACATCGCGGACGGGGACTATATCTCCGGGTCCGTCCGCCTGCTGGACGCGATCCTGGTCATCGTCAGCGTGGCCATCGGCGTCGGCATCGTGCTGACGGCCGTGGGAAGGCTGGGCGGAGGCGCGCTATGGAAGTGATTCTTCAGCAGACGCTGGCGGCGGTCGCCGGCACCCTGGCCTTCTCCCTGCTCTACGGGGTCCCCAGGCGGTATGAGCTGTACTGCGGGGCGATCGGCGGGGCGGGCTGGTTTGTCTACGCCGTGCTGATGCAGAAGGCCGGGCTGTCGGCGACGGAAGCCACCTTTGTCGCCGCCCTGTTTCTGACCTTTCTGTCCCGGTGCGCGGCGGTGATCGAAAAGTGTCCCGCGACGGTGTTTCAGATCGCCGGCATCTTCCCGCTGGTCCCCGGGGCGGGCATTTACTGGACTTCTTATTATCTTGTGACCGGGGAAACGGGCCTGGCCCTGGAAAACGGCTTTGCGGCCGTGAAGGCGGCCGTGGCGATCGTGCTGGGCATCATCGCGGTGTTTGAGCTGCCCAATTCCCTTTTTCAGACGCTGTGCAGAAAGCGAAAGGAGAATCATCCATGATTCAGCTTGAAAACGAGCACTTGAAGGTGCTGATCCGCCCGACCGGCGGGGAGCTTCAGTCCATTGTCGGGAAGGAAACGGGGACGGAGTACCTCTGGCAGGGGGACGAAAACATCTGGACCGGCCGCGCGCCCAACCTCTTTCCCTTCGTGGGGCGGCTGTTTGAAAAGCGCTACACCCTGCGCGGGACCTCCTACGATATGACGATCCACGGCTTTGCTCCAAAGGCCGAGATGGCGGCGGAGCAGGAGGGGGAGAATTGCTGCGCCTTTACGCTGACCGACAGCGAGGCGACCCGGGCCATCTACCCCTACCGCTTTGTCTACCGGGTCCGCTATGAATTACAGGGAAACCGCGTATGCGTCCGCTATGAGGTATGCAACCGCTCGGAGGAGCCCCTCTATTGCGCCTTAGGCGGCCACCCCGGCTTCCGCGTGCCGCTGGAGGAGGGGCTAAAGTTTGAGGATTATGAGCTGGCCTTCCCCAAAGCCTCCGAGCCAAAGCGCGTTTTATTCAGCGAGCGGGCCCTGGTCAGCGGGGAAAGAACGCCCTATCCCCTCCGGGAAGGGACGAAAATCCCCCTGCGCCATGACCTGTTTGACGAGGACGCGGTGGTGCTGGCAGAGGCCCCGGACAGCGTGAGTCTTTCAAGCCCCGCCGGACATCGCGGCGTCCGCGTTTCCTGGGAGAAGATGAAGTACGTGGGCTTCTGGCACCGCCCGAACTGCGCCGCGCCCTACGTCTGCATCGAGCCCTGGAGCGCCCTCCCGGGCCGGGACGGCGTCCTGGAGGACCTGGAGCGGATGGAGGACCGGACGGTCGTCCTTCCGAACGAGACTTACGAAAGCCCCTTTGAAATCGAAGTGTGGTAAAGCTTGGCGGGGGAACCGGCCGGGTGGTTTGTCCTTGACTTTTCCCGGCAAGCGGCATATAATGAGGTTGAGAAGCGCGGATGACGAATCCGGGAGAGACTCCGGGGGGATGGGTTCCCGCACCGGGGCGCCGAAGGGGCAGAAAAAACTCTCAGGCAGAAGGATCGGATTTTGACGCACCCTGGAAAGCAGCAATGCACCGACGAAGTAAGGCGGCCGCCGCCGCTGAATCTTTCAGGTGAAGAGACAGGGCACAAAACGCATGTTTGTGTGGTTTTGTGTCCTTTTTTCGTTGCTTTGGACACGGCTCCGCACAGGGAAAACGCAGGAGGAGGAAAGCGTATGGACGCAAAAAAGACCCCGCTGTACGACGTACACACGGCGTCCGGCGGGAAAATGGTGGAGTTCGGCGGGTACTGCCTCCCGGTCCAGTATGAGACCGGGGTGATCCGCGAGCACATGGCGGTGCGCACGGCCTGCGGGCTGTTCGACGTCTCCCACATGGGGGAGATCCTGGTGGAGGGGGCGGGAGCCGTCCGCTACTTAAACCGGCTGCTGACCAACGATTATACCGTCATGCGCGTCGGCCAGGCCCGCTACAGCCCCATGTGCCGGGAGGACGGCGGCACGGTGGACGACCTGATCGTCTATAAAATCCAGGACGACCGCTACTTCGTGGTGGTGAACGCATCCAACAAGGACAAGGATTTCGCCTGGATGAAGGAGCGGGAGACGGAGGATGCTCTCGTGACCGACGTATCCGATCAGTACGCCCAGATCGCCCTGCAGGGGCCGAAGGCGGAGACGATTCTCCGCCGGCTCACGGACCGGATCCCGGAAAAAAACTACACGGCCCTGTTTGACGGCCGGGTGGGGGAGATTCCCTGCATTCTGTCCCGGACCGGCTATACCGGGGAGGACGGGTTTGAGATCTATCTGGCCCCGGAAAAGGCCGCGGATATGTGGGCCCTCCTGATGGAGACGGGCAAAGAAGACGGCCTCATTCCCTGCGGTCTGGGCGCCAGGGACACCCTGCGGCTGGAGGCTTCGATGCCCCTGTACGGCCATGAGCTCAGCGATACCATCACCCCGCTGGAAGCGGGCCTCACTGCCTTTGTGAAGCTGGAAAAGCCGGACTTCATCGGCCGGGAGGCCCTGCTGGCCCATGCTACCCCTGAGCGGCGGCGGGTCGGGCTGAAGGTCGTCTCCCGGGGCATCGTCCGGGAGCACCAGGAGGTCTATCTGGACGGTCAGCCAGTGGGCGTGACCACGTCCGGGACCCACTGTCCCTACCTGGGCGGCGCTTACGCCATGGCCCTGGTCCGTGCGGACATTCCGGCCCAGGGAGCCAGGGTGGAGGTGGACGTCCGCGGCCGAAGGCTGGAAGCGGAAACAATCGCGCTTCCCTTCTATAAAAGAAACAGATAATCCATCGAAAATTTTACATTGATATAATGAGGAGGAATTAACCATGACATTCCCGAAAAACCTGATGTACACCAAAACCCACGAATGGGTGCTTTTGAACGACGACGGAACCGCCCTGGTGGGCATCACCGATTACGCCCAGGACCAGCTGGGCGACCTGGTCTTTGTCAACCTGCCGGAGCCGGGAGACACGGTGACGGCGGGCGAGAGCTTTGCCGACGTGGAATCCGTGAAGGCCGTTTCCGACGTCCTCTCCCCGGTGACGGGCGAGGTGGCGGAAATCAACGAGGTCCTGGCGGACGAGCCGCAGCGGATGAACCAGGAGCCCTACGAGAGCTGGTTTATCAAGGTCCGGGAGATCACGGACCGCGCCGAGCTCATGGACGCGGACGCTTATCAGGCCTTTGTGGCCACCTGCTGACGCTGTAGGAGGAAGGAAAATGGCGACTTATGTACCCGCCGCCCGGGAGGAAGAACAGGCCATGCTGGAAGCCTGCGGGCTTCATCAGCTGGACGACCTCTACGGCGACGTGCCGGCCTCGGTCCGGCTGACAACCCCGCTGAACCTCCCCGAGGGCATGGCGGAAATGAGCGTCCGGCGGGAAATGGAGCGCCTGGCCGGACAGAACACCGTCTTTCCCCACGTATTCCGGGGGGCCGGCGCTTACCGCCACATGATCCCCGCCATCGTGGAGACCGCGGCGGGCCACGAGGCTTTCCGCACGGCCTACACCCCCTACCAGGCGGAGATCAGCCAGGGCGTGCTCCAGTCGATCTTTGAGTTTCAGACGGACATCTGCGAGCTGACCGGCATGGAAGCGGCCAACGCCAGCGTGTACGACGGCGCGTGCGCCGCCGCGGAGGCCTGCGAAATGTGCCGGGAACGCAAGCGCAGCCGCATCCTGGTGTCGGAAAGCGTGGACCCCAAGGTCCTCTCCGTCATCCGGACCTACGCCTTCGGCCGGGACGTCCAGGTGGATCTGGTCCCTTTAAGCGGCGGCGTGACCGACCCGGAGGCCCTTTCGGCCCTGGTGACGGAGGACGTATCCTGCCTGGTGGTGCAGCAGCCGAACTTCTTTGGCTGCCTGGAGGACCTGGACAAGCTTACAGCCCAGGCGCACGCGGGCGGGGCGAAGATGATCGTCCACTTTAACCCGATCGCCCTGGCCCTGCTCAAGACCCCGGGGGAATGCGGGGCGGACATCGCAGTGGGCGAGGGCCAGCCCCTGGGCATTCCGCTTTCCTGGGGCGGGCCCTACCTGGGCTTCATGGCGACCACGGCCAAGCTGATGCGCCGCCTGCCCGGACGGATCGTCGGGGAAACGGCGGATGAACAGGGCCGCCGGGCCTTCGTGCTGACCCTCCAGGCCCGGGAACAGCACATCCGCCGGGAAAAGGCCTCCTCCAACATCTGCTCCAACGAAGCCCTCTGCGCCCTGCGCGCCGCCGCCTACCTGGCGGCCATGGGCCCAAAGGGCCTGCGCGAAGTGGCCGTTCAGTGCGCTTCCAAGGCGCATTACCTGCAGAAAGCCCTGGAGGAAGCGGGCCTTCCGCCTGTCTTCCCGGAGCGGGAGTTCTTCCATGAATTTGTGACCCATTGCCCTGATGCCGGACGGCTGCTTTCCGCCCTTCGCCGGGAGGGCATTTTGGGCGGCCTGCCCCTTTCCGGGAACCGCATGCTCTGGTGCGCGACGGAAATGAACACCCGGGAGGAAATGGACCGGGCGGCGGCCATTGTGCGGGAGGTGACGAAACAGTGAAGCTGATCTTTGAACAGGGCCATCCCGGCCGCGGAACGGATTATCTCGGCCCCTGCGACGTGCCCATGGTGTCGATCCATGGCGCGCTGCGCGAAAAGCCCCTGCGCCTGCCCGAGGTTTCGGAAATCGAGGTGGACCGGCATTATTCTCAGCTGGCCCGCCGCACCCACGGGGTCAACGACGGCTTTTACCCCCTGGGCTCCTGCACGATGAAGTATAACCCCGCCATCAACGAATACGCGGCCTCCCTGCCCGGCTTTACCCAGGTCCACCCCCTGCAGGAGGCGGACACCGCTCAGGGTTGCCGGGAGGTATGCGAGCGGCTCAAAGCCATGCTCTGCGAGATCACCGGCATGGACGCCATGACCCTGCAGCCGGCCGCCGGAGCTCACGGGGAGTTTACCGGCCTGCTGCTGATCAAGGCTTATCACCGGGCCATGGGCCACACGGGCCGCACCAAGATCCTGGTGCCCGACTCCGCCCACGGGACGAACCCGGCCAGTGCTTCCATGGCGGGCTTCGAGGTGGTCAGCATCGCCTCGGATGAAAACGGGTTTGTGGACCTGGGTGCCCTGAAAGCCGCCGCCAAAGAGGACGTGGCCGGCCTGATGCTGACCAACCCCAACACCGTGGGCCTGTTCGACCCGCAGATCCTGGAGATCACCCGCATCGTCCACGAGGCGGGCGGACTCAACTATTACGACGGGGCGAACCTCAACGCCGTCATGGGCGTCGCCCGGCCAGGGGACATGGGCTTTGACGTAGTGCATTTAAACCTTCACAAGACCTTCTCGACCCCCCACGGCGGCGGCGGCCCGGGCAGCGGGCCCAACGGCTGCAAGCAGTTCCTGGCCCCCTTCCTGCCGGGGCAGGATACGCCGGAATCCATCGGAAACGTCCGTTCCTTCGGCGGCAATTTCCTGGTCGCCGTCCGGGCGCTGACCTATCTGATGACGATCGGGCGGGAGGGCGTGCCTCAGGCCGCCAAACACGCGGTCCTGAACGCCAACTACATGCGGGTGAAGCTCAGCGACCTGTTCCCCATGGCCTATGACCGGATCTGCATGCATGAGTTCGTGATGAGCCTGGAAAAGCTCAAGGAAGAGACGGGGGTTTCCGCCCTGGACGTGGCGAAGGCCATGCTGGACCACGGCATCCACCCGCCGACGATGTATTTCCCCCTGATCGTCCACGAGGCGCTGATGGTGGAGCCGACGGAGACGGAGACCAGGGAAACCCTGGACGAAGCCGTCCGGGTCCTTCGGGAGATCTGGGAGAAGGCCCAACAGGATCCCTCCTCCATGCACCATCTGCCGGAAACCACCCCGGTCTGCCGGCCGGACGAAGTCGCCGCGGCCAGAAACCCGCGCATCCGCTATGATTTCGAAGCTATGGGCCGCTGAGGGCCGGTCCTTCTCCGCGCCTAAAAACCTGGCGGCGGAGGCCTTCCTGACGGAAGCGGCCCTCCCGGGCGAGATCATCCTCTTTCTGTGGCAGAACGAAAAAACCGTGGTCATCGGCAGAAACCAGAACGCCTGGAAGGAATGCCGCCTGGACGCCCTTAAAAAGGATGGGGGGACCCTGGTGCGCCGTCTGTCCGGCGGCGGGGCCGTCTTTCACGACCTGGGCAACTTGAACGTTTCGTTCTGTCTGCCCAGGGAGGAGGAGGATATTCCCCGCCAGACCCGGGTCCTCTTAAGCGCCCTGCGCCTGCTGGGCGTTCAGGCCTCCGTCAGCGGCCGGAACGACCTGGAGGCGGACGGCCGGAAGTTTTCGGGCCACGCCTATTACCGGCAGGGGACGAAAGCCTGCCATCACGCCACCCTCATGCTGGAGGTGGACCGGGAAGCCCTGTCCAGATACCTCCGCGTCTCCCCCCTGAAGCTCCGCTCCCGGGGGGTGGATTCCGTGCGGGCCCGGGTGGTCAACCTGAAGGAACTGGCGCCCGCTCTGACGGTTCCCGCCCTGTGCGAGGCAGTCAAGCAGGCCTTTGGGGCGGAGTACGGCCTGCCCGTTGAACCCTTCTCCTGGGAGGAGCGGCTTTTGGGTGCGGAAAGGGAACGCCTTTCCTCCCTTGAAGCCCGCTTTTCCTCCTGGGACTGGACCTATGGGCGGAGGATCGCCTTCACCCTTTCGGATCAGGCCCGTTTTCCCTGGGGGGAGGCGGACCTGCGGCTCCGGGTGGACAGCGGGCGGATCCGGGCCTGCCAGTGCTTTACCGACGCCATGGACCCCCTCTGGACGGAAAACATGGAGGAGGCCCTGCGGGACGTCCGCTTTGCTCCGGAGGACCTTCGGGCCGTCTTTTCCTCCCTCCCGCCTGCTGTGGAGCCCGGGATGCGGGAAGATCTGGAGCGGATGATCGTGAATCTTTCAATCAAATAAAAGGAGACCGACATGCAGGAATTTGATCTGGTTGTCATCGGCGCCGGTCCGGGCGGGTATGAAACGGCCCTGGCCGCCGCCGGGGAGATGCGGGTCGCCCTGGTGGAAAAGGACGAGCTGGGCGGCACCTGCCTGAACCGCGGCTGCATTCCCACCAAGTCTCTGCTGCACGCGGCGCAGCTGCTGGAGGACATCCGGCACAGCGGCGTCTTCGGCGTTCAGGCCGGGGAGGCCGCCTTTGATTTTCCCCAAATCCAGGCGCGCAAGGACCAGGTGGTGAGCCAGCTGCGGGACGGCATTGCCCTGCGGCTGAAGCAGAAAAAGGTGGCCGTCTACCATGGAACCGGCGCCATCCTGGACGCCCATACGGTGAAGGTCCGGGGGACGGAGGAAGCGCTGCTCCATACAGAGCATATCCTGATCGCGACCGGCTCCAGGCCGGCCCTCCCCCCGATCCCCGGCATTGATTGCCCGAACGTGGAGACCAGCGATACCCTGCTGGCCAAGGCGGACAGCATCTATCCGCGGCTGTTGATCATCGGGGGCGGGGTCATCGGGGTGGAGTTCGCTTCCGTCTTTTCCGCCATGGGCAGCCAGGTGACCATCGTGGAGGCCCTGCCAAGGATCCTGGCCAATATGGACAAGGAAATCAGCCAGAGCCTCAAGATGCTGATGAAAAAGCGAGGCGTGCAGGTCCTCTGCGACACCAAGGTGCAGGAAATCCAGAGAGAGGGCGAAACCCTTTACTGCCTGTGCGTCCAGGAGGAAAAGGAGCTTTCTTTGGAGGCGGACGGCATCCTCGTCTGCGTGGGCCGCAGACCCTGCTTTGCCGGCCTGTTTGAAGAGGGCTTCTCCGTTCAGGAGGACCGGGGCCGGATCCTGGTGAACGAGCATTTTGAAACCAGCTGTCCGGGCGTCTACGCCATCGGGGACGTGATCGGCGGGGCGATGCTCGCCCATGCCGCTACCGCCCAGGGCCGCTGTGCCCTGGCCCACATGCAGGGGCGGACGCCGCCTGTGTCCCTGGTCATCCCTGCCTGCGTCTATACAGACCCGGAGATCGCCTCCGTCGGCCTGACGACCGAGGAAGCCAAGGAGCGGGGCCTCCAGGCCGAGACCCATAAATACCCCATGTCCGCCAACGGAAAAAGCCTGCTCACCCAGCAGGAGAGGGGCTTTATCAAGGTGGTCTTTGAAAAGGAGAGCCACCGCCTCCTGGGGGCCCAGATGATGTGCGCCCGGGCGTCGGACCTGATCAGCGAGATGACGCAGGCCCTGGTGCGCGGCAGCACCCTGGAGGAGCTGGCCGCCGTCATCCGCCCCCACCCCACCTTCAGCGAAGGAATTACCGAAGCGGTCACGCTGTAAATATCATAGAGGAGGATACATTCATGCGGTGTATGAAGATCAACCGGGACTGGTATTTCGATCTGGGACAGCTGGATGTCGGCAAACGGGCCAGCCGTCAGCTCGGCGCGCAGATGGTGAACCTGCCCCACGACTATATGATTTGCGGCGAGGTATTCGCCGAGGCCCCCTCCGGGGCGGCCAGCGGCTATTATGACGCGGGCGTGGCCCACTACGTCAAGGAGATCGATATTCCAGCCGACTGGGCGGGGGAGAGGATCGCCCTTCGGCTGGACGGGGCGATGATGAACGCCACCGTCGAGATCAACGGGGACAAGGCGGCCCTGCAGCATTACGGCTACGCCCCCTTTGAAGCAGACATCACCCGTCTGGTCTACCCGGGGGAAAAGAACCGCGTCGTCATCACCGTGAACCCCAGCATGCAGCCCAACTCCCGCTGGTATTCGGGCGCCGGCCTGTTCCGGGGCGTCGAGCTGGCCCACGGGCCGATGCTGCGCGCGGCCTTCGGCGGCCTGTCCGCCTGGACGAAGAAAATCGAGTACGACGCATCCGGAGCCCCGGAGACCGCTTATCTGAACGTATCCGCCGACATTGAAAACGGCTGGGCGGAAAACCGGGTGGCGGAGGTCTGGTTTGACCTCATCCGGGAGGACAGCGGGGAAACGGTGCTGTCCCGGAAAACGGTAACGCAGGTAGGCCCCCTGTCCACGGCCACAGCCTACATGACCCTGACCGTAGACCAGCCCCGCCTCTGGAGCGCCGAATCTCCGGAGCTCTACCGCCTCAAAGTCCGGGTCAAAGAGATCGGGACCTACAAAACCCGCGTCATCCCGTCTGAGAAACCGACAGAAGACGAGGACTGCGTGCTGTTCGGCATCCGCACGATCGAGGCGGACGTCAGGCACGGCCTTCGGATCAACGGGCGGGAGACCAAGCTCAAGGGCGGCTGCCTGCACCACGACAACGGGGTGATCGGCGCGGTCAGCCTCTACGACGCCGAGGCCCGGAAGGTGAAAAAGCTCAAGGAAGCGGGCTTCAACGCCATCCGCATCACGCACAACCCGCCCTCCGCCGCCCTGATCGAGGCCTGTGACCGGCTGGGCATGTACGTGTTCGACGAAGCCTTCGACGCCTGGGGCATGGGCAAGCAGCCCGGCGATTACAATCAGTTTTTTGAAACGGATTGGGAAAAGGACCTGTCCGCCTTCGTCCGGCGGGACCGCTGCCACCCCAGCGTGATCCTCTGGTCCACCGGCAATGAGATCACCGAGCGCGCGGGCCTGGGGGAGGGCTATATCGTGGCGCGGAAGCTGGCGGAAGCGATCCGCCGGCTGGACCCGAGCCGTCCCGTCTCCAACGCCGTCTGCTCCTTCTGGAACGGGCTGGACGACGTCCTGCAGGACGAACAGCAGCGCAGGTGGAGCGCCGGCCAGAACGCCGCCCCCGGGAAGGAGGACCTGCTCTGGGAGGAATACACCGAGGGCTTTGTCAATGGGCTGGACGTGGTCGGCTACAACTATCTGGAGGACAAGTACGAAAAGGACCACGCGATGTTCCCGGAGCGGGTGATCCTGGGCAGCGAAAACTTCCCCAAGGAAATCGGCCTCCACTGGCCCATGATCGAAAAAACCCCCTGGGTCATCGGGGATTTCACCTGGACGGCCTGGGATTATATCGGCGAGGCGGGCATCGGCAAGGCCTCCTTCTATGAGCCGGGAGATCCACGGATCGGCAATCCCTGGGGCGCGCCCAGCCCCTTCCCCTGGCGCACCGCCAACGACGCGGATTTTGACGTCACCGGCTGTATCCGTCCCCAGGGCGTCTACCGGCGGATCGTATGGGGCAGCGGGGAAACCGCCCTCTTCTCCTACGACCCGGATCATTTTGACAAGGTGGAAACCCTCTCCAACTGGGGCTTCCCCGGCGTATGGCCCCGCTGGAACTGGCAGGGCCGGGAAGGAAAGCCGGTGAAGGTCGCCGTGTTCAGCCTGGCGGAGGAAGCCGAGCTCCTGGTCAACGGCGTATCCCAGGGCAGGCTTAAGGCTGGCGAAGCCCTGGTGCAGGGCATGCCCGGAACCTTCCTGTTTGAAACCGTCTACCAGCCCGGCACGGTGGAAGCCGTGGGGTATGTAGACGGCCGGGAGGTATCCCGTTCCGCGCTCCGGACCGCGGGCAGGGCGATCGGCCTCCGCCTGACGGCCGAAACGCCCTGCCTCAAAGCGGACGGGGAATCCCTGGCTTATGTCCACGCCGAGCTGGTCGATGAAAACGGGAACACCGTCCCGGACGCCGACGTCCTTCTGACCGCCCGGGTCACCGGCGCGGCGGAGCTGCTGGGCTTTGGCAGCGGCCAGCCCGTCACCGCCGAGAATTATTCCGCCGGCCGCTTCACCACCTACCAGGGCCGTGCCCTGGCCGTCCTCCGTGCCGGCCAGAACCCCGGCGAAGCCCGCCTGATCATCCAGGCGGAGGGGATCGGGGAGAAGGAGATCGTGGTGCCGGTAAAGGCATAATAAAAACCGTTCGCCGAGGTAAAAGCGAACGGTTGAGAGAGAGGCAGTTGCACTGTGGTTATTATAAGCGAAATCAATTTTAAAATATACAGGAATTCTGTGAACAGTGTGTGAAAGCTTTGATCAAGATGAAACTCTTTGATTTTGAATATTTTGGCATTCGCAGTTGCGCCGTCATTTGACAAAGCACCTGCCCAAGATCCCCAAATGTCCTTTACAAGCCGTTCCGAAAGGGGCGGTTTTTGTGTTATCAGTAGTGTTATTAGTAGCGTTATTAGTAGCGTTACGCAGGACTGTATTCACCTATCATTTTCCAAAAAGAAGAATCCCCCGGAAACGTCCATTTCCAGGGGATTTTGGCGGAGAAGCCGGGATTTGAACCCGGGCTGCCATTTCTGACACTACTCCCTTAGCAGGGGAGCACAAAACCTTGATTTTACGGCGTTTTCATGGTGCTTGTTACCAGTATGTTACCAGTAAAACGGTTTTTACAATGATTCGATGGCTTGCAATACGTCTGTGTCATCCGGATGGCAATAACGATCAAGCACTTTAGTGGTAGATCAGCGCATGATTTTACGGATCAATGCCGGAGCAATGTTCTTGGTGATTGACAGCGTTGTAGCGGTTGTATGCAGGCAACTGTACGGGCCGAGTGTTTGGTAACCAGTCACGGACAAGACTTCGCAATACATAGAAAACCAGTACCTTTATTCTGTCCTCAGCGCCACGACCGGGTCCTTCTTTGCGGCGATCCGGGAGGGGATCAGGCCGGCGATGAAGGTGAGGGTCATGGAGATCAGGATCAGGAGGGCGGCGCCGAGGGGCGGGAGGGCGGCCAGGTTGGAAAGGCCCGCCAGCTCCTTGATGATGATGTTCATCACCACGACCAGGCCCAGGGACACCAGGATGCCGATGACGCCGGCTCCAAAGCCCACGATGAGGGTTTCAGCGTTGAACACCCGGGAAATGTCCCGCTTGGACGCGCCGATGGCCCGCAGGATGCCGATTTCCTTCGTCCGCTCCAGCACGCTGATGTAGGTGATGATGCCGATCATGATGGAGGAAACCACCAGGGAGATGGCCACGAAGGCGATCAGCACGTAGCTGACGGCGTTGATGATGTTGGTGACCGACGAGATCAGCAGGCCCACGTAATCCGTGTAGCGGATGACGTTTTCCTCGCCGGCCGAAGCGTTGTAGGTCTCGATCAGGCGGCTGACGGCCTCCTTGGCCTCGAAGCTCTTGGGGTAGATATAGATATAGGAGGGGGCCTCCAGGTCGCTGGCGCCGAGGGTCTGCATGTTTTTCGCGTAGGACCCGCCAATGATCTCCGGCAGGACCGTGGGCAGGAACTGCTTGATCCGGTCTTTGGGCAGGAAGTTGAGCATGCCGGAGAGGCTATCCAGCTGGGCCTGGATCTCTTGGCTCCATTTCATGGTGCTGCCGTACTGCTGGACGAACTCGCTGAAGCTCATCCGGTCCAGGGCGTCCAATAGGTCCTCTGCTCTGGTGTCAAAGGGCTGGCCGGTGAAAACGTCGATGTCCGGGTGCTCGCGCTGCTCGCGGACGATGGGGCTTTCGTTGATGTGGGTGACGGCGTACTCCATCAGTTCAAACCGGTACCCCACGCCGCTGCTGACGGAGGTGGCCACGGTCCCTTCCGCGGGCCGCAGGATGCCTACCACCTTGATTTCCATCGCGCTGTCGAGGAGATTGCGCAGAAAGTTTTCGTCGTTCTCACTCAGGTCGATCCAGTGGTTGCCCCGCTTTTCATAAAAGGCCGTGTTCAGCGGCATGCGGAAGCGCAGGTTCAGCAGTTCGTCATAGGTGAACTCCATGGCTTCGCTCTCGATGGCGTTGCCTGCCTGCATCTGCTCAAACTGGCCGGCCAGCTCGCTCTGGTCCTTGAGGCCCAGGGTGTAGAGGGTGTAATCGGTCAGCTCGTTTCGGCTGTTGACGATGATCACCATCTCGTCCATCGCCTCGGGGAAGCGGCCGGCGAGCACGTCGTACTGGTGTTTGAGCAGCTCTTCGTTGTCCAGCAGGGGCTGAAACACGTTCATCCGCCGGGCGGATTCGGTCATCATGGTCTGGGAGAAGGAGCCTGCGTTGGCCGCCGTCATCTCCAGCATGTCGGATACGCCGGTGGCCTCCATCGTGGTGGAAGGGTTCACCTGGATGATCCTCCCGCTTTGGTCCTCCCGGTAGAGCAGCAGGGCCGTATCGTACCCGTACTGGATGCCGCTGACCAGGCTGTCCACACCGTTGGCCGGGTCCTCCAGGTAGGTCTTGAATTTTTTCAGGTTGTTGTTGGTGACGCTGCTCCACCAGGCGCTCATCAGGTTGGTCATCCGGCTGCCGGAGTACACCTTGCCGTCCGGGCGGCTTTCCTCCTCCGCGGAGACGCCCATCAGGCTGCTCAGGGTGTCGGAAATGTCCATGGTCTGCTGGGTGATTTCCAGCGGATAGGCGGACAGGGTATCCTCCTCCACCCGCTTGATGTAGGAGTTCACCCCGGAGGACAGGGACAGGATCAGCGCGATGCCGATGATGCCGATGGACCCGGCGAAGGCCGTCAGCAGGGTGCGGCCCTTCTTGGTCAGCAGGTTGTTCAGCGACAGGGACAGGGCGGTTCCAAAGCTCATGGAGGGCTTTTTCTGCCGGACGCTTCCGGCCTTTTCCTCGGAGGCTTCGTCCCAGGGGTCGGTGTCGCTGATGACCCTTCCGTCCAGCAGGCGGATGATGCGGCTGGCGTACTGATCCGCCAGCTCCGGGTTGTGGGTGACCATGATGACCAGCTTGGTCCTGGAAACGGCTTTGAGGATTTCCATCACCTGGACGCTGGTTTCGCTGTCCAGCGCGCCGGTGGGTTCGTCGGCCAGGAGGATGTCCGGGTCGTTGACCAGGGCCCGGGCGATGGCCACCCGCTGCATCTGCCCGCCGCTCATCTGGTTGGGCTTTTTGTGGATCTGGTCCGAAAGCCCCACCTGCCGGAGGGCCTCCAGGGCCCGTTTCCGGCGCTCCTCCCGGCCGACCCCGCTCAGCGTCAGGGCCAGCTCCACGTTGGCCAGCACCGTCTGATGGGGGATCAGGTTGTAGCTCTGGAACACGAAGCCAATGGAGTGGTTGCGGTAGGTGTCCCAGTCGCTGTCTTTAAACTGCCGGGTGGTCTGTCCGTTGATGATCAGATCCCCTTTTGTGTACTGGTCCAGCCCGCCGATGATGTTGAGCAGGGTGGTTTTTCCGCAGCCGGAGGGGCCCAGGATGGCGGCGAATTCGCATTTGCGGAAGCGGAGGTCCACCCCGCGCAGGGCCTCGACCTTCGTATCCCCGGTCTGATAGTCCTTGGTGATGCCTTTGAGAACGAGCATGTCTTTTTCTCCTTAGAAGCCCAGGGTCTCCCCGATCAGGATCACCTTGATCCTGCCGGGGACGCTGGAGCGGCGGGTGGTGACGAACTGGCTGCAGATGCAGTCGCTCCCGTAGCAGTCCCCGCAGCGGCCGGTCACGGCGCAGGGCGTTTTCTTGTTCAGGCGGATGCAGTTGGGCGGGCAGGCGTTCAGCCGGGCGCGCTCCTGGGCGGCCTCCAGACTGGAGACGACCTTGTTCATCCCGCACAGGACGAGGACCTGCTTGGGCCCGTAGATCAGGAAGGCCAGGCGGCTGCCGTGGCCGTCGATGTTGAACAGCTCCCCGTCCATGGTGATGGCGTTGGTGCTCATCAGGAAAGTGTCCGCCGTGATCAGGCGGGCGTTCATCTGATCCTTTTCCTCCGGCGTCACCGCCTGGGCCCGGTCGATGACCTGGAGCGGGGCGGTTTTGAGGGCGTCCATCAGGCCGCATTCCGTCAGCGTTACCGAGCCGCCCCAGCCGACGGAGGAGCCCTCCGGCATCAGGGACAGGGCGATGGAGACGGCCTCCTCTTTTGTGGCGGCGTAATAGCCCTCCATCTGCCGCTTTTGGAGGCTTTTGATAATCAGCTCCGCCTGGAGCTTCCAGGCTGTCTGTACAGGGGTCATGGATGGTTTCCTCCTTTATGCTTCCGCTTTGGGAAGGTCGTGGTCTTTCTGGAACAGCCGGCTGCGCCGGTAGCGGATGGCCAGCAGGGTGGAGCACATGATCCACCCCATGGGGTAGGCCAGGGCGACGGCGATGAAGCCGAAGCCCAGGGCCTTGGTGACTGCCAGGTAGATCTGCCGGAACACTACGAACGAGCAGAGCATGATGACGGTCGGCGCGGTGGCGTCGCCGATGCCGCGCAGGGCTCCGGCGTAAATCTGGTTAAAGCAGATGGTCAGATAAAAGGGCGTGACGATGCGGATAAAGCGGACGCCGAAAGATACGACCTCCGGGTCCGGGGAGAACAGCCCCAGCAGCTCGCGGGACGCGATGAAGGCGGCCACGGCGAGGACGGCGGTGGACAACAGGCTGATGTAGACGGCGGAGCGGACGCTTTCCCGGGCCCGGTCCTTCCGGCCCGCGCCCCAGTTTTGCCCCACCATGGTGGTGGAGGCCATGGCGATGGCCTGCACCGGCACCAGCACGAAGGCGTCCAGCTTGTTGTAGATGGAATAGCCCGCCATGCAGGCCGAGCCGAAGGCGTTGATGTAGGACTGGACGAACACGTTGGAAAACGCCGTGATGGCCGATTGGATGCTGGACGGCAGGCCGATGCGCAAAATGGTGTTCAGCGAGGCCTTGTCGATCTTCAGCCGCTTCCAGCGGACGCCGTAGGCGGAGTGCTCCCGGGTCAACGTCCAGAGGATCAGCCCGGCGGAGATCAGCTGGGAGATGACGGTGGCCCAGGCGACGCCGTCCACCTTCATTTTGAACACCAGGACGAACACCAGGTCCAGCACGGTGTTGAGCAGGGCGGAGATGATCAGAAAGATCAGCGGCCTGCGCGAATCGCCCACGGCCCGCAGGATGCCGGACCCCATGTTGTAAAACAGGATGCCGGAAATCCCGGAAAAATAGATCAGCAGGTACAGCCGGGCCTCGTCCCACACGTCCTGCGGCGTCTGCATGAAATGGAGCATCGGGTCGATGATGAGCAGGCCGATGACCGTGGAAATCAGGCTCATGATGAAGGTGACGGCGATGGTGGTGTGCACCGCCCGGCTCAGGCCTTCCTCGTCGTGCGCCCCGTAGCGCTGGGAGATGACGACGGACGCGCCGGTGGCCAGCCCGGCGCAGAAGCCGACCACGGTGTTGATGATGCTACCGGTGGAGCCAACGGCGGCCTGCGCCTCCTTGGAGACGAAGTTGCCCACCACCAGCGTGTCCACGGTGTTGTACAGCTGCTGAAACAAAAGACCGATCGCCATCGGGATGGCGAAGCTGATCAGGTGCCGCCAGATACTGCCCTCGGTCATGTCCGAATCGGTGCGAATCGCCCGGGCCAAAGAATCACCCTTTCCTTGATAAAAAACACAGATCAGAAAAATACAGCCGTTCTCTCCGCAAGGGAAAGAACGGCAAACCCCTGTCCCACCCTTTGTTTCCGGTCGATATCAGGTAAAAATCATCATCGGTAACGATGCAGGTGTAATGGTGCCGGGCCTAAAGAATGAAGCTCGGGATTCGAACCCGACGGCTGTGCCCTTTACAGCTGCCAACAGGACCGGACAAGCCGGATGAAGACGCATTCTGGCTCCGCTTCAGAGATCAGATACCCACCCCGGAAACAAATGACCTAAGATGTTTCGTTATTTGTCCAGCAGGTCCGTCGTCCAGTTGAGGGACTGGATCCGGACGTCCAGCGCCCGAAGCTCGGCAGACAGGGCGTTGGACTGCTTGCGCAGTTCGGATACGTCCACGGTGCTGATGACGCGGATCTCGCTTCGGCTGGAGCGCTGGGCCAGGTCGCTGGCGTTGTTCAGAAAACCGTTCAAAATGCCGAGCTCCTGACCCCGGATGTCCCGCTGGGCCAGCAGGCCCGTCAGCGTGTCGTCCCCGTCGAGGGTCTGGCTGTTGGTCAGGTTGATGCGGGTCACCAGGTCTTCCAGCTGCTGGGTGACCTCCATGAGTTCGCTCAAAAGGAGCATCGGGTCCTCCGCGGGGACTTCGCCGTCCTGTACGCGGGCGTTGTTGTTCAGCCTGATTTCCAGGGCGTTCATCCTGCGCTGCAGGTCCGCGCGATTGATGAGTGCTTCCGCCAGCTTCATGTCTGCCCATCCTCCTTACTTTCAAAACAGCGCAAAAAAGAAGCTTTTCCTGTATCTTACTGCAAGGCCTCGCGTTGTGTCAACTGCGGAAAAGACGTTTTTTAGAGGAATTTACGGATTCTATGACTGTTGGATAGATGACGCCGATCAAGGCTGTTCCTGGAGGTATTTTTGCAGCTATGATCCGAAGACGGACTGCGTCGTCAGCGATATTGATGCCGGCCGGAAAGAATTCCATGATCAGACGGAACCGGTCTATATGGATGGGGAAGCCGTATTCCGGATGCTGGAGGACGGCACGCTCCGCTGGGAAGACAAAAAAGAAAACGCGGGCAAAGACATGGTCTTTATCCGCGTGGAAAGCAGGTGGACGAGCGGCCTGCTTCATTGACATTTCAGCTGTGCGCTTCGGCATGGCCGTCCAATACCGAGCCGGTGAGGTTGCCCTCCGCGTCATAGATCAGCTTGAGGGAAAAACAGTCCTGCCTGGTATTTAACAGGGGCAGGAAGAGGCGGTCGCCCTCCCAGAGGGGAAGGCTTGGGATTTCCTCCGCGGGCACCCAGCGCAGGACGCCCTCTGTACACTCGGGCAGGGCGGTTTCCTCTGTCTTTGCGGTGTAGAGGAAGGTCAGCTCATTGCCCCAGGCGGGCAGGATGAAGGTGAGAATGCCCCGAAGTTGCAGGCCCGAAACGGTCAGCCCGGTTTCCTCCCGGATCTCCCGGAGAATACATTCCTCCGGGGATTCGTCTTTTTCCAGATGCCCGCCGATGCCGATCCACTTGCCGGCGTTTTCGTCCTGCTGTTTTTTGACGCGGTGCAGCATCAGGACCTGCCCGTCCCTCTCGATATAGCATAAAGTCGTCAGACGCATGAAGGGCTCCCCTTTGATCGCAGAGTGAAGAGTTTTCGCGGCCTTTGGCCGCAGAGTGGAGAGTGGAGAGGAGATATGGTGTTGAAGAACCATGCCGGGGCTCTCCTGTTTTCTTATGCTTCTTTGGCTTTTACAGCTGCGCCGCAGTGGGGGCAGTTGAGGTGGATGCCGTGCACGTAGACGCCTCCGCAGTATTCGCAGGTGTCTTCCTGAACCTGGCCCCGGTCCGTCGGGCAGCGGACGGCGCCGACCTTATCGCGGACCTGGTTGGCTGAACGGATGCCGGAAATCAGGCTGTACAGCCCGGCGCCCAGGATGAACACGGCCACGAGGACCGTACTTTGCAGCTCGTCCCGGTCAAAGTCAAAGCCTGATTTCATCACTTCCGGCAGAATGTCTTCCATGCCCTGGCTCACAGCCTGGCCGACGGTGTAGCGCTCCCGGGCGTACAGGTATTTCTGCACGTTTTCGGTGAAGCGGTTGGTGATCTTCTCGGTCAGGATGCCGTCCGTGTCGTTTCCCTGCATGCCTTCCCAGACCCAGTCGTCAAAGGACGCGGAGGGGTCGCCCGAATAGCAGAGCAGCCAGTGAGCCTCGTCGGAATACAGGTGGACGTAAGCCTCCAGGGCGAAGGTGGAAAAGTTCACGTATTTGCCCTTCCATTCCTCCGGGGATACGGCGAGGAAGGCGGGCGTGATGCCGGTTTTTTCCTGGAAGCGGGAAAAGACGTCGTACATTTGCGCTTCGTCCTCGCTGGTCAGGAGATTGGCCCGGTCGGCGATATGGATGGTGGGATCCGCCGGCACGAGCTTTTGAGGGTGACGGTAGCTGCCTGCCAGAAAGACGGCCAGAAACGCGAAGGCGAACAGCACCATGAGCGTCGGGCCGATGATCTTTGGATGGGCGTCCCGCTCGGTGATGGGGCTGCTGGAATAAAAGTAGGTGGGTCTGGCGCCGTGATAGACTACGTACCGGTGGTAGCCGGAACGGTAGGTGTTGGAAACCCGGGGCGCTGGCGGCGCGGACCGGGTGCCGGACCCGCCGGAAGAATGGCTTCCCGAAAAGGAACCGCCGCCGTGAGAGCCTCCGCCTGATGAATGGGGCATACTGATGTACCTCCGACTTAAAAAAGATGCTGCAATGGGATCGTACCACAGGACGAAGCATAAAACAAGCGTGAAACCAGTTTTTATTTCTTTGATTTCCGGTTTCCCGCGTACTTGTTTCCGGATGAATCTATGGTATAATCGAAGAAACCGGCGACGCCGGACCGGAAGGAGGGGAGGATGGCTTTGCAACCGGAAAAGACCTACGCCTTTTACGGCTGGGAAACCGCGCTGATTCACGCGCACCATCCCGAGTTTCCCGGGGTGGATACCCCCAGGGATCTGTACGACCTGCTGCTGAACTGCTGGGACCTGGATACCTGCGCCCCAAGGCTCCGGGCGAAGTGGTCCAAGGACAACCCGACCTGGGGCCAGTGCTCGATTACGGCCTTCCTGGTACAGGACATCTACGGGAGCCGGGTATACGGCGTCCCCCTGCCGGAAGGCGGCTTTCACTGCTACAACGACGTGGACGGCTGCGTCTTCGACCTGACCAGCGAGCAGTTCGGAACCGAAAAGCTGAACTACACCTCCAACCCCGAACAGCTCCGAACCACCCATTTCGCCGACCAAAACAAGTACGCCCGCTACTGCCTCCTTAAAGAAAGGCTTTTGTCCAAAATCAATGCTCCCCACGAGGGCAAAGAGTAAAGCCCTTTTACCCAGTCCTTTCATCCCCTGTTTCTCGCACCTACCCACCATCAAAAGGTATTCCACTCCTAACTCCTTACTCCTAACTATAAACCTCCTACCTTCTACCTCCTACTTCCTACCTTCTATCCTCTGCCCTCTCCCTCCTCCCTCCTACCTTTTGAAAGGAGTTTTCCTGATGCTTCAGGATATCTCTGTGCCGTTTGACAATGCTTTCCGTCCGGTCCCGCCCAAGGGGGAGGAGCCGGTGCTGTGCTTTGACCGGGGAAACATCCTTCTGTCCAATGACGGGGACGGTTTTTCCTTTCCCCGGGCGAAGGATTTTGACGAAGATAAACTTACCTGGCTGTTCCGGGTGGGGGAGGAGGAATACTTCCTCTTTTCCGGGGAGGAAAAGCCGGAGCTGCCGGGCTTTTCCTATGAGCCCCTGCGTTCCCTGCGCGGCCGGGAGCCCCGGGAAAGGGCCTTTGCCGCCTTCACCGGCCGGCACCTGCATTACTGGTATACCCATGCGCGCTTCTGCGGGGCCTGCGGGGCGAAAAACGTCCCCTCCCAGACGGAGCGCGCCATGGTCTGCCCGGCCTGCGGGAGCGTCTATTACCCGGTGATCGCCCCGGCGGTGATCATCGGGGTCACGAAGGGGGACAGGCTGCTGGTTTCCCGCTACGCCAACCGCCCCTACAAGGCCCTGGCACTGATCGCCGGATATACCGAGATCGGCGAGACCATCGAGGACACCGTCCGCCGCGAGGTCATGGAGGAGGTCGGCATCCATGTGAAGAACCTGCGCTATTACCGCTCCCAGCCCTGGGGCATCGACCACGACGTGCTGATGGGCTTTTTCTGCGAGGCGGACGGAGACGAGGAGCTCAAAGTGGAGCACGGGGAGCTGGCGGAGGCGTGGTTTGCGTCCCGGGACGAGCTGACGGACCTGCCGGACAGCGCCTCCCTGACCATCGACATGATCACCCGCTTCAGGGACGGCGGGCCAAACTGGGCGGCCCGGCTGAATGAGCCCCGGTAGCGGGGCATGAACGGACTGTAGAGCCGGCTTTCCGCCGGCTTGGAGCAGATATGAAAGGAGTTTTTATTTCATGGATCGGCTGATTCTCGAGACCACCGTAACCCAAGGTCACATCTCCAAGGACATCCAGGGGCACTTCTCCGAGCACCTGGGACGCTGCATCTACGGGGGCGTCTATGTCGGCGAGAACTCGGACATTCCCAACGTCAACGGGATGCGCAGCGACGTGGTGCAGGCCCTGCGGGACATCCGCATTCCGGTGCTCCGCTGGCCGGGCGGCTGCTTTGCCGACGAGTACCATTGGAAGGACGGCATTGGCCCGAAGAACACCCGCAAGAAGATGGTCAACACCCATTGGGGCGGGGTCACGGAGGACAACAGCTTCGGCACCCATGAGTTCATGGAGCTGTGCCGCCAGCTTTCCTGCGACGCCTACATTTCCGGCAACGTGGGCTCCGGCACCGTGCAGGAGATGAACGAATGGGTCGAATACCTGACCTTCGACGGGATTTCTCCCATGGCGGACCTACGCCGGGCCAACGGCCGGGAAAACGGCTGGAAGGTCAAATATTTCGGCGTGGGCAACGAGCCCTGGGGCTGCGGCGGCAACATGACGGCGGACTATTACACCAACGAATACCGCCGCTACCAGACCTATATCCGCCAGTACCGCCCGGGGGAAAAGATCCTCAAAATCGCCGCCGGTCCCGGCACCGCGGACTGGCGCTGGACCGACACCCTGATGAAGAGCGCCGGAAAGATGCTGGACGGCGTGTCCCTGCACTACTACACCGTTCCCGGCACCTGGGAGCACAAGGGAAGCGCCCTGTCCTTCACCCGGGAGGATTACTACGTCACCATCCGGAAGGCCCTGGAGATCGAGGAACTGATCCGCCTGAACAGCGCCGTCATGGACCTGTACGACCCGGAAAAGCGGGTCGGCCTGATTGTGGACGAGTGGGGCACCTGGTTCGACGTGGAGGAGGGCACCAACCCCGGCTTCCTCTACCAGCAGAACGCCATGCGCGACGCCATGGTCGCCGCCCTGAGCCTGAACATCTTCAACCGCCACTGCGACCGGGTGCACATGGCCAACATCGCCCAGCTGGTCAACGTGCTGCAGTCCCCGATCCTCACCGAGGGAGACAGGATGGTCTGCACGCCCACCTACTATGTCTTTAAGCTGTTCCGCGATCACCAGGAGAACGAGCTGCTGGCCAGCTTCCTGGACGCCCCGGAGATGGAGGTCTGCGGCATGAAGCTGCCCTCCATTCAGCACTCCGCTTCTATCGCGAAGGACGGCACCGTCCACGTAACCCTGGTCAACCCCTCCCTGGACGAAGCCCGGGAGCTGGAAATCGCCACCCGGGACAGGATGCCCGAACAGGTTCAGGGCGAGATCCTGACCGGAAAGATGGACGACCACAACACCTTCGACCGTCCGAGCGACGTCAAGGATCAGCCCTTCACCGGCTTTGCCGTGGCCCAGGACGGCCTGACCGTCACCCTGCCTCCGTTAAGCGTCGTGCACCTGGCCATCCGCTGACCATGGAAGGACAGTGCAGGAAGTGCCTGCTCCGGGACGCTTTCCCGGAGGACTATGAAAAGTACGTGGGTAGCCTGCTGATCAAAATTCCCTCCGGCGCACGCGCGCCAGAGGGAATCTATCAGCAGCGGCTGTCTATATGCCGTGCCTGCGATCAGCTGAACAACGGCACCTGCATGGGCTGCGGCTGCCTGGTGGAGCTGAAGGCCGCCTATAAAAACGAAAAATGCCCTTTCCGCAGGTGGTAGGCGGGAACGCTATCCACAGAAAAGCGGCGCGAAACCGGAGCGCACGATGCGCTGGTTCCGCGCCGCTTTTCTGTACTTACATGCCGTTCATGACCTGGGATACGTTGCTCATGGCCGCGGCCAGGGCTTCCGGGCCGGCGCCGGCGTTGAGCTGCATGACCAGGTTCTGGATGGCGGTGTACAGGCGGAGGTATTCTTCGCTCTCCGGCTCCAGCCAGCCCAGCTGCTGGGTGGCGCTGACGATCAGGTTCTGGGCGCCGGACCGAAGTTCAGAAAGGGAAACGGGGTCGTCCGGCCCGCTTTCTTCCTCCTGCTGCTGGGCGTATTCGGTGTTCGGATCCTCGGTGAACAGAGGATCTTCGACCGCCTGGCCGTGCCAGGTGCATAGGTTGCTGCTGCTGACCGTGATGCCCAGATAATCTTCCAGCACGCTCTGGTATTCGGTGCCGATGTATTTTTCCAGCGGATGACCCTTGGGCAGGGAGATGACGCCGCAGGTCTCCGTATGCTCGCAGGAGGGGCTGGCCAGCATCCCGGACTCCGAGCAGATGACCCGCTGGACGTGCAGCTGGCAGGAAACCCGGGGCAGGCTGTCCGCCGGCCACCAGTCGGTCTTGGTGCCGTAGCCCATGCGGTCGGACAGGCAGGCCTCCGTGGTCAGCTGGCCGGAGACGGCGCAGGTAGTCACCTTGACCAGACCGTAATCTTCCGCCTTGCCTTGGAGGATGTCCCGGTCCTTGAGGCCCTTTTCGGTGTGGACCCGGCTCATGATTTTTTGCCAGAGCTTGGCGGCGCTGTTGCCGCCGGTGGTCTTGGAGGACAGGGCCTTGTAATTGTCGTGGCCGATCCAGACGGTCCCGCAGTACCACCCGGTCATGCCCGCAAAGAAGACGCCCTTTTGGTCGGAGTTGGTGCCGGTCTTGCCCGCGACGGTCTGGCCGGAAATCTTGGCGGCGGTGCCGGTGCCGGAGGTTACGGCGTCCTTGAGCATGTCGACGGTCAGCCAGGCGGTGGAGGGCTTGAACACCTGCCGCTGCACCTGGTTGGCGGCCGCGTCATAGAGGCTGCGGCGGTCGCTGTCAAACAGGCCCTTGAAGGTGATGGGGGAGCGGTAGACCCCGCCGTTGCCCAAAGCGCCGAAGGCCATGGCCATTTCCACGCAGGAAATGCCGCTGGAGCCCAGGGCCAGGCCGAAGGGGGTCTTGTTGATGTGCTCGGGGGAAACGCCCAGCCGGAGCAGATAATCGTAGGAACGGTCCACCCCGACGAAGTTCATCAGCGCGTAGGCGGCGGCGGTGTTGTCGCTGCGCATCAGGGCGGTCCGCAGGGTCTCGGGCCCGCGGTAGGAGCTGCCGCTGTAATTCTTGGGCCAGGTGTCCTCCCCGTTGTTTCCCCGCCAGCCTGCCACGGGCAGGGGCATGTTGCTGACGATGTCCGCCGCCCCGTGGCCCAGCTCGACGGCCGGGGCATACACGGCCAGGGGCTTGATGGCCGAGCCCACGGGCATGTTCATGTCCGAAGCGCGGTTCAGGGTCTTGCGCCGGTCCGGCTTGGTCCGGGAGCCGACGATGGCCTTGATTTCCCCGGTGCGGTAATCGGTGATCACCACGGCGGCCTGGGGCTGGACGATCTCCTCATAGGTGCCGTCCGCGTTCCGGGCGCGGTAGATGCTGTCGGCCGAGTTGTTGAGAGCGGGGTAATCGGTATAGCTGTAGACGATTTCCTCCGCAGCCTGCTGGATGTCGGTGTCCAGTGCCAGGAAGACCTGATAGCCGCCCGTCCGCAGCTCAGAATCCATGCGGTTGCGGTTCTGGGCGGTGTTTTCCAGGCCGTGGATTTTGAGCAGGGCCTGGATCACGTCCCGGACGGCATATTCCACATAGTGCGTGTAGGGGTAAATCTCGTTGCTCTCCGGGGATTCGGACAGCACGTTCGCCGTCGTCTTGACCAGGGCTTCCTGGTACTGCTGACGGGTGATGAACTGGTTTTCGTACATGCACTTGAGGACGTAGTCCGTGCGGTTGTCCGTGATGGCGCGGTAATCGGTGGTCTCGCTCTCCCGGAGGTAATAGTTCCTCCTTGGGTTATAATAGTAGGGGTTGGTGGTGACGCCCGCCAACATCGCGCATTCCCGGATCGTCAGGTCGGACAGGTTGTCCTTGCCGAAAAAGCCGTAGGCGGCGGTTTTGACGCCGTAATAGTTTTCTCCCAGGTAGATGGTGTTCAGGTAGCTCTCCAGGATCTGCTCCTTGGTGTAGCGGGTTTCCAGCTGCATGGCCAGGTAGGCCTCCTGGATCTTGCGCTTGTAGCTCTGCTCGCTGGAAAGCAGGGTGTTTTTGATCAGCTGCTGGGTGATGGTGGAGCCGCCGTAGC
>DGRV01000021.1:109798-133367 GCA_002391225.1 Christensenella sp. UBA4379
GTGATGGTGGAGCCGCCCTGCTGGGAGCCGGTGACGAAATTGCTGATCAGGGCGCCGGCGATGCGCTTCAGGTCCACCCCGTTGTGGGTGTAAAACCGGGCGTCCTCCACGGCGACGAAGGCGTTGCGCAGCGGCAGAGGCATGGTGTCGATGGAGACCATGACCCGGTTTTCCGTGCCCTTATAATCGGTAATCTCCCGCCCCTCGGCGTCATAGATAAAAGACGTCTGGGCCTGGTCGTCGATGACGGTCAGATCCAGCACCGGGGCGGTATCCATATAGGCCCGGGCGACGCCCAGCACCGCGCCCACCCCGGCCAGGGCCAGGATCAGCGCCGCCAGCACCATCAGCCGGAAGGCGTTGATCAAAACGGCGAGCAGGAAGGAGGGCTTTCGCTCCCGGGGCTTAAAGATGGTCTTTTTATGTAACTCGTCTCCGTCCCGGCCGCTTTCGGCCAGCACGTCCAGCAGGCCCTCTTCCCCGTATTCGTCGACGTAGTCGTCGTAATATTCGTTTAAAGGCAGGTCGATCGGATCGGACCTTTGGGATTGGTTCTTTTCTTTCATGGCTCAGCCGCCTTTGTGATATAGCGGTAGGAAACGACGTAGTCCATCATCGCCAGGGCCAGGTTCTCTCCGTTTTCCACGGCTTTGTTCAGGGCCTTTTTCCCCAGCATGGACAGGGGCAGGCTGGACTGGGACAGCCGCACGCAGGCCCCCTGGGGGGCGGGGACGTTGGAATCGCTGATCAGAAGGTCCGTTACCTGCCTGTCCTTGAGGATATAGCCCAGCAGGACCACCGCGTGCCGGTGCCCGGAGCCGTTCAGCCTGCCGGAGGCGTTGAAATGTACGATCAGCCCGGCGTTTCCGCCCAGCTGGTTCATCGCTTCGGCCAGCGTCTCGATCTTGTTGTGGCGGCGCTCGTCCTTGCGGACGCCGCTGTTTTTCAGGTTCGTATTGTACTGGGCCAGGTCATAGCTGTGAAAGTCCACCTGGTAGCGGGTGGCCAGCTTTCCCCAGGACACATAGTTGACCCAGCGGCGGGCCTCCCGGATGTCCCGGTTGTTGGCGGCGGTGACCTCCTGCCCGGTGATTTCCTGCCCGCTTAGGTTGGACAGGACCACGGAGGCGCAGTGCAGCACGCACGCCCCGGTCAGGGGAATGCCGGTATTGCCCTTATAGATCTCTTCCCCGGAATAATAGGAGCGGGGCAGAAGGAGCATGGCGGCTTCGCCCTCCTCGGTCTTTACCAGCGGGGAAAGCTCGTACCACGTGTCCGGAAGGACGGCCTCTTCTTCCGCCGGAGCGCAGAATGGGATGAGGAGCAGCAGGCAGATCAGCAGCAGGGCCGGTTTTTTCATACATCGCCTCAAGAATCCAAAATCAGTGCCCGGGCCAGCTTCAGGCCGCTCGTCCGGCCTTCGCTCTCCCGGCACAAACAATCCTTATTCGACCCGCGCAGGTGGTTTTCCTGCCGGAGGTTGTAAAAACTCGGCCCATTTGAAAGAAACGGGAAGGGGTGGTATAATACACCGGTACAATGCTTTTCGGGAGGGATGTTCCATGTCAGTGCTTTCACAGCTGAACCGGCCGGAGCTTTACCTGATCTGCGGCGGGATCATCTTATTTATCGCCATTGTCTGCGTGGTCTTCATCGTCCGCGCCTGGCGGATGGGAAAACGCCTTGGAATGGACGTGACCAAAATGAAGCGGGCGGTGACGGCCAGCGCTACCTTTTCCGTGCTGCCCAGCGTCGGGATTTTGCTGGGCGTGCTGGCCCTGAGCGGGAGCCTCGGCACCCCGTGGCCGTGGCTGCGCCTGTCGGTGATCGGGGCGCTTCACTACGAGACCCAGGTGGCCGACGCCGCGGCCGAGCAGATCGGCATCAAGCTGAGCGCGGACCAGATGACGGTGCAGGCCTTTTCGACCATCGCCCTGCTGATGAGCGTCTGCATCATGTGGGGGATGATCCTGGCGGCGATCTTCAACCCCAGGTACACGAAAAAACTCCAGGGCAAAGGAAACGGCTCCGGCAAGCCGGGCTTTGGGGACCGGGCGATGGTGGCCATGTTCATCGGCATGGTCAGCGCCTACATCGGCAGCTACATCGGCGGCTTCGTCTCCGGCGGGGGCAGGTTCACCTTTGCCGGCAGCTGGCTGCCGCTGGCGGTGGCGGTCGTCTCGGCGGCGGTGATGGCCCTGCTTTCCTGGCTGTCTGAAAAGAAGAATATGAAGTGGCTGGACAATTTCTCCATCGCCGTCAGCATGCTTTGCGGGATGGCGGCGGCCGTGCTGATTGGATAAGGGAGGGACAGAAGGATGAACCGGGAACAGATGTATGAAGATTATCTCAAAGGGACTCACCGCCTGGGCAGGCTGGTGTCGGTGCTGACGCTGATCATGCTGGTCGGCGCTCCCTTCCTGATCGGCGGGATCCTGGGGGCCATGCCCGACATGGGGGCCGCCGCGCGGGGCTTCCTGGCGGCCGGCCTGGTCTGGACGGCGTCCAGCGTGGTGGAGTACCTGGTCTATACGCCCATGCTGGGGGCCGGCGGCAGCTACCTGGCCTTTATCACCGGCAACCTGATCAACATGAAGATTCCCTGCGCGATGAACGCCCGGGAACTGGCGGGGGTCAAAACCGGGACGGCGGAAAACGAGGTCATTTCCACCCTGTCTATCGCCGTTTCTTCCCTGGTGACCATCGCCGTCCTCGCCCTGGGCGTGGTGCTGATGATCCCGCTCCAGCCGGTACTCCAGAGCCCGGTCCTGCAGCCGGCCTTTGACTGCGTGGTGCCCGCCCTGTTCGGGGCCATGGCCTACCGCTATTACCGTAGGGACGTGCGCTTGGCGCTGATCCCCCTGGCCGTGATGACGGTCTTGTTCGTGCTGGTGCCGTCTTTGACCGCCTCCACCAGCATGATGATCATCCCCAGCGGAGCCATCGCCATCGGGCTTTCCTACCTGGCCTGGCGGCGCGGTCAGAAGGAGGCGTAAACAATGGCGGTGCTTTGGTGTCTGCTGGGCCTTTTGTGCGTTATCCTGCTCGCTCTGCTGGCGGCGGTGATCCGCACGCTCTTAGGGCCTAAAAAGCGCTCTGACTACGTTCCCGTGCCGGACCCGGCCCGGGCGATGGTCTACGCGGAAAAGCTCTCCCGAATGGTGCGGGTCGATACCGTTTCCGTCCCGGATACGAACCAGAGGGAAAAGTTCCTCCAATTCCACCGGGTGCTGGAGGAGCTTTTTCCCCTGGTGCACCAGCGCCTGGAAAAGACCGAGATCGACGGGAACCTCCTCTTTTTCTGGAAGGGAAAGTCCTCTCAAAAGCCCCTGGTGCTGATGAGCCACCAGGACGTCGTCCCGGCGGAGGGGGAATGGATCCATCCGCCCTTTTCCGGCGACATCGCGGACGGCAAGGTCTGGGGCCGCGGCACCTCCGATACCAAATGCTCGGTGATGGCGTTTTTTCAGGCCGCGGAGGAGCTGCTGGCGGAGGGCTATGTCCCGGAAAACGACGTTTACCTTTCCTCCTCCTGTACGGAGGAATGGGCGGGGGACGGCTGCCCCAAGCTGGTGGCGGAGATGAAAAAACGCGGGGTCCGGCCCTTCCTGGTGGTGGACGAGGGCGGCGGCATCATCACCGAGCCCATCAAGGGGATCCCCGGCAATTTCGCCATGCTCGGCGTGTTTGAAAAGGGCAAGGCGGATGTGCTGCTGCGGGCGACGTCCAACGGCGGCCATGCCAGCGCGCCCAAGGCCCACTCTCCGATCGCCCGCCTGGCGGACTTCGTCCATGAAGTGGAAACCAAGCCGGTGTTCAAGCGGCGCATGTCCCGGGAGGTCTCGGCCATGTTTGAAACCCTGGCGCCCTACGCCTCCTTCCCGCTGAGGCTGGTGTTCGGGAACCTCTGGCTGTTCAGGCCTGTGCTGCTCAAAGTGCTGCCCATGATCAGCGCCCAGGGCGGGGCCATGATCCGCACGACGGTCGCCTTCACCATGCAGTCCGGCTCGGACGCCTTCAACGTCATGCCGCAGGAAGCGACGCTGGGCGCGAACCTGCGCTTTATTCCCCACCAGGGGATGAAGGAGAGCCTGGCCGTCCTGGAAAAACTGGCGAAAAAGCACAAGCTGACCATGGAGGTCTTCCACGCCTCCGATTATACCGAGCCAGCGGACATCACCTGCGACGCCTTCCGGACCGTGGAGCGCACCGTCGCCCAGACCTTCCCCGGCTGCCCGTCCAGCCCCTATGTGATGACCGGCGCGACGGATTCCCGCTTCTATCAGGACATCTGCGACTGCGTGGTCCGCTTTGCGCCGGTGGTGTACGGCCCGGAGCAGATGCAGGGCATGCACGGCCTGAACGAGACCATCGAATACAGCTGCCTGCCCGGAGCGGTGGACTTTTATAAAAACCTGATCGGGAACGTGCGCTGAGGGCCGGACGCTTGCCAACGGCGATGACATGATTGTATAATGAACCGGATGAAACCGCTTGCCGCTGCGGGCGGAGACGGAACCGTCCAATAAGGAGATGCGCGTGGCTGAATTTGTGATCGAGATTGCCGGGGTGCCGGTGGGCGTCCGGAGCCGGTTTGACGAAACGAAGGAATTTCTTTCGGACTACTTGAGCGACCGGGAGCCGCTTTTGTCGGTGGAGCCGAGTCAGGAGGATCTAAACAGGATCCAGCGCAGCTTTGACCGCATGGCCGAAGCGGACGGCGAGCCCAGGCGCGAATATCACCCCATTTTTCTGGAAAAAAACGCCGTGCACGCCCTGCTGGCGGACAGGCTGGTGGCCTTTGACGTCCTGCTGATGCACGGCTCAGCCCTCTGCATGGACGGGCAGGCCTATATCTTTACGGCTCCGAGCGGCACGGGCAAGAGCACCCACGCCCGTCTGTGGCGGGAGGCCTTCGGCAGCCGGGTGTGGATGATTAACGACGATAAGCCCCTTCTGCGGGTCGAAAACGGCGGCGTGACCGTGTATGGTTCGCCCTGGGACGGAAAGCACCGCCTCAGCAGGAACGACAGCGCGCCCCTCAAGGCGGTCGTGTCCCTCCGGCGACAGGAAGAAAACCTGATGGAGCCCCTTTCCAAGGAGGAAGCCTTCCCGGTGCTGATGAGCCAGTGCTACCGCCCCCGGAACCCGGCGGTGATGGCCCGGGTAATCAGCCTGGAAAAGACCATCCTGGACCTTGCGGGGTTTTACCGGCTTTCCTGCAATATGTCGCCCGAGGCGGCGCAGGTCGCCTACCGGGGCATGAACCCCGAAGCGTAAAAGCGGAAGCGCGAGCCCAAAGAATCGGCGACCGGAAGAAAAAACACAGGGGGCTGCTTGCCTGATGACGATGACACTGGAACAACTGCTTGCCCGGGACGGGAGGCTGATCTACAAGATCAGCGGGATCAGCATGGAGCCCATGCTCCGGCAGAACCGGGACCTGGTGATGATCCGGGTGCCGGAGGAGCGCCTCAAAAAGTACGACGTGGCCCTCTACAAGCGCGGCAGCAGCTACGTCCTGCACCGGGTGATCGCCGTCCGGGAGGACCATTACCTGATCCGGGGGGACAATACCTACGTCCTTGAAAACGTGCCCGACAGCGTGGTGCTCGGGGTGCTGACCATGTTCCGTCGAAAGGGCCGGGAAATCAAGGTGACGGACAAAGGCTACCTTTTTTACGCCCGCTTCTGGACGGCCATCTATCCCATGCGCTGGTGCCTGTACTGGGAAAAACGCGCTTTCCGTTCGATTGCCAGAAGACTTAGGCTTCGGTAAAATGCCTTTCGGGGCGTTTTTTCTTTGGCCTGATCAAAACTTAATCCCTTCCGGCTTGACACAGACGGGCGCATCCGGTATCATAAACGGTGAAAGTTTGCCGGAAACAGCATCCAATAAGGCTTTTCCGGCGCTACGGGAGGAACATATGCTGAAGGATATCATTACCCCGCAAAAAGCCCTTTTTGCGGACGGGATGCAGACCGTGCTGCGCGGCCATGAAAACCGGAGCCGGCGCGTGGTGCTGCTCAAAGGGAACCTGGTGCAGAACGGCCGGTCGTCCAGCCGGGGCATCAGCGCCCGGGTGACCAAGAACGGCCGGTACGGCTTTTCGTCCGCCGCTTCCTATACGGAGGAGGACGCCCAGGCCGTCCTGCGCGCCGCGACGGAGAACGCCGCCTTCCTGGACGCCCGGGCCCAAAGCGCCGGCCGCTCCTACCCGGCCCTGGCGGGGACCAAGGCGCTGCCGCTCCGGCCCATCGTGGACGTGGAGCAGAAGCGCTTCATCGACCTGTGCCATACGGTGGACGAATACGTGGTGGCCCACTGCCCGAAGCTCACCAGCCGGACGGTGGTCTATACGGAGGATTCGCAGGACAAGATCATCGTTTCGTCCGACGCCGCCTCCGGTCATGTCTCCTATCCCCGCTGCTATCTGTACGTGATGATGACGGCGGAGTCCAAGGCGGGCGTGCCGGTGGAGCTGTTCAAGGCCTTCGGGGGCGGCGGCAGCTTTGAAGACCATTTTATAGACCTGGAGCCCCTGTATCGGGGCGTCGACGAGCTGTACGGAAGGCTCATGGACAAGGCGGAGGGCGTCTGGGCCGAGGCCGGGGTCAAGACCGTCATCCTGGGCGGGATGATGGGCGGCATGCTGGCCCACGAGGCCGTCGGCCACACGGTGGAGGCGGACCTGGTGCTGGGCGGCAGCGTGGCCGGGCCCAACCTTCACAAACGGGTCGCGTCCGACCTGGTGACGCTGGTGGATTACGCCCATACCGCCTTCGGCGAAACCGTCCCCCTGCCGGTGTACCTGGACGACGAGGGCACGCTGGCGCAGGATGTGACGCTGATTCAGAACGGCATCCTGACCGGCTATATGAACAACCGGGAGACGGCCCAGCATTTCGGCATGACGCCGGCCGGTAACGCCCGGGCCTGGACCTACGCGGACGAGCCGCTGATCAGGATGCGCAACACCGCCATCCTGCCCGGCAAAGACAGCCTTTCCGACATGATCGCTTCCATCGACGACGGGTACTACCTGATCGACAGCTCCAACGGCCAGGCTGACCTGACGGGCGAGTTCATGTTCGGCGTCTCCTTGGGCTACGAGATCAAGAAGGGCAAGCTCGGCCGGGCTCTGCTGGATACCACGGTGTCCGGCATCGCCTTTGAAATGCTCAAAACCGTCGACATGGTTTCGGACCGCGTCACCTGGTCTTCCAGCGGCTTCTGCGGCAAAAAACAGCCGATGCCGGTGGGCATGGCCGGGCCGGAAATGCGCCTGAAAATCTCGATCGGAGGTAGATAACATGGCATCCATTCAGAATACCGCCTTAAAATTATCCAGCCTGCTGAAAGCCGCCGGGATCAGTAAATTCGCCCTTTCCCTGACGGAAAGCGAAAAGAGGGAGCTGAATACCGAGCACGTCAATTTCTCCCTCTACCGGACCCTCTTTGACCGTTCCGCCTCCGTGACGGCCTACCTGGACGGGCGGAAGGGCTCCGCCTCCGGCAACGACCTGACGGACGAGGGACTGTTGCAGTTGGTGGAGGACGCAAAGGCCGGCGCCCTGTCCTCCGGTCCGGACGAGGCCAACGACATCGCCCCCCGGCAGGAGCCGCAGGTGTTTGAGCACGGTCCCCTGAACCCGGACATGGAGGGCTTCTATGATCGCCTGGCGGAGCTGATCGACACCGTGTCCAAGGAATATCCCCTGATCCGCCTGGGCCAGATCATCGGCAGCCATACCCGGACGCACCGCCTCTACCTCAACTCCAACGGCACCTGCTTTGAAAAACTCGACGGCCGGTATGACGCCATGCTGGAATTTGCCGGCAACGACGGGGATAGGACCACCGGCCTGGCCTACGGCTCCGTGACCATCAGCGGCCTCAAAAAGCCGATCCTGGAGTACGGCAGCCTGCGCAGGCAGCTTTCGGAAACCGAAAAGAGCCTGACCACCGTCCCCGTGGGGGACAAATTCGAGGGCACGGTGATCTTTACGCCCGACGCCCTGGGCCAGTTTATCTGGATGCTTTTGGACAACTATGTGAGCGACGGCGTGATCATGAACGGCACCAGCCGCTGGCTCAAATGCCTGGGCGAACAGGTGGTGAGCCCCAAGCTTACCTTACGCATGGTGACGGAGGACCCGCGCCTGGCGGTGACCAGCTCCTATACGGGGGACGGCTACCGCGCAGAGGACGTCACCATTCTGGACCAGGGCGTGCTCCGCTCCTTCCTGCTGAACCTCTACGCGGCGAAAAAGACGGGCCAGGCCGTCACGAAGAACGATGGCTCCCGCCTGATCATGGAACCGGGGGACACGGCCCTTTCGGACATGATCCGCAGAGTGTCCCGCGGCCTCATCGTCGGCGGCTTCTCCGGCGGCGAGCCGGGTGTCAACGGCGAGTTCTCCGGCGTGGCCAAGAACAGCTTCTACGTGGAAAACGGCGAAGTGAAGGGGGCTGTCATGGAGACGATGATCAGCGGCAACCTGACCGACGTGTTCTCCAACGTTACCGCGGTTTCCAAAGAGCTTGTCTCGGACGGCACCTTCGCTTTCCCCTGGATGGCGGCAGAAGGCGTCACGGTTTCCGGGAAATGAGATCAAAAAACACGTTCAGCCAGTCCTGTATGCTGCAATACAGGAAAGCGGCGGGCGGCGTTCACGCTCCGGCCGTGGTTCTGAGCGCTGCGTGAAAAGAAAATTAGATGAAGGACGTCAGGCATGGGCCCGGCGTCCTTTTATACGGGAGTAACGAACTGAGCGTCCGATCGGCAGAATAATTATGTGCGATATGTCTTTGACAAATCGTACGATTATGATATAATGAGCATGAAATATAAAATTGAGGGGAGGCAGAAAACATGTCGATTACCGCTACAGAACTGAAACAGAATCTGGGGAAATATCTCCTCCTGTCCGCGACGGAAGACATCTTTATCACCAGGAACGGGAAAGTCGTCAGCAAGCTGACCAGTCCCTTTAAGGACCGGACGGAGACGGCAAAGTCCTTGTTCGGCATTTTGCCGGATGATATGACGCTGGAAGAGGCGAGAGAGGAACGGCTGAACCGGATATGAGGGTGATGATTGACACCTGCGTGATCATGGACGCGGTTCAGGGACGAAAACCCTTTGATCAGGATGCCGAGCAGGTGTTTTTGGCCGCGTCCAACATGCTCTTCGATGGATTTATTACTGCAAAGGCGATGACGGACATTTTTTACCTGTCACACCGCCTGACGCATGACAATGCTAAGGCCAGGACAATCCTCAGCCGCCTCGCGGCTATTTTTGAGGTGGCAGATACGGCAGGGGCCGATGTGATGGCGGCAATTGCCTCCAATACCTCGGATTTTGAGGACGCGGTGATGATTGAGACGGCGGTTCGCGAGAAGATGGACTGCATTGTCACCAGAAACACGCACGACTACCAATATTCTCCTATTCGGGTGCTTCTGCCGGGGGATTTTATTCGGGAGCTTACCGGACAGCCGTCTGTGTAACACCTGTATCCCCTGATTGCAGGAGCCCCAAAACCGTGTTATAATGGCATCAACATTTTCTGGGAGGGGGCTTTGCGGATGGGCGGAGACTGCTTTTTGATTGTGGATGGGAACAGCCTGATGCACCGGGCGTTTCACGCCATGCCCCCGATGGATTTCGAGGGTACGCCGACCGGGGCGATCCATGGCTTTCTGATGATGCTGTTTAAGGTGTTTGAGGAAAGGAAGCCCGCCTACTGCGCGGTGGCCTTCGACGAGCACGCCCCGACCTTCCGCCATCTGGCCTACCCGGAGTACAAGGCCGGCCGGCAGAAGACGCCGGACGAGCTGATTTCGCAGCTGCGCCTCATCCGGGAGCTGCTGCCGGAGCTTCATATTCCGGTCTACGCCGTGGCAGGATATGAGGCGGACGACATTCTGGGCACGGTGGGCCGGCTCAATACCGAAAAAGAGATCGACACCATACTTTTAACCGGGGATCGGGACGCCCTGCAGCTGGTAGGGAACCGGGTCTCCCTGCTGTTTACGAAAAAGGGCATCACGGAGACCATCCTCTTTGACCCGGCCGGGGTGCGGGAATATTTTGGTGTCACCCCTTCGCAGGTGACGGACTTAAAGGGCCTCATGGGGGACAGCTCCGACAACATCACCGGCGTCCCCGGTGTGGGGGAAAAGACGGCGGTCAAATGGCTGCAGGAGTACGGGAGCCTGGACCAGGTGCTGGCCCACGCGGACGAGATCAAGGGAAAGATCGGCGAAAAGCTTAGGGACAACCGGGAGCTGGCCCTCTTTTCCAGGAAGCTCGCGACCATCGTGCCGGAAGCGCCCATTGTGATTGACTACGAAGCCTGTAGGACGGACCGAGTCGCCTCCGGGGTTTCGGCCCTGAGGAAGCTCGGGCTCAACGTGGCGGCGCAGCGGGCGCAGAAGCTCTTTGGCGGAGCGGAAGCCCCAGAAGCGGAGCCGGCGGACGAAAAAGCGGAGCCCGCGGCGGAGACAGAGCGCCTTTCGGACGCGGAGGGCATCCGCGCTTTCGCTTCGTCCCTGGAAGCGGCGGATTCTGCCGCCCTGTACGTCGGCGCGGACCGCCTTTCCCTGGCGGGGGACGGCCGGTGCGCGGAGGCCGCCCTGGGCCAGCAGACCCTGCTGGAGGAGGGGCTGACCCCGTCGGACGCGCTGACCGCCGCCTCCGCCCTGTTACAGCGGCCCCTGGGCACCCATGACGCGAAAAAGCTCTACCACACGCTGGACCGCTATCACCTGCCCCTGCCAGAAATTACCTGGGATACGCAGCTGGGGGCTTATCTGTTAAACCCGCTGGGGAAGGCCTTTCCGCTTCGGGACCTGGGGCCTGAAAACGCCGACACCGTCCTGCGTAGGGCATCCGCCCAGGAAAAGCAGCTGAAAGCCCTTCATATGGATTCCCTCTACCGGGAGATCGAGCTGCCGCTGTTCAGGGTCCTTTACGACATGGAAAAGGCCGGTTTTCAGGTGGACGCGGACGTGCTCCGTACCCTGGGCCGGGAATATACGAAAAAGACGGAGGAGCTGCGGGACGAAATCTACCGCTCCACCGGCGTTTCCGGCTTTAACCTCAACTCCCCCCAGCAGCTGGGTAAGGTGCTGTTTGAAACCCTGGGCCTGACCGCCGGGAAAAAGACTCAGCGCGGCTACTCCACCGACGCCGAGACCCTGGAAAAGCTGATCGACGAGCATCCCGCCGTCCGCATGATCCTGGACTACCGGACCTTCACCAAATTCAACGCCACCTATATCGATGGCCTTTTGCGCAACATCGACGAAACGGGCCGCGTCCATTCCTATTTCGACCAGACCGGCACGGCCACGGGCCGCATCTCTTCCAGCGAGCCGAACCTCCAGAACATCCCTGTGCGCACCGACCTGGGCCGGGAGATCCGCCGGGCCTTTGTCGCCAGGAAAGGGTGCCTCCTGGTAGACGCCGACTATTCCCAGATCGAGCTCAGGGTGCTTGCCCACATGAGCGGGGACGAAGCGATGACGGACGCCTTCCAAAAAGGCCAGGACATCCATACCCGCACGGCCGCGGAGGTCTACGGCGTGCCCATGGAAGAGGTGACGCACGAGATGCGCTCGGCGTCCAAGGCGGTCAATTTCGGCATCGTCTACGGCATCAGCGACTTTGGTCTGGCCCGGAACATCGGCGTTTCGCGCTGGACGGCCCATGACTTTATCGAGCGCTATTTAAGCCGCTATCCGGGCATCCGCGCCTTCATGGAGGACTGCAAGCGAAAGGGCCACGAGCGGGGGTACGCGGAAACCCTTTTTGGCCGGCGCAGGCCGCTTCCGGAACTCAAGGTAGGCAGGACCCGGGCCTTTGGGGAGCGAGTGGCCATGAACATGCCGGTGCAGGGCACCGCGGCGGACATCATCAAGCTGGCCATGGTCCGGGTCTGGGAGCGGCTGAAGGACGAAATGCCGGAGGCGAGGCTGATTTTGCAGGTGCACGACGAGCTGCTGATTGAAGCGCCCGAGGCCCTGGCCCAGCGGGCGGGCGAGCTGCTCAAGGGCGTGATGGAATCCGTCGCCTCCCTGTCTGTCCCGCTGGTGGCGGAAGTACAAACGGGAAAGAGCTGGTACGAAACCAAATGACGTATGTGATCGGCCTGACCGGCGGCATCGCCAGCGGCAAGAGCAACCTTTCCGCCGCCCTTCATGCCCTTGGGGCGGAGGTGATCGACGCGGACCGGATCAGCCGGGCCCTGACTGCCCCGGGCGGCCCCGCCCTGCCGGCCATCCGGAAAGCCTTTGGGAACAGCTTTTTTCACGGCGAGGAGCTGGACCGAAAGGCCCTGGGCAGGCTGGTATTTTCCGACCCGGAGGCGTTAAACCGGCTGAACGGGCTGACCCATCCGCTGATCCTGAAAGAAATCCGGGAAAGGCTCCGGGTCCTGGAGCAAGCGGGCGTGCCCGTCTGCGTGCTGGACGCCCCGCTGCTGTATGAAGCCGGGCTGGACAGCCTGTGCGACACGGTCTGGTGCGCGTGGCTCCCCAAGGAGCTGCAGATCCGCCGCCTTCGGGAGCGGGACGGGCTGACGCGGAAGGAAGCGGAACGCCGCATCGCCAGCCAGATGCCGCCCCGGGAGAAAAAACGCCGCAGCGACCTGGTGATCGACACCCGGGGCAGCCGGGAGAAGAGCGCGGCCCAGGCGGAGAAGGCCTACCGGGTCGTCCTTTCAGAGCAAACGCAAACACCGATGGAGGAACACCGTTGAGCGGTTCCAGAGAGGCGTCCCCCCGCTCCCGCAGGGCGGACGCGCAGAGATGCAGCGGACGCGGGAAAAAGAAACGCGGCGGGCTGTTCAGCCCCGCCCAGCGGGCGGTCCTGCTGGCGGCCCTGTGCGGCGTGGTCCTGTGCCTGGCCTTTTTTCTGGTCAGCTCGGCCCGCCTGGCGGACCAGACCCGCCTGATGGAGGAAGAGCAGGCGGCCTATGACCGCCGCGTCTGGCGGACGACGGTCCGCTACCGGGAGCAGATCGTAAGAGAAGCACAGCAGTACGGGCTGCGGCCGGCCTTTGTCGCCGCCATCATTTTAAACGAGAGCAGCTACGACCCCTCCGCCGTCAGCTCCGTCGGCGCCCGGGGCCTGATGCAGCTGCTGCCGGATACGGGCAGATGGGTCGCCGGGAAGCTCGGCATCCGGGATTATACGGACGACCTCCTCTTTGACGCCGAGACCAACCTCCGCCTGGGGGTCTGGTATCTGGACTTTCTGTCCGACCGCTACGGCGGGGACCCGGTGCTGGTGGCCTGCGCCTACCACGCCGGCCACGGGAACGTGGATACCTGGCTGACCCGCTATTCCCGGGACGGCCGGACCCTGTCCCTGGACGAGATACCCATGGAAAATACCCGCAGCTATGCGCGGAAGGTGGTGGATTCTTATGCGATCTATCTGGAAAACTATTATCAGGACTGAGCTGTGCCTGTTGGCGCTTCTGGTGGCCCTCACCCCCCTGTCCGCCTGCGCGGGGGACATCGCCCAGAACTTTTCCATCGGGATGATTTCGGTCAAGACCACGGTGCTCAACCCCCTGCTAGCCCTGGAAAGGGATTTTCAGTCCCTCCACAGCCTGATTTACGAGAGCCTGATCACCCTGGACGACAGCTATCATCCCCAGCCCAACCTGGCCCTGAACTGGAGCACGAACGACGGCATCACCTGGACCTTCACCCTGCGGGACGACGCCGTTTTCAGCGACGGCACCCCCCTGGATGCCTACGACGTGGCTGCCACGGTGAACGAGATCATCCGCCTGGCCAAGGACGATACGGCCGAAAACAAGGGCGTGTACGCCTCCATGCGCTACACGGTGTCCAAGGCCCAGGCCAACGACGCCAAGACCGTCGTCATCACCTCCTCCAGGCCCTATTACGGCTTTCTGTACGCGATGACCTTCCCGGTTTTAAAGCAGGAGGAGGTCCAGGCGGAGTATCCGGTGGGCTCCGGCCCCTACCGGGCGGTCTCCTTCAGCCCCGGCAACTTCCTCTACCTTTCCGCCAACGAATACTGGCGCGGGGAAGAGCCCTTTGTGTCTGAGATCAACGCCTTCTTTTTCGCCACCAACAAGGAGCTGACCAACGCCTACGAGTACAACCGCGTGGACGCCATCATCACCCGTTCGGTCACTACGGCCCAGTACCGCACCGGTGTCACCGCCCTGAATATGGACTACCGCACCCGCCAGCTGGAGGTGCTGCTGTTCAACCTCAAGGCCTACGAGCTGGAGGACGTCCGCGTCCGCAAGGCCATCCGTTACGCCATCGACCCCGACGCCCTGGCCCAGAACGCCTATTACGGCATGGTCTCCAGGACGGATACCATGTTCCCCGCGAACACCTGGATGTATTACGACGCCAGCGACGCGGACGGGGAGGCCTATTTTTCCTACAGCCTGGAAAAGGCGAACCAGCTGCTGACGGAAGCGGGCTGGACGGACACGGACGAAGATGGGGTCCGCGACATGGTCTTAGAGGGCAAGAAGGTTAAGCTGTCCCTGCGCCTGTGGGTCTATGAGGAGGCGGAAAACTCCGTCCGCGTGGAAACGGCCAACGCCATCCGGGACCAGCTGGCCAAGGCGGGCATCGAGGTCCGCGTGACGACCCTGAGCTTCGGCCTGGCCAAGGAACGCCTGCAGGCCGGCAATTTTGACCTGTGCCTGGCGGCCTTCCAGATGGATTCCGTGCCGGACCCGGGCTTCCTGCTCTACGGGCCCAACACCGGCAATTACGGCCGCTACAAGTCTGAGACGATGAACAACCTGATTACCGAGCTGCGCAAATGCCGCACCGACATCGAACGGGGACCGGAGTACAAGCAACTGCTGGACCAGATCCAGGCGGAGTTCGCCCGGGACTGCCCCTTCGTCAGCCTCTATTTCCGTGGCGGAGCGGTGCTGACGAGGATGGTGTACACCAGCGTGCGGGACGTCCGCGAGCCGGAGGTGCTCAAGGGCATCGAGCTGATGAACCCCAACCGCTGAAAAATCTATGAGAAGAAACAGAAAGAAGCCTTTCCTGACCCCCGCCTTTGCGGTCACCCTGGCCCTTTTGCTGACGGCGGGGCTGCTACTGGCGGTCAACGGCATTTCCCGACAGGAAAAATACGCCTATCTCGCGTCCCTTACCCCGACGCCGTCGGCGGTACCCAAAAAGGTCTCCTATACCTACGACTATCAGACCCCCGCGCCGACGGCCCTGCTGCTGGGCTCGGGCCGGGAGGGACCGATTGTCAAGGAAATCCAGCAGCGCCTCAAGGACCTTGGCTATTATACCGGCCTGATCGATGGCCAGTTCGGCGGCCAGACCCGCGACGCCGTCATCGCCTTCCAGAAGGACAAAGGCCTGACGGCGGACGGCCTGGTGGGGGAGGAGACCTACGCCCTGCTGATGGGGAATGGATCATAGACACTATGATCATTGCTCAAGCGGTTTCGGTTTTCAGACGAATACCGGGCAATACGTTTGATTTTCAGACGTAAATTCGGACGCAAATTTTTTACGGTTGATTTTTCGACTGATTATTAGGCAGATCAAAAACGGTAACCATTCTGAATAAACTGGTGAAACAAACTGTACTCTATCTGATTTTAAACAGGAGGACAATCAAATGCAGGTTCAGGACATCCAGTTCGCATCCCGTTTTAACGGCCTTTCCGGCAGCGCCATCCGCGAGATTTTCAAGCTCCTGGCCAAGCCGGGCATGATTTCTTTTGCCGGCGGCAACCCGGCCTTCAGCGCCCTGCCGGACGAGGAGGTTGCTCAGGTGGCCCAGAAGGTGCTCCGGGACGACGGCAAGCGTATCCTGCAGTACGGGGCCACCGAAGGCTATCCGCCCTTCCTGGAGGTCATGAAGCCCTATCTGAGCGAGCATTTCGGCGTGGACATGGAGCAAAACGGCGTCCTGCCCACCACCGGCTCCACCCAGGGGATGAACCTCCTGTGCTCCGCCCTGATCGACCCGGGCGACCGGATCATCGTCGAGGACCCGACCTTCCTTGGGAACATGCAGTGCATGAAGCTCTACCAGGCGGAGCTGGTGCCCGTTTCCTCCGACGAGGACGGCATGAACATGGAGGACCTGGAGGAAAAGATCCGGGCGTGCCGCCCGAAGATGATCTACACCATCCCCACCTTCCAGAACCCGACCGGCCGGACCATGTCCCTGGAAAAGCGGAAAAAGGTGGCGGCCCTGGCGGAGCGCTACGGCGTCGTGGTCGCGGAGGACGATCCCTATCACGACCTGCGCTATACGGGGCAGGAGCTTCCCACCATCAAATCCTTTGACGAGGCGGGCTTCGTGGTCTTCCTGGGCAGCTTCTCCAAGGTGATTTCCCCGGGCCTTCGGGTGGGCTTTATGGCCGCCGAACCTGGATTGCTTCGCAAGTGCGTGATTGCCAAGCAGTCGTCCGACCTGCACACGGCCCTGCTCAACCAGGCGATCTGCGCCGAATACATTAGCCAGGGCCTTCTGGCCCCGCATATTGAAGCCATCTGCCGCAGCTACAGCGTCCAGCTGGAGACGATGCTGTCCGGCATCGGGCAGATCAATGCCTTCACCTGGGTCACCAGGCCGGAGGGCGGCCTGTTCATCTTCGCTGCCCTCAAGGAAGGACTGGACGCCCTGGCCCTCTTGCCCAAGGCGGTGGACGCGGGCGTGGCCTACGTGCCCGGCACGCATTTTTACGCCGGCGGCGGGCATGAAAACACCCTGCGCCTCAACTTCTCCATGGCGGAGCCGGAGACGATCCGCAAGGGCCTCGCCCTGCTTCAGGGCGTCCTGGACAACACATGACGGACGAATACTGGACCCTGCTGGAAGAAGGGTCGGACGAATACATCGTGCAGAAGAGCCGGTTCATCTGCGACGCCAGACCCGTGCAGACGGAGGAAGAGGCGCTTTCCTTTCTGCAGGACAAGCGCCAGCGCTACCGGGACGCGACCCATCACTGCTACGCCTACGTGATCGGGGAAAACGCCGGCATCATCCGCTACAGCGACGACGGGGAGCCGGGCGGCACCGCCGGCCTGCCGATGATGGAGGTCATCCGCGCCCGCCAGGTGGTCAACTGCGCCGTGGTGATCACCCGTTACTTCGGCGGCATCCTCCTGGGGGCCGGCGGCCTGGTGCGCGCCTATTCGCGCAGCTGCGCCATGGCCCTGGACAAGGCGGGCGTGGCCAAAATGTGCCTGTCCCAAAGGATGATGGTCAGCGTCCCATACCCCCTGTGGGACAAGGTGAATTACCTTCTCGGCCTTTTGCCCGTCAGGACGGAGGAAACCGCCTTCGGCCAGAACGTGGACCTGGTGCTCTTGATGAAGGAAAAGGACGCGGATATGGTCCTGTCCCGCCTGACGCAGGAAACCAGCGCGCGCGCCGAAGCAATTTTAATGGATCAGTGTTTTGCACCATGGAAGGATTAAATTTGGAAAGGATGATATACAGTGGCTGCTGAATTGAAACCTCGCAGTGAAATGGACAAAAAATACCTCTGGCGGCTGGAGGATATTTTCCCCACGGACGAGGCCGTCGAACAGGAAATGGCGGCGCTTTCCGCCCTGCTGCCCGAAATCGCGGCCTATCAGGGGAAGGTGGCGGAGGATCCCAAGGGCGTGATCGTCCGGTATTTTGAAACCTCCAAGCGCCTGGAAAAGATCTTCGCCTACGCGATGATGCGGGCGGACCAGGACGGGTCCGACGGCCGCTATACCGCCATGCTGGGCAAGGTTCGGCACCTGGCGGTGCAGCTGAGCGCGGCCTGCGCCTTCCTGGAGCCGGAGCTGCTGGCCCTGCCGGAGGAAAAGCTTCAAAGCCTTGGAAGCGATCCTTCCTTCAGCGATTACAGCGAGTACATCCGCGGGCTGCTGCGCAACCGCGCCCACACCCTGCCGGCCGAGCAGGAAAAGCTCCTGGCCATGGCCGGGGACGCCCTGTCCACCCCTTCCCAGGCCTTCCGCGTGCTGTCGGACGTGGAGCTGCCCTTCCCGGTGATCCGGGATGAAAACGGGGAAGAGGTCCAGCTGAGCCACGGCCGCTATCAGACCTTCCTGCGCTCCAAGAACCGGGAGGTCCGGAAAGCGGCCTTCCAGGGCATGCACAACGCCTACCGGGATTTTGGCGGCACGTTTGCCGCCCTGTACGGCGGCTCGGTCAAGCGCCATGTATTCATGGCCCAGACGCGCAGCTATCCTTCCGCCCTGGTCTCCGCCCTGGATCCGGACGAGATTCCGCAGGCTGTGTTTGACAACCTTCTAGCCCAGGTCGATCAGGCCCTGCCGGCCCTGGACGAGTACCTGGAGATCCGCAAGCGCCTCCTTTCGGTCGACGAGCTCCATATGTACGACCTTTACGTGCCGATGTTCGGGGACGTCCAGTTTACCGCGGACTATGAGGAAGGCTGCCGCCTGGCCCTGGAAGCCCTGGCCCCGATGGGGGAGGAATACCTGGGCGTCATGCGCAAGGCCTTCAGCGAAGGCTGGATCGACGTCTATGAGAACAAGGCCAAGCGCTCCGGCGCCTATTCCAACGGCGTGTACGGGGTCCATCCCTACATGCTGCTCAACTATGAGGACGATCTGAATTCCGTCTCCACCCTGGTGCACGAGATGGGCCATTCCCTGCACACCTATTTCAGCTCCAAGTGCCAGCCCTACCCGAAGGCGGATTACTCCCTCTTCGTGGCGGAGGTCGCCTCCACCTGCAACGAGGTGCTGTTAAGCGCCTACCTGCGCCGCAAGTACAACGGGGACAAGGCCATGCTGCGCTACCTGCTCAACAGCCTGCTGGAATCCTTCCGCACGACGGTCTTCCGCCAGACCATGTTCGCCGCCTTTGAGAAAAAGAGCCACGAGATGGCGGAAGCGGGCCAGCCCTTGACCAAGGAAACCCTGACGGAGGCCTATCTGGACCTCAACCGGCATTACTACGGCCGGGCTGTCCACGTGGATGAGGAGATCGGCGCGGAATGGATGCGGATTCCCCACTTCTACCGGGATTTCTACGTCTACAAGTACGCCACCGGTTTCTCCGCCGCCGTCTGCATCGCGGACCGGATCCTGAAAGAGGGAGAGCCTGCGGTGCGGGATCATATCCGCTTCCTGTCCGCCGGCAGCAGCGTCCCGCCGATCGAGGCGCTCAAATACGCCGGGGTCGATATGAGCAGCCCCAAACCCGTGCACCGCGCCATGCAGGTGTTCCGGGAGACGGTAGAGGAATTAAAGAAGCTGCTGTAACAGTAAACGGTGGGAAAGGAGAAGGGCGGATGAAGATAACGGGGTTGATCCTGCTTTTGCTGTTGTTCCTGTGCTTCCACCGAAAGGCCCGGGCCTGCACCGGGGTGTACGTGGGCAGGGCTGTCAGCAGGGACGGGACGGCCATCATCGCCCGGACCCTGGACCTGTATCCCCTGACGACCCTGATGCGGCTGGAGGCGGTGCCGGCGGCGCAAAACGCCCCGGGCAGGGTGCTGAAGGGGAAGGACGGCTTTTGCTGGCCGCTGCCGGAAAACACCTTCCGCTATGTCTGCACCCCGGCGGTTCAGGGCTGCGGGCGGGGACGCTACGCCTCCGCGGCGGTCAACGAAAAGGGCCTGGCCGTGACCGGCACGGTGACGGCCTATATCCGCCCGGAAATCCGGCAGATGGACCCGCCCCTGCCGGACGGGCTGTGCGAGGAGGTCCTGCCGGACCTGATCGCCGCCTGCTGCGCCACCGCCCGGGAAGGAGTCGAGCTGATCGCCCAGGTGATGGCGGAACGGGGCTCCGGGGAACAGAACATCATCATGATCGCCGACCCCAGGGAAGCCTGGTATGTGGAAACCTATACCGGCCGTCAGTGGGCGGCCCTGCGCCTGCCGGAAGACCGGATGACGGTCTTTGGCAACGAGTTCATGCTGGACGGCTTCACGGGGGAGGAAGAGGGCTTCCTCTCTTCGCCGGACCTCTTCCGCCTGCCCAGGGAGCACGGGCTGGCCGTCTATGGGCCTGACGGGAAGATGAACCTCTTCCAGACCTACGCCGGCCGGTTTTCGGACTTTGCCAACGGCCGCACCTGGCTGGGACGTCTGCGCTTTGCCCCGGCCCAGGCCGGAGCATACCGGACGGAGCGAAAGTTCCCCCTCTGCTTTGCACCGGAAAGGCCCGTCGGCCCCCTGGACGTGATGGAGCTGTTCCGCGACCGCTTTGAGGGGACGGAATTCTGCCCGGAGGAAACGGGCCGTCGGGACTGGCGGGTGCTGGGTTCCGAATCCACCTGCACGTCCCACGTGCTCTGTGTTTCGGGTGATATGCCGGAGGCGGCGGCCTGCACGGGCTGGTTCTCCCTGGCCAACGCCGAACATTCGGTGTACCTGCCCATGAACAGCCTGGTGACGGAGCTGGAGGAGGCGTACACGCGGGACAGCGCGGAGCGCCGCTATGACCCGAAGCTCGCGTCGGTCAGAATGAAGCGCCTCTGCGCCTTGGCCGAGCAGGACCGGGAGCGTCTGGGCCGTCCTGTGCGCGCCGCCTTCCGGAAGCTGGAGGAAGAGGCCATGATGGAAGCGGCTGTGGTAAACAGCCGGGCCGCCGCCTGTCTTGCGGCGGGGGACCGGGACGGGGCGGAACGCCTGTGGACGGACTTTGCCCGGGCCAAACAAAAAGCCGCCCTGAAGCGGGCGGACAGCTTGTTTGAAGAAATGCTCTGGTATCTGATGGACACCACGGATTCCATCGATTACGATTACCGCTGGCGGACGATGGAAATGACGCCGCGGGAAAAGCGGCCCTTTGAACCGTCCTGAATTCCGTATAGCTTACGCTTCCGCGACGGGCTGCGTCGTCCTGTCCTGTGAAAGGCCGGCGGCGGCGGAGTGCAGGGCGTGCAGCATCCGGATGGTGCTGACCGGCTTGTCCAGAAGGATGCTGCGGCGGTCGGTGCAGAAGGCGAGGGGGTCGGTCTCCCTGCCCCGGAGGAGGATCATCCAGAGCTTTGGAAAGTGCGCCCGCAGGCGGACGGCGAACTGCTCGATTTCCTTATCGGCAAGGTCGAGAATCAACAGGTCCATCTTTCGGCGGCTCCGACATTCCGAGATGGCGGCAGCGTCCGGGGGAATGAGAAAGGTGTGAAAGGAAAAGGACATCGTTTCCGAGATGACCTGGACACACTGGATATCTTCCTGACTGTTCAATGCGATGGCGACTTGATATTGCATAGGGTCCCTCCATATTGAAGGATATTTCATTATATCGGACCAGACACAAAATTGCAAGATAAAAAATGAAATAAATGGAAGCTTTTTTACATTATTTTCCATGAAAGTTCGGGACGGAAGAGCGGCCGCCCCATCGGCGGCCAGGAGGCTTGGATGAGTGAGCTGAAGGTGCCCTACGGCCGGCGCTGCTGGGCCGAGGTGGATCTTTCCCAGATCGTGCGCAACTACCGTCTGTACCGGGACAGTATGAAGGTCAAAAAAGAGGTCATGTGCGTCGTCAAGGCCAACGCCTACGGCCATGGGGACGTGCAGGTTTCCCTGGCCCTGGAAAAGGCGGGCTGCGCCCGCTTTGCGGTATCCAACGTCGAGGAGGCGGTGCGCCTTCGCACCGGCGGCGTCCGGGGGGAGATCCTGATCCTGGGGTATACGCCGGTGAGCGAGGCGAAGCTCCTGACGGCAAACTGCATCACCCAGACGCTGACGGACGAGGATTACGCCCGGGCCCTGGCGGAAGCGGCGGACGGCGAAATCCGCTGCCACTGGGCGCTGGATACCGGCATGCGGCGGATCGGCCTGAACGCCGACCATCCCCAGAGCGTCCTGCGGACGATCCTTTCGACCCCCGCGCCGCTGAAGGTCACCGGCCTATTTACCCACCTCTGCGCCGCGGACAGCCCGTGGGACGAAGAAAGCGCCGCCTTTACCCGGGCCCAGCAGGAAAAGGCCTGGCAGGTGTATTCCCTGGTTCGGGCGGCGGGGAAAAAGTATGTGGCGTTCCACGAGCTCAATTCGGCGGGCGGCCTCTTTTACCCGGAGGACCGTTCGTCCTTTTCCCGCCTGGGCATCATTCTCTACGGGCTTAAACCCGACCGGGGAAACGAGCTGCCCGCCGGCATCCGCCCGGCCCTTTCCTTAAAATGCGCGGTCAGCATGGTCAAGGACATCCATCCGGGGGATACGGTGGGCTACGGGCGGACCTTCCGGGCGGACCGGGACATGCGGGTGGCGACCCTGCCGGTGGGCTATGCCGACGGCCTGAACCGCGGCCTTTCCGGCAAAGGCTGCGTCCTGATCCGGGGACAGAAAGCCCCCATCCTGGGCCGGGTCTGCATGGACCAGACCATGGTGGACGTGAGCCATATCCCCGGCGTTGCCCGGGAGGACGAGGCGGTCCTCCTGGGAAGAAGCGGAGCGCTCTCCCAGACGGCGGACGACCTGGCGGAGACGCTCGATACCATCGGATACGAAATCGTCTGCGGCATTTCGCCGCGGGTGAGGAGAGTATATTTCACAGACAGCGAAAACAAACAGTAAACATGGAGGTTTGACAATGGAACCGATTTTGGTCATGATGGCGGCGGGCATGGGCAGCCGCTACGGCGGAATGAAACAGATCGACCCGATCGGGCCGGACGGGGAAGTGATCCTGGATTACAGCCTGTTCGACGCCAAACGGGCCGGTTTCAAGCGCGTGATCTTCCTGATCAAGCACGAAATGGAAGAGGCCTTCCGGGAGGCGGTCGGCAAGCGGGCGGAACAGCACCTGGAGGTCGCTTACGCCTTCCAGGAAAAGGAAATGCTGCCGGCAGGCTTTTCCGTGCCGGAGGGCCGGGTGAAGCCCTGGGGGACCGGCCACGCGGTGCTTTGCTGCAAGGACCTGATCGACGCCCCCTTCGCGGCCATCAACGCCGACGATTATTACGGGCCGGACGCCTTCAAGAAGGCCTATGATTATTTGTCCCAGGCCCATACGCCTGGGCAGTATATGATGGTGGGCTACCACCTGCGCAACACCGTCAGCGAGACGGGCTACGTTTCCCGCGGCGTCTGCCGGACGGACGAAAACGGCAAGCTCCAGGGCATTAGGGAGATCGTCCACATCGTCAGCAGCTCAGACGGCCCCTTGTACACCGAGGACGGGCAGACCTACCGCCTGCTGGATCCAGAAAGCGTGGTTAGCATGAACCTGTGGGGCTTCACCCCGGATTTCCTGCCCGCGCTGGAGAGCGGCTTCACCGCTTTCCTCCGGGACGAGATGCCGAAAAACCCGCTGAAAGCGGAATACTACCTTCCCTTCGCGGTCAACGCGATGATCGAACGGGGCGAAGCCTCCGTCCAGGTACTCCCGAGCACCGGCCGCTGGTGGGGCGTCACCTACCGGGAGGACAAGCCCCTGGTGCAGCAGGCCATGGTCCGCATGAGAGACGAGGGCGTGTATCCTGCTCCTCTCTGGAAATAATATGCTCGATGGGGGGACACGTCCCCCCATCGGAGCCCCCCTCGGATTTGCCTCTCGGCCCTTCGGTCCTCCCGGGCGGCAAAT
>DGRV01000087.1 GCA_002391225.1 Christensenella sp. UBA4379
GAGCCCATCACCAACCTGGACGCCAAGCTGCGCGAAGAAATGCTGCTGGAAATCCGCATGATCCAGAACCGTCTCGGGGCGACGATCCTCTACATCACCCACGACCAGCAGTCCGCCCTCCAGCTGTGCGATAAAATGGCGATCATGCAGCAGGACGGGACCCTCTGCCAGTACGGGACGGACGAAGAAATCATCCTCCGCCCCGCCAACCGCTTTACTTTCGAGTTTATCGGCGTTTCCAACTTCATTCCGCTGGAAAAGGCGGGCCAGGGCCTGGTGCTGAACTGCGGCGACAAAATCCCCTACCCGGACCAGGTGCCCAAGGAGGCGCAAAACGGCGGCTACGACCTGGGCGTGCGGCCCAACGACATCGTCTTTGACAGCGCGTCCCCCATCCGGGCGCGGGTGGATTCCCGGGTCTTCCTGGGCAGCGAGTACAACTACTTCCTCTCCCTCGGGCAAAAGCAGATCCGCGTGCAGCAGAGCATGCTGGACGCCCGCACCAAGGGCATCGCCGAGGAAGGGGCCACCGTGGGCATCCGCTTTCTGAACACCCGCTTTTATCCCACCAGGAAAGGAGCTGAATCGGTATGAGTAAATTTGGCGGAGTCAGCGCCGAACTGGCGGCGGTAGACGGGCGCAAACGCCTGAATATGGACAAGGTGATGACCGCTCTATGCTTTGTGCTGCTGCTGATCATCGTGGTCATCCCGATTTTCATGATCATCTACAACGCGTTTTTCTATGAGGGCAAGCTGGAAGTCAGCATGTTCGTCGAGCAGCTGACGGAGCCCAACAACCTGGGCGCCATGTGGAATACGCTGAAGATTGCCATCTTCACCACCATCCTGGGCACCATCATGGGCGTGTTTTACGCCTGGCTTTTGGGCCGCAGCGATATTCCCGCCAAGGGCCTGATGCGGGCCCTGTTCAACATCCCTTACATGTTCCCGCCCTTCCTGGGCGCGATGGCCTGGGACATGATGTTCAACGGCCGCAGCGGCTACATCAACAAGTGGCTGGTGCAGCTCTTCGGCCTGAAATCCATGCCCATCAACATCAACTCCGTCTGGGGCATCGTCTTCGTCGAGGTCAGCTACTACTTCCCCTTCGTGTTCATGCAGGTGGTTTCCGCTCTGGAGCGCATGGACCCGACGCTGGAAGAATCCGCCCGCATCGCCGGTGCCCGGCAGCGTCAGGTCATCTGGAAGATCACCCTGCCGCTGGTCAAGCCCGCTATCTCCGCCGGCGCTCTGCTGATCCTGACCACGTCGCTGGCGCACTTCGGCGTACCGGCCATCCTGGGCTACGCCAAACGGATCTATACCCTGCCGACCCGGATTTACGAGGTCATCTATAACTCCGGCGGCTCCTTTGACGGCATCCGCAAGGGCGCGGCGATTTCCGTCATGCTGGTGGTCGTGGTGGCCCTGGCCCTGATCCTGCAGAACCGCATCCTCTCCTCCGGCAGCTACGACATCATCAAGGGCAAGTCCATGCGCCCCACGCTGATCAAGCTGCGCGGCGCGAAGATCCCCCTGTTCCTGCTGGCCATCCTGACGCTGGTGATGATCGTCATCGTCCCGCTGGTGATGATCGTGCTGATCTCCTTCCTCAAGGCCTACGGCCTGCCGCTGGAGTTCAAGAACTTCACCTTCGCCCAGTACGAAAAGGTGTTCGCGGCAAACGGCACCATCGCCTCCATCCGCAACTCCCTCTTCGTCTCCATCTCCGCCGGCATCATCTGTATGTTCCTGGGCACCCTGGTTGCCTACGTGGTCCAGAAAATCAAGCCCAAGGGAAAGGGCGCTCTGGAGGTCATCTCCATGCTGCCCTACGCCATCCCCGGCACCGTGCTTTCCATCGGCGTCATCCTGGCGTGGAGCGGGCGCATCGCCGGCATCAACCTGTACAACACCATCTGGATCATCCTGGTGGCGTACCTGGCCCGGTATCTGAGCTTCAGCATGAAGACCTCTTCCGCCGCCCTGCTTCAGGTCCACTCCTCTCTGGAGGAGGCTGCCCGCGTCTGCGGCGCGAGCCACACGGAAAGCCTGGCGGATATTACCCTGCCGCTGATCCGGCCGGCCATGGTGAGCGGCTTCTTCCTGATCTTCCTGCCGGCCATGCGCGAGGTCACCACGTCGATCCTGCTGTACGGCCCCTATACCCGCACCCTGGGCGTACAGATCTACTCCCTGCGTGACGCCGGCATGATCCCGCAGGCAGCCGCCCTGGCCACGGTGGCCATCGGCATCATCATCGTTCTCAACACCATTGTCACCAAGCTGACCAAGGACAGGAAGGGGGTGTAACGGATGGCAGACCAGATCGTACTGAATCACGTCACCAAACGTTTCACCACGAAAACGCTGGGCGACATCGTCGCCGTGGACGACTTCAACCTGAGCGTCCATGAGGGCGAGTGCTTCTCCTTCCTGGGCCCCTCCGGCTGCGGAAAGTCCACCACCCTGCGCATGATCGCCGGTTTCGAGGACCTGACGGAAGGCGAAATCGAGCTGTGCGGCAGGCTGGTGTCCTCCAGCAAAAAGAACCTGTACATCCCGCCGGAAGAGCGGGGCCTGGGCATGGTGTTCCAGGCGTTCGCCGTCTGGCCCCACATGAACGTGTTTGAAAACGTGGCCTTCCCTCTGCGGATTCAGAAGGTCAACAAGACGGACATCGTCAAGCGGGTCAACGAAGCCCTCCACCACACCAGCCTGACGGGCCTGGAGAAGGTGTTCCCGGGCGACCTGAGCGGTGGCCAGCAGCAGCGCATCGCCCTGGCCCGCGCCATCGTCACCAACCCCAAGGTGATGCTGCTGGACGAGCCCTTGTCCAACCTGGACCCCAAGCTGCGCGAAACCATGCGCTTTGAAATCAAGGCCCTGCAGCGGAAGTTCAACTTCACCATCATCTTCGTCACCCACGACCAGTCGGAGGCCATGGCCATCTCCGACCGGATGATGGTCTGCGACATGGGCAAAATCATGCAGATCGACACCCCGGAAAACCTGTACAACAAGCCCTGCAACCGCTTCGTGCACAACTTCCTGGGCGAGAGCACCTTCATCAATGTGGTCATCCGCAACGGCAAGGCTTACCCCAAGGGCCATCCGGAGCAGGAGCTGGACCTGGTCGTTCCCCCGGACGCGGCCGAGGAAATGGTGGTCGCTACCAGGCCCAACGAGATCGCCCTGACCGGGCCCGGGGAAGGCGGCTTTGTGACCCACGTGGAAAAGCGCATCTTCCTGACGGACCGCACCGAGTACCTGGTACCGGTGGGCGACCAGCTGCTCAAGGTGCAGACGCCTCACCGCGTGACCTTCTCCCAGGGCGAAAACTGCTGCGTCCACCTGGTGGACCCGATGTGGTACCCCGCCGATGACGAAACCGCCGAAAAGGAGCGCGCCAGGAGGCAGCTGGTATAAAGCAGACTCATACTGAAACAGCTATGATCGTAAAGGGGATGTTGCAAATTCTGCAACATCCCCTCATTATCTTAAAAACACTATGCAATAGACAGATTTTTGAACAACTAAATCTCCGGGTGGTTTGGAGGGGCGAAGCTCCTCCAAGTGAAATCCGCAGCAGCGACATGTGCGGTGCGGGGTTCTGAGCGCCCGGAAAATGTGCCAGTGGCACATTTTCAGCGAAGAACGGGCCGGCAGGCCCTGGGCTGGAATTTTTGCGGAGCAGGCTTGACCTGCGGGAGCAAAAATTCTTTCCTTGCGGATTTGCCGCCCGGGAGCCCCGTCAGGGGCGAGAGGCAAATCCGAGGGGGTCCCCGATAGGGGGACGTGTCCCCCTATCGCCTAGGGGCTGTGAAACAGCCCCGCCTCAGGCGTTCCTTCCCAGGGCGAAGGCCTTCCGGTTCAGCTCCAGGAATTTCGGGGGCACCAGGGCGGTCAGGGCTTCCTGCCAGACCGCCTCGTCCAGGTCAAAATAGTGGGAGAGCCGGCCCAGCAGCACGACGTTCACCGCCTTGGTGCTGCCGGCTTCCTTGGCCAACGTCACGCAGTCCAGGGCGTCCACCTTGGCGCCGGCGGCGCGCATCTTTTCAATCAGTCCGTCCGGATAGACGGCCTTACCGGTCACCACCGGCATCGGGTCGATCTGCTGGGTGGAGGTGACGATCTGCCCGTCCTTGCGCAGGTAGGGCAGCCACCGGGCGGCCTCCAGCTGTTCAAACGAAACGATCAGGTCCGCCTCTCCCTTGTCGATCAGGGGGGAATAGACCTTTTCCCCGTAGCGCACGTAGGTCACCACGCTGCCGCCGCGCTGGCTCATGCCGTGGACCTCGCTGACCTTGACGTCATATCCCTGGGAGAGCAGCACCCGTCCCAGCACCTTGCTGGCCAAAAGGCTTCCCTGACCGCCTACGCCGACGATCATGATATTCTTGGTACTCACCGCTCAGCCCTCCTTTTCTTCGCCGCTGAAAGCGCCCACCCTGCACAGCTGGCGGCACACGCCGCAGCCGACGCACAGGGTTTCGTCCACGCGGGCTTTCCCGTTCTTCATCGAGATGGCCGGGCAGCCGATCTTCATGCAGGACTTGCAGCCGACGCACTTGTCCGTGTCCACCTTAAGCGGCGGCTTATGCTTGACATACTTGAGCAGGGCGCAGGGACGGCGGGAAATGATGACGGAGGATTCATTGGCGGCCAGCTCTTCCTTGACCGCCTGATCGCAGGCCGCCAGGTCGTAAGGATCGACCACGCGCACCCGCCGGATGCCCATGGCGCGGCAGAGGCTCTCCAGGTCGATCTTCCCGGCCGGGTCGCCCTTGATGTTGTAGCCCGTAGTCGGGTTCTGCTGGTGGCCGGTCATGCCGGTGATGGAGTTATCCAGGATGATCACGGTGGAATTGGACTGGTTATAGGCGATGTTGGCCAGGCCCGTCATGCCGGAGTGCATGAAGGTGCTGTCCCCGATGACGGCGACGGTCCTGCCCTCGCTCTCTTCCCCGCGGACCTTGTTAAACCCGTGAATGGCGCTGACCGAAGCGCCCATGCAGGCCGTCATCTCGATGGCGGAAAGCGGGGCGACCGCGCCCAGGGTATAGCAGCCGATATCACCGAGCACCGTGCATTTGTTTTTCGTCAGGGTGTAGAACAGCCCCCTGTGCGGACAGCCGGCGCACATGACCGGCGGACGGGGCGGCACTGCCTCGCCCAGCGCCGGGCCGGAAACCGGGGAAAGACCTAGCTTTTCGGCCACCAGGTTCTGGCTGAATTCGCCCTCCAGGGGGAAGATGTCCTTGCCAGCAGGCTTTAGGCCCAGGCTTCTGCAATGTTCTTCAATAAAGGGATCGAGCTCTTCCACCACGATCAGCTTTTCCACCGCCGCGGCAAAATCCAGGATCTTCTTTTCGGGCAGGGGCCAGACCATGCCCAGCTTCAGGACCGGGTAGCGGTCCCCAAAGACTTCCTTCACATACTGATAACTGGTGGAGGAGGTGATGATGCCGATAGAATGATCCGTCCCTTCCTCGGTGCGGTTGAGGGGCGTCTCTTCGGCAAAGGCGATCAGCTTGCGCGTGCGTTCCTCGACGACGGGGTGGCGCTTGATGGCGTTGCCCGGCATCATGACGTACTTGGCGATGTTCTTTTCATAAGGCCGAAGGGCGGGCACCACCCTCTCCCCCGTTTCCACCAGGGACTGGGAATGGGCGACCCTGGTGCACATCTTGATAAAGACCGGGGCGTCGAAGCGCTCGGACATCTCGTAGGCTTCCTTGACAAACTGAAGGGCCTCGGCCGAATCGGAGGGCTCCAGCATGGGCAGCTTGGCCGCCTTGGCATAGTGGCGGGAATCCTGCTCGTTCTGGGAGGAGTGCATGCCCGGGTCGTCCGCTACGGCGATGACCATGCCGCCGTTCACGCCCGTATAGGAAATGGTAAACAGCGGGTCCGCCGCCACGTTCAGGCCGACGTGCTTCATCCCGCAGAAGGAGCGCGCCCCGGACAGGCTCGCGCCGAAGGCCGCTTCCATGGCGACCTTTTCGTTGGGGGCCCACTCGCAGTAAATCTCGTCAAATTTGGCCGCTTCCTCGGTGATTTCCGTGCTCGGGGTGCCCGGATAGCTGGAAGCGAACGTGCATCCCGCTTCGTACAGGCCCCGCGCCGCGGCCACGTTTCCCAAAAGAAGTTTCTTCATGGTATCTGCCTCTCCGTTTTATTTGTGCGTCCTTCCGCGCCTTCAAAAGCGCGGGGCGGTCCGTTCCCTGAGAAGAGCTGAAATAAGCGCCGTTATCCTTCCTCCGTGTCCGGCGCATCTTCCGCCCGGGCCCCTTGCTGACGGGCGATCACCTCCGGCATGACGCTGCCGCGGTACAGGATATTGCGGCGCACGCGGCTGATGGTGGCGCTGCTGGCCCCCGTCTTTTCCAGAATATCCGCGTACACCATATCCTGCATCAGATAGGCGGCGACGTTGTAGCGCTGTTCCATGCTCCGCAGCTCGTTTTCCGTGCACAGGTCCTCAAAAAATCGCTCGCATTCCTCCAGGCTGTTCAGGCTCAGGATGGCTTCGTACAGCGCTTCGCTCGGCTGTTTCTTGGTGTAGCGCATCATCTCAGGCAAGGTTCCTTCCGGTGGATTTGCTGCCCGGACGGCGAAAAAAGACAAACCGACTTATGACAGCAAGAAGATTTTATCACAGGAAAGCGCGAAAGTAAAGCGGGGCGGCACGTTTCTTCCTATCCCGCCCTGTTTCCCGTGTGTTTTTCTAAATAAGCGGCCGGCCGCCGTCCCAAACGCTTGTTTTCTTTTTGTCTGTATTCATTCCTGATCTTGACAAGGAAAAGCGTTTTGTAGTATGATTCTTTAGCCATTAAAAGCGATAAAGTATCGTCCGATACCCATCGCGGTTGTACGAAAGGAAGACACGCTTATGCCCATCACGGAACTCCTGGAGAGGAACAGCAAGCTGTTCGGCGACGAGGTCGCTCTGGTTGAAATCAACCCGGAGGTGACGGAAGTCCCTCAGGTTACCTGGAAGGAATACGAACTGATCCAGCCCACGGCCTCCGCCCCCTACCGCCGCCAGATTACCTGGAGCGTGTTTGACGAAAAGGCCAACCGCGTGGCCAATCTGCTGCTGCAGCGCGGCATCCGCAAGGGCCAGAAAGTGGCCATCCTGCTGATGAACTGCCTGGACTGGCTGCCGATCTATTTCGGCATCCTGAAAACCGGGGCCATCGCCGTGCCGCTCAACTTCCGCTACACCGCCAAGGAGATCGACTACTGCGTGAAGCTGGCCGACGTGGACGTCCTGTTCTTCGGGCCGGAGTTTATCGGCCGCGTAGAGGACATCGCGGCGGACCTGGGCAAGGATCGGATTCTTTTCTTCGTCGGCAGAGGCTGCCCGTCCTTTGCCGAGTCTGCCATGGACGCCGCGGCCAACTGCTCTTCCCACGCCCCCCGCGTCCTGATCGAGGACACGGACGACGCGGCGATCTATTATTCCTCCGGCACCACCGGCTTCCCTAAGGCCATCCTTTTGGACCACACGGCCCTGATGCAGTCCGCCCGGATGGAGGCAAAGCACCACGAAACCACCCATGACGACGTCTTCCTCTGCATCCCCCCGCTGTATCACACGGGCGCGAAGATGCATTGGTTCGGCTCCCTGTACACGGGCAGCCGGGCGGTCATCCTCAAGGGCAACACCCCCCGGGCCATCCTGGACGCTGTTTCCTGGGAAAAGTGCACCATCGTCTGGCTGCTGGTTCCGTGGGCGCAGGACATCCTTGCCGCCATTGAGCGGGGCGACATCAAGTTAGAGGAATATCAGCTTTCCCAGTGGCGGCTGATGCACATCGGCGCTCAGCCCGTGCCCCCGTCCCTGATCCGGCACTGGCTCCAGTATTTCCCCCACCACAAGTACGACACCAACTACGGCCTGTCCGAATCCACCGGCCCCGGCTGCGTCCATCTGGGGATGGAGAACGTGCACAAGGTCGGCGCCATCGGCGTGCCGGGCTACGGCTGGAAGTGCAAGATCGTGGATGAAAACGATCAGCCGGTCCAGCAGGGAGAGGTCGGGGAGCTGTGCGTGAAGGGCCCGGGCGTCATGAAATGCTATTATCACGACGAGAAGGCCACCTCGGAGGTCCTCAAAGACGGGTGGCTCCACACCGGCGACATGGCCAAGCAGGACGAGGACGGCTTCATTTTCCTGGTGGACCGCAAGAAGGACGTCATCATCTCCGGCGGCGAGAACCTCTACCCCGTCCAGATCGAGGACTTCCTGAACTCCTGCCCCAAGGTGCACGACGTGGCCGTCATCGGCCTGCCCGACCCGCGCCTGGGCGAAATCGCCGCCGCCATCATCCAGGTCAAGGAAGGCATGACCTGCACGGAGGAAGAAATCAACCAGTTCTGCCTGGACCTCCCCCGCTACAAGCGCCCCCGGAAGATCATCTTCGCCGACGTTCCCAGAAACCCCACCGGCAAGATCGAAAAGCCCAAGCTCCGTAAGATCTACTGCGGCGTCCGCCTGGTGGAAGCGCAGAACAACGGCTAAAACCAATCAAAACCAAAGCTAACCAACTGAAACCAACAGAAAGCCTATAAAGATAAAGATAATAATAAAGATAAAGAAAAAGAGAACGTTATCATCATCATGATGGTCAGACGTTCTCTTATTTTTCGCAGGCAATCGACGGCATCCTTCTGACGGCTGTGTGGTTCCCGTGCCGTCTGCGCTCCGTACGCGCTGTTCGTGACAAGCAGCTCAAAACGCCTGAAACATGTTGTAAAATATACGGCGGGCAAAGCGGTTTGGTGTTCAGTTCCGGCGGAATGTAGTATAATCAAACAGAACCAATCGTTCATGAAGAGAACAGAACCGTCCAGAATGCCAAGTGATTTGGAAGGAGCGTTAGCTGTGAAACGTATGATATTGTTATTCTTCATTATCCTATGCCTGAATCCCTTCAGCGCTTTTGCGGAGGACAGCCCGGAGACGCTGTCACCTTCCGTGGGCGGGAACGGGCAATCAGACGCCGACCTTTCCGCCTGCCTGCTGGGCACATGGTACTTTGAAACAGATGGAAACGGCAGCATCTTCGGCGTTGCCATGACATTCGCTGACGGCGGCATACTGACCCTGCGTTTCATCGACCCGGCCAGTTTTCAGTATGAAGAAGAGGCAGAAGCGCAGTACCGGGTCGACGGAGACCGTCTGATCCTGGAGGCGAACGGTGAAACCGCAGATTGTGCGTTCGCAGTGACGGAAGACGAACTGCGCATCGTTCCTTCCGGCATGGAACAGACGGTTTTCAGAAAGCTGTCCGGCGAAGCGCTTGACCGGATGGCGTCCATGCAGCCCAAATACCAGCCCGCTGATGTTTCCCGGGCAGGGATCAGTTACGGGACGTCAGCACATTTCACCCATGAGCAGATGGACGCGGCCATCGCTGTCATCATAGACAGATTCCGGAACTGGTATGGCTGTGAGCTGCACAACATCGCCTATACCTCCGATGAACGGTCCGCCGGAGAATATCAGTACTATGCCGGTACAGAGACGCAAAAGACCGGGAGGAACTATACGGACGGCATCGTCTTTGCTTCTTCTTTTCACACGCCCCCGGAGGATCAGGAGTACCCCGGCTCCGGTTTAAATCCTGACACTGAATACAACGGCTGGGCATGGATTCTTCTCTTTTCTGAAACCGGCGGGTGGGAACTGGTTGATTGGGGGTACTGATCCTTCCCTGGCTGACCGCTCTGCCGGTATCCGGAAGGGACCAAAAGCAGTTAAGGCAGGGCTGTTGCGCGGGCTGAGCCATAATCATAGGAGTTTTTCATTGATGAAGAAGATCGCCGAAACATACCTGCTGGACTGCAGCACAGCCGATATCCCGGTGCCCCATGACTGTGAGATCAGGGATATCCGGGAGGAGAACGACTGCCTGATCATTGATTTTGAGGACGAAATCTCAAACCATGATTCCATACAGGCGCTTCACCCGGATGCCCGGACGCTAACCATGCGCTTCCATCTGGAATACGGCGGCCAGAACGGCACCAACAAGGCATACGGCGGGCTGGACGGTATCTACCGACACCGCAGACGTAAGTTTCTGCGCCGTGAAAGTTATCTGGCCGTCAAAAACCTGCAGGAGCTTCGGAAGCTGATGAAAAGATGTTCCTTTGCGCCAACCTATCTGTATCACTATGCCGCGTATCACTGCATCATCGCGGAATTGTGCGTGAACGATTCGACCCTGCTGATGATCGACGCAGGCAGCGTAACCTTTGAGTGGACGGTGGACGAACCGGCGGCCGCCCCGGAACATGATGACGGTAAATGAAAGGAGACGAAAACAATGCTGAAACGGATGGCTGTCCTGCTGGCCGTGATGATCTGGCTGGCTCCTCCCCTGAATGCCCTGTGTGAAAACAGCGGTACCCCCGAAGACGGGCAGACGCAAACCGGCTCCGGCACAAACCTGGAAGGCGCCCTGGACTGGCTCAAAAACCTGCTGTTCGGCCAGAAGCGGAAAACGCCGGAGAACATGACCCATCAGGAAACGGTCGCAGCACTGCGGAGCCTTGGCATCGAGATTCCCGACGAAACCGTCCGAGAAACGGAAAAGGCCGTCGCAGACATGGTTTCCTACTGGAAAACAGCGGGATCTGACCGGGGAGAACAGTATTGGGATTTTGTCCTGCTCCTGCTGTCCCGCCTGGGTGAAGGCGAATACGATTTCGATACCGGCGTCTGGACGCCGACCTCGTCACAGGTATACGCCTTCGACACGGAAGTATATGACATCGAACACATGTATACCCTGTTCCTGAAGGGAGTCTCCTCCATCGTTCCCGGCTTTGAATGCACGGACGTCACGGAGCATATCACCGTGTGGACCGCGGAAGAAGCCGCCCGCATCGGCAGCCTGTCCGCGGAAGGAACGACCGACGTCGCTTTCACCCTGAACGGGCACCGCTATGAGAGGCAGCTGGATTTCATGGGCGACTGGTTCAGCGAGGAAGCGATCACCTGGGTGAACGAAGTGCTTGCCCGGGAAGGCTTTTCGGGCAAACTCCACATGTTTTTCGACGGTGGGCAGGGCCTGATCCTGTTTTACGGAGACGACGCTTACGGAGAAGAACTGCGGAAGGTCGTCCCCCGGCTGTTTGAGGAATTTTTTCAGTATTGAAACGCAGCGTCGCAGGAGGAAAACAGATGAAAACAAGATCCATGTCGTTTCTGCGCGCGGCGGTTATGATGGCGATATTGTTTTCTGCTGCCGCCAAATCGGAACTCCGGCGGAGGTCATTCTGATCAGTGTGATTTACCTATGTCTTGGCCTGTTCCTGCTGGGCATCTGGCCGGCCATTGCCCTGATGGATTCCCGGCCCGGGTTGCTGCGGATGTACGTGCATAAAAGCATTCGTATCCTTCCCGACCCGGAAAAGCAGGAAAAACAAAAACCGTAAGGAGCATATCACCATGAAAATCCGTATTCGCTCTTCCCTTTCAGGCCGGCTGAACGGCATCCGGCGGCGCTTCCCTGTGCCGGCGGTTCTCTGCGTGCTGACGGCGGGGTTTTTCATTTTGCTCTGCTGGCTTCCTTATGATCAGAATCAGGAATGGCAGAGAAAACTCTTACCCTCCCTGTTTTCCACCCTGTGCGGGAGCGCGGCCGGGTGCCTGCTGGCGGAGGGGCTGGGCAAAGAACGCTTCCGCACACTCTTTGCCCTTCTGCCGGCAGCGGGAGCCGGTTTGACTGCCTGGTTCGTATACCCCGCTGCCGCCTGGCTGGGGCTCAGCCTGGCCGCGGCGGTGCTTTGCCTGTGGCTGTATTCCCGCGGCGAGGAGCCCCGGCCCAGGCAGCTGCTGCGGGCCGTTTCCGCTGTCCTGACTGCCTTTACCCTTTCCCTGCTCCTGTGCGGGATTCTGACCGTCCTCCATCTTGGGGTCAATGAGCTCTTTCTCCGGGATGCAGAATGGCGTGTACGGGATAACCTACTGGCAACCGGCGGCATCGTCTCCTTCCAGCTGGCCGCCCCGCTGATTCTCTTTAGTCTCCTGCCGGAGCTGAACGAGCCTCTGCCGGAAAAAGACAGCTGGCTGAGGACGGTCCTCGCCTGGGTGATCCTGCCCGCTTACCTGCTGCTGCTCTCCCTACTGCTGGTCTACCTGGCGGTGATTCTGCTCCGGTGGGAGCTGCCGGTCGGCCAGCTCAACCCCTTCGCGCTGCTGGCCCTGGGCGTGTATGTCTTCCTGCAGCTGACGCTGACCGGGGATGAAAATTTCCTGTCCCGCTGGTTTATCCGATTCGGCGCGTGGCCGCTGATCTCGGTCCTGATCGCCCAGGGGATCGCCGTGGGCGTCCGGGTCAGCGCTTACGGACTGACGCCCTCCCGGATCGGGGGCATCGCTTTTTCCGCCGTCTGCCTGATTGCCGTCTTCGCCGGCCTGCTGCGCCGCCGCGGCTGGGCGGTGCTGCCTGCGGCCGCGCTGGTCCTGGTCCTGCTGTCCGTTCCCCCGCTGAGCGCGGACCGGCTTGCCCGGATCGATCAGGAAAACCGCCTGGCTGCGGCCCTGAACCGGGCCGGAATGCTGGACGCCTCCTGGGAGGTTTGCCCCAATCCGGACGCCGCAGATGCGGACAAGAGGATCATCTGGTCGACCATGAGTACCCTGCACAAGTTCGGAAACCTGCCGGAAAACAGCCTGGGTGCCGTCATTCTGCGCCAGGCCGATCAGCGGGAGCCAGGGGGGTATTACGCCTTTGGCCTCCGCGAAATCCTCGGCTTTGAGGACCCCGCATCCCATCGGGCCGGCAGCGCAAGAATCCGTACTGTCAAAGGCACGGCGACAGGCAACGAGCTCGACGTTCGCGGTTTTTCACACGTTTCTTATGTTTCCACATCGCTTTCAGAGGAGGAAGGATACAGCCTCCCACAGGAGAGCGCCTCCTTTACCCTCTCCGACCTGCTCAAAATGGTGGACTTTGACCAGGAGCTTCTGATCCAAGGGGATTTCGTTTTTGACAGCGGTGTAACGATCCGTCTGGTTTCCGCGAGCCGGACAGATTATCCGGACGATCCCACCCCTCCCGCCCGCTACCAAGCAAGCTTCTGGGTGCTGACGCCGTAAGGCGGAAGAAGCCGTGGAAGCCATTCAAGAAAAAAAGACGTTCTCCCCCATCAAGGAAGAAAGGAGCCTTCATGTCCCTTCTGATTCTTATCCTCATCTGTCTGCTTGTCTGGAACGTATCCCTCATCTGGAAGGGAGGCCGGGACAGCGCCATCACGCTTGCTGTGGTCAACGCGATCCCCGCCGGCCTGCTGCTCCTTCTGGAGCTGTCTTTTGACGGCGGGGCCTGGTACTTCTGCGTTTCGTGGATCGCCATGGCTTTGCTGGTCATTGGCCTGCTCAGCGGCTGGGCGCTCAGGTTCTGGAATGTCAAAAGGCTCCTGGTCTGGTGCGCCTGCTTTGCTCTGGCTATAGGCGGAGCCTACGCCGGCGGCGCCTACGAACAGCACCTGCGGGACATCACGCTTCGGGAGCATTTCGATTACACGACCTATACACCTTTTCAGGCCGACAGCCTGGTGAAAACATTGGATGAAGAGCCTGCCCTTCGCTTTGCAGAAGGTGATCCTCTTCCGAAAATGGACGGGGCCACGGCCCTCTACCCCGTATACGCCGCCTTTGCTCAGGCGGTCTATCCCTCCTCCGTCGGGCAGATGGAACCCTGGGAGGTATGGGAAATCGTCAACTGCAGCACAACCTCAACCGCATATCGTAAAATTGTGGATGGAAACGTCGATATCATTTTTGTGGCGGGGCCCAGCAAAGAGCAGGAAGCTTACGCGGCTGAAAAAGGAGTCGAGCTGGTCTATACGCCGATCGGCCGGGAGGCCTTCGTATTCTTCGTCCATCCGGACAACCCGCTGGAAGGGCTCACGCTGGAACAGATCCGCTCCGTCTACAGCGGCGAAACCACCCAATGGGATCAGCTTGGCGTCAGGGAACTGGGCAGCATCCGCGCCTATCAGCGCAAAGAGGGCAGTGGCTCCCAGACGGCCCTGGAACGGTTCGTCATGCGGGATACGCCGCTGATGCCCGCTGAAAAAGAAATGGTGCAGGACAGCATGGGCGGCATGGTGGAGCAGGTATCTGACTACCGGAACCACAAAAACGCCATCGGCTATTCCTTCCGCTTTTACTGCACCGCCCTGATGAAAAACTTCCACGTGAAACTGCTGGCAGTCAACGGCATTGCGCCCACGATTGAAAGCATTGAGAACGGAACCTACCCGCTGGCGTCTGTGTTCTACGCCGTCACCCGCAGCGACGCGGACGAAAACACCCTGGCTCTGCTGGACTGGATCCAAAGCCCCCAGGGGCAGGCGCTGGTGGAAAAGACTGGATATACGCCGGTTCAATGAAGGATCAAGGGGAGGTTTTTGATATGCTGGAACCATTCATCAAAATGCTGTACCAATACCGGAATCGGTTGGGATTGCTCATCGGGCAATATTCCCTTGAAAAGCTGTGGCTTTATATCTGCGGCGCGGGAGACGCTTTTGCCATGTGCGGCTATGATGACGTGCAGAAAGCGTTTTCCTCCCCGTGGTGGAATTATGTGGATATCCATTACGGCATGGAACCGGGAACCGGAGTCCGGGGCTGGTTTCGGATCATCCGCGAGCACTGCAGCAGCGACGAAGAGGCGTGCAATGTATTCTATGAATACAGAGCGATTATCTGCGGCAGGTTCATCCGGAAATCACCGTGCCGGATGAATCCGTCTGAGGATCATTTTTCATCATTGCTTTTTCGGATTCGCTTTCAAGCGGGTTCCTTGATCAAATGTCAAAGTCAAGCACAACCTTTGCGTCTTTTTACTAAATGAATTTCAAAACACCAAAAACCACCTCTCGGAGGCATCTCATGAAAACGCGATACCCCATCCTGTTGGTTCATGGTTTTGCGATGAAGGACACCTTCTTCATGAAATCCTGGGGACGGATCGACAGAATTCTGCGCATCCAGGGCTACACCGTATTTAAAAGCAATACGGATGCCGTCGGAACGGTCGAAACGAACGCCGCCCAGCTGAAGGAGGAGATTCTTTCCATCCTGAATGAAACCGGGGCGGAAAAGGTCAACATCATTGCCCATTCCAAAGGCGGGCTGGACGTCCTCCATATGATCCGGGAGCTGGAGATGGCTCCGCACGTCGCCTCTCTGACCACCCTGTGCACCCCGCACCGCGGCTCCCCCATCGCTTCCTTCATCCTTCGTTTTCCGAAATTCGCCGTCAAATACGCCGCCTTCTGGGTCAATACCGCATTCAGATTGCTCGGGGACCGGCAGCCTGACAGCTATACTGCCTGCCAGGAGCTTAAGAGAACCAGCGACCTGGAAACAGAAACCATGAGCGCGGCGGACAGCATCTTTTGCCAGAGCTTTTCCACCGCCGTTCAGTCTGGACGGGACCGGGCCGACTTCGTCATGGCCATCCCGCTGATGTTTTCCCGCTTCATTGAAAAAAACAGCGCCACCGACGGCCTGGTACCCCGTGACTCCGCCGTTTTCGGCCAGTACCGCGGGGACTGCCTGGACGAATCGATCTCCCACACGGAGATCGTGGATTTTATGGTCCGGGATAAAAAGCGGGACAAGATCTTCGCCTTCTATTCGGCCCTGTGCGAAGAGCTGGCCCAGGCCGGCCTCTAAGGGCTCGCATAATCGCTCTATATGGCGTGAATTCCACCGGATTGGTGCTTGCAACGTTTTTTCCCTTCTGATAAAATAAAAACTGAACCTAGGCATTCGCCGTTTTCCGTGACTGATGAAGGAGGTCTTTCTCATGGCGAACAATCAGCGTCCGGCCGATATGGCCAGGATCACTACCCCCGCTCTGGCAAAAGCGTTTATTGAAGAACAGGTAACCGCCCTGCGCGCGCAGATCGGGGACGGCAAGGTGCTGCTGGCCCTGTCCGGCGGGGTCGATTCCTCCGTGGTCGCCGCTCTGCTGATCCGCGCGGTCGGCAAGCAGCTGATCTCCGTGCACGTCAATCACGGTCTGCTGCGCAAGGGCGAGCCGGAACAGGTGATCCGGGTGTTCCGCGACGAGCTCCACGGCGAGCTCATCTATGTGGACGCCGTCGACCGCTTCCTGGACAAGCTGGCCGGCGTCGCCGATCCGGAGAAGAAGCGCAAGATCATCGGCAAGGAATTTATCGACGTGTTCGCTGAGGAAGCCGAAAAGCTCTCCGGCATCCGTTTCCTGGCCCAGGGAACCATTTATCCCGACATTCTGGAATCCGGCCCGGTCAAATCCCACCACAACGTGGGCGGCCTGCCCGAATCCCTGAATTTTGAACTGGTGGAGCCCCTCAAGTTCCTCTTCAAGGACGAGGTCCGCGTGGTCGGCAAAGAGCTCGGCCTGCCGGAATCCATGGTGGAACGCCAGCCCTTCCCCGGCCCCGGCCTGGGCGTCCGCTGCGTCGGCGCCATCACCCGCGACCGTCTGGAAGCCGTCCGCGAGAGCGACGCCATCCTTCGTGAAGAGTTTGCCAACGCCGGCCTGAGCGGCAAGGTCTGGCAGTACTTCACCATCGTGCCTGATTTCAAATCCACCGGCGTACGCGACGGTCAGCGCTCCTACGACTGGCCCGTGGTCCTGCGCGCGGTCAACACCCGCGACGCCATGACCGCCACCATCGAGCCCATTCCCTACGACCTCCTGGCCAAAATCACCGACCGCATCACCCACGAAGTCCCCGGCGTCAACCGCGTCCTGTACGACATCACCCCAAAGCCGACCGGGACGATTGAGTGGGAATGAGATCCTGAAATACGAATCTGCTCATTTCACAATAGTTTTCGTCTTCTCCTATGTGGTTCTGATAAAGAAATGATAAAGTTTTCCGTAAAATGGTCACATCATCCCCGTACCCGGTGGTTGTGGGGTTGAGTACCTGAAAACGGAAAACGGAATCAGGTTAAATTACAGATTTGTATGATTCAGCCCTCCGCTGTGGATTGATCATCCGCAGATCGGAGGGCTTTTTGTGTCAATCTTTATTCTTCGGTTTTCTGCCTCGTTTGGAACGGGTGGGCTCTTCCGTTGGGATAGGTACTCGGACACTGGTATCGTCAAATGCAGGGTAGTGATAACGCCAGCGGTCGTAATCCTCTTTCGTGATTTCTCCCGCTTTCAGCTTAGCGGCTTGCTCCTGCCAGGCACGAAGGCGCTGATCCAGATCGGCAGCGTGTGCTCCGCCGTCAAAGATCTCCGCACGAAGACAGATCAGACCATCCGCATTCGTGATACGAAGCAGCTTGCGATCCTCCAACGCAAAAAGCGTGTGCATCAGTCCGTCCATGGTATCGATATCCGGCACAGCGATCGCTTTGGGAGAAACATCCAGCGCTTCCGCCAGCTGAGCCGTCAGATCAGCCTTTGGTGTGCGATCCTCAGATTCATACTGTGCCAAACGAACATCAGCAGAGTTTGGAGGAAAACCCAACATAAGTCCCAGATACTTCTGCGTCATCCCCCGTAAAATGCGGAAAAAACGAATACGCTCACCGGTTGCCATCAAAATCACCTCGAAAAAAAGATATATTCATTATAACAAATTCATTTAGTAGAATCAATATAAAATTTAACATAATAATTTAATTTTTCAATCGAAAGCATTTGACATAATCTGAAATGTTTAGTATAATTTATTAAGCATAATTGCTTATTGTCTTTAGAAGGGATTTAGGCTATGGCAAACCAGTTTATGAGAGCAGATGAGGTGGCAAAGGAACTCGGAATCTCGAGATCCTTTGCCTACAAGCTGATCCGGCAGCTCAATCAGGAGCTTAAAGAGCGAGGGTTCTTGACCATCGCAGGAAGGATCAACCGGGATTATTTGAAGGAAAGGCTCTATGCAGCCGAAAGTGGGGTGAAACAAAATGTCGGTCTATAAGGACGAAAAAACCGGGAAATGGTATGCGCTGGCCTGGTATCACGACTGGAAGGGCGAAGGCCGCCAGAAATGCAAGCGCGGCTTTGAAACCAAAAAAGAGGCGCAGGATTGGGAGCGGAGCTACGTGCAGCAGAACGCAGCGGGCATCGATATGACCTTCGATGCCTTCTGCGGACTCTATGAAAAGGATCGGAGGCCACGCTTGAAGGAAAGCACCTGGCTGACAAAGGAAAACATCATCAAAAACAGGCTGATCCCGACCTTTGGGAAAATGATGATGAGCGAAATTGAAACCAAGCACGTCATCGCCTGGCAGAATGAGCTGCTGGCCTATCGGGATGAATTCAAAAAGCCGTACTCGGCTACCTACCTGAAAACGGTACATAACCAGCTGGTGGCGATCCTGAACCATGCGGTACGGCACTATGGGCTGAAAAGCAATCCGGCATCCAACTGCTGATCAGCCAGATGGCCCAGCAGGAAGGCATTACGGAAAGGCTGAAGGCAACAGAGCAGATAGAATGGGTCCGCCGGATGAACAGCGTCCGCAGCAGGGTTGAAGAAATCATCCTGGAAAAAGCCATTCATACGCTTTAAGATGACAACATAGAATCAATAACATAAAAAGCAGGGCTAACTGTTTCAACTGGAAGCAGTTAGCTCTTTTTCCCATCAGTTTCGGAATGTGGATGATGTTGTATTCAGCATTCCTCATCAGTTGTTTTTTCGGAGGCAACTGCCAAATTATTCTTCAAGCCTTGGGGCACTTCATCCAATGATCGATCCTCTTTGGAATATGTGGCAAAAGAAGGGTATTCCAAAAACAAGAGAGCATTTGCAGAAAAATAACCTGGCTTTCTATTGCGAAGATGATTAAAATTAAACTTATAAGTTAATTTTTACAACAGCACCGTTGACATAAACGTAATTGTTTAATATAATGAACATGCTGGCACAAGAAAATGATGTCAGAGAAAAAGAACATAGGATAAAGCACATATAAAAGATAAACAGCCTATGACAGATAACCAACAAAAGGAGAAAAGCAATGAAGGAACAGATATTCATTACTGTAGCAGAGGCAGCAGATATGTTGGGCATATCCAAATCCCATGCATATAAAATCGTGCGCGATCTCAACCGGGATATGAAAGCCATGGGATATCTTACCATCGCGGGACGTATCAATAAGAGTTATTTTCTGGAAAAGACATGCTACTCACCGGGCAGGAACTTGCAGCTTTCTCAGACTCCTGGAAACCACATGGTATGATACTGATTTTCAAACAAGAAATACAAATAAATAGCATTATGTCCCAATCATACAGATTATCCATTCAAAGGTGGTGTAAATATGGCACAGCACTATACACCGATCTGGGATGACTGGCCGAAAGTTACACAGGAACTCAATGACCAAGAAAAGGGGCGGCTGATCGATGCCTTAGTCGCATACGATAACGGAAGAGATTGGCAAGAGCGGATTAAGGGAAATGAGCGGTATGTGTTCCCCGGGCTGCAGGCACGGCTTGATCGGTATACGGAAGCGAACGCCGGAAAAACAAAAAATACCGAAAGGGATAAAACAGAAATTTCAAAAAAAACAGAATCGGGCAAAAACACCAAAAATTCCAAAAGTCCTAAGGTATATGTATATGATAAGGATAAGGAATATATAAACAATAACGACAAAGCGAAAACGTGCGAAGCGGAGACCGAACTCGAAGACACTGCCGTCGATTCTCTGATTATCAGGTTAAACAAGGAGCAGATTGAGATGACGGATACCCATTACACAGAACTGGATTCTTTCCGAACAGAGCTTCCGGATGATCTGATCTGCTATGCCATCGATGCCGCCGTTGGCAACGGGGTCAGGAAATGGGTATATGTGCGGAGAATTCTTCAGGAATATATTCAGAATAGCATAAAGACGGTTAGCGAAGCAAAAGAGCATGATGAAAAGCGGAAGCAGGGTTATATCAGTCATTCGACGATTACTCAAAAAGACAGGAAACCTGTTTCGGCAGCCAGATATGAGCAGCGTGAATATGACGAAAAAGAGCTTGAAGAGCGTCTGGGTGTGAACGAAATATTTTCAGTTGACTGGAAAGGAGCGTCGTGATGATCACCATGCACGAAACAATTGTGCTGAACAGATTATGATTCTGTGGCGATTTTTGCAGATCACATACCGTCGTTTTTTTGATATGAAAAGAATCAGGAAATGGATTATGGAGGAAAAGACGGCAACCAAATGAATCATATAGTTATTGATACAGCCCTGCCAATTCCTCCTGAAAGCTATGATGTACTTTTACAGTTGCTGGAAAAAGCCGAATGACAGATCAAACGCAGCGCTTATATCAGCAAATAAAAAAACACTGGCTCTGGATTCCTCTGTAAAAAAGATGCCACCACTGAAAGAAATATCATCAGAATACGAAAGACTGAAAGCAGAACAAGTGTCAAATCATACTTCTCTTGATCTGCTGAAACCAGAGTTTAAAGCCCTGAACCGGATCAATAATAAATTAAGATAAACTGGAGCGGGAGTACTTCCCATAGAAGACAGACCTTTCCCATGAAGAAGAAACAACCCGATAAAACAGCTCCTGTGTCTGAGACTGCACAAAAAACAGTTTCAAGGCACAGGAGCTTTCATTATTTGGATGATGCGACAGATATGGACCAGGCACTTCATTTCCTCAGCAACCACAGAGCATTGCTCTGGTTTTCAGGGGCTTGGGGGCGGAGCCATCAACAAGCATTGTGCAAAAGTTTTACTTTAGCCCTGCTTGCCCGCTTTATCCCGAATTCGGGATAATAGCTGTTATCCCGAAAAAAATATTATCCCGAAGAGGAGAAGAAAGCCCTTGCGTGATCTGCATTCTGCCTCGGAATTTTCAGGATAATATTTCTATGTGATCAGGCTCATTGAAACTAGAAACAGAATGATAAACTTGAAAACTCGGGATAATAATTTCCGGCATCTAATACAACATGAAGATCTCTGTCTGTGAAAAACACTTTGTATTATCA
>DGRV01000092.1:0-24541 GCA_002391225.1 Christensenella sp. UBA4379
ATTGATCCATGGGAATATGACAAGGAACTCTACAAACGTCGAAATGAGGTTGAACGTTTCTTCCGAAGAATTAAACGTTTTCGGCGGATTTTCACTCGTTACGACAAACTCGATACTGTTTTTGCTGGTTTCATCTTGTTTGCCATGATTGTTGACGCATTAGTGTGAACAGGCTCTAATTGATTTTGGGGGTTTTATGTTTCAGAGCGCGATTTTTGACCTGGACGGGACGCTGATCAATTCCCTGCCGGACATCGCCGGGGCCATGAACCGGAGCCTGGCCAAGTGCGGGCTGCCGGGCTTTGAGGTGGAAGAATACCGCATGAAGGTAGGCAACGGGGTCTTCAAGATCGCTGAGCGATCCGTCGGCGAGCGGACTGACCTGATGCCGCAGGTGCTTTCGTACTATATGAAGGACTACGCGGAAAACTGCTGCGTGAATTCCTATGTGTACCCGGGGATCCCGGAGGCCCTTTCCAAGATGGCGGCGGCCGGGGTGTCCCTGTCCGTTTTCAGCAACAAGGACCAGGGGGACGTGGAGCGCGTGATGCGCCATTATTTCCCCGGCATCGCCTTTGCCTGCATCCGGGGCCGTCAGGAGGGCGTGCCCTTAAAGCCCGCGCCGGACGGGGCCCTGCGCATCGCCCGGGAGCTGGGGATCGACCCGGAGCGCACCCTGTACGTGGGCGATTCCAAGATGGATATGCTCTGCGGCGGTCAGGCCGGCATGGTCACCGTCGGCGTCACCTGGGGCTTCCGCGACCGTGAAGAACTGATCGAACACCACGCCCAATACCTGATCGACAGACCGGAAGAACTACCGGAACTGATAAACAGGTAGGAGGTAGTAGGTAGGAGGTAGCGCTCGCTGTCGCTCGCTAAGGTTTAAAGTGAAGAGTGAAGAGTGGAGAGTGAAGAGTTAAAAGTGAGTTGGCGCAAAAGACGTTATTACGCATTAAGCATTACGAATTACGCATTCGACTATTCACCTCCTCCCTCCTACTTCCTACCTCCTACCTTCGCCTAATGCCTATTGCCTAATCCCTAATCCCTAATCCCTAATCCCTAATCCCTTCCTCCCCTTGTTAAATTCCCTTTTCCGTTGTACAATGGAAACAAACCAACGCGGGAGGGCGATGAGATGATCACCAACGACAAGGGCATTGTGGAGCTGAAGCACTCTATTCTCAGGGAGGTCTGCCGCCTGGCGTGGGAGGACGCCCTGACGCCGGATAATACAGAAAAAATCGTCGCCCAGGTCAGTCCCGGGCCGAAGCCCCAGTATCGCTGCTGCGTCTATAAGGAGCGGGAGATCGTGCGGGGCCGCATCCGCATGGCCATGGGCCAGAGCCCGGAGGCCGCGAACCCCACCAGCAACGTGGTCGCCGTCATCCCGGCGGCCTGCGACGACTGCCCGATCCAGGATTATTTCGTGTCGGACATCTGCCGGTTCTGTCTGGGGAAGAGCTGCCTCAACTCCTGCCGCTTTGGGGCCATCACCCCCGGCGACACGCGGATGCGCATCGACCCCAACAAATGCAAGTCCTGCGGGCTGTGCGCCAAGGCCTGCCCCTTCGGAGCCATCATCCATCAGGACAGGCCCTGCAAGAAGGCCTGCCCGGTGGGGGCCATTTCCTACGACGAGGCGGGCATCTGCCGGATCGACGAATCCAAGTGCATCCACTGCGGGCACTGCATTCATAACTGCCCCTTCGGCGCGATCAACTCCAAGATTTTCTGCGTGGACGTGATCAAAGCCATCCAGGCGGGCAAGCGCGTCATCGCCATGTGCGCCCCGGCCACGGAGGGCCAGTTTGGCCCGCAGATCGGCATGGCGGCCATCCGCGCGGCCCTCAAAAAGGTCGGCTTTGCTGATATGGTGGAGGTGGGCCTGGGCGGGGATATGACCGCCGCCTTCGAGGCTGAAGAATGGATCGAGGCCCGCAAAGAGGGGCGGATCATGACCACCTCCTGCTGCCCGGCCTTCATTTCCATGCTGCGCCACCACTTCCCCACCATCTATGAAAACAATAAGTCCGCCACGGTGTCCCCGATGGTGGCGGTGTCCCGTTACCTCAAATCCATGGACCCGGACTGCGTCACCGTCTTTATCGGCCCGTGCATCGCCAAGAAAGGAGAGACGCTCAACTCCTTCGTCGTGGACTCGGCGGACTATGCCCTGACCTACGGCGAGTTCGTCGCCCTGCTGGACTCCAAGGGCATTGCCCTGGAGCCGGTGGAGGAGGATTATCAGGAGGCGTCCCTGTTTGGCAAGCGCTTTGCCGGCAGCGGTGGCGTCGCCGACGCCGTGCTGGAGGTCATGCGGGAAATGGGCGAGGATACCGAAGGCATCAGGCTCATGACCTGCGCCGGCGGGGACGAGTGCAAGAAGGCCATGCAGCTGCTCAAGGCCGGTAAGCTGGACGCGGACTTTGTCGAGGGCATGATCTGCCCCGGCGGATGCGTGGGCGGCCCCTCCAAACACCAGGCCGAAAACCTCGTCCTGCGCGCCAGGACCGAGCTGCTGGGCAAGGCCGACGGCCGCAAAATCCTGGACAACCTCAAGCAATACCCCATGGACCGCTTCTCCATGTCCCGCGACGGAAGCAAAACGGAACTGCCGGAAGGGCTGAAGTGAGGTAGGAGGGAGGAAGTAGGAGGTAGGAGGTAGTAAGTCTATGCGCGAATGCGTAATTCGTAATGCGTAATGCGTAATTTCTTCTGTTGCGCTGGCTCACTCTCTACTCTCTACTCTCCACTCTTCACTCTTCACGCTCCATATAAACCTCCTACCTTCTACCTCCTCCCTCCTACCTCGAATCTAGTGCCTACTGCCTATTGCCTAATGCCTGAAATAGCCGAAACCACCGGGAATCCCGGTGGTTTCGGCTATTTCATCTGCCTGTACGTCCTGGGGGTGACGCCGAACTTTTTTTTGAAGGAGTCTTTGAAGTAGTTGCCGTCGGAAAAGCCGCAGCGAAGGGCGATGGTGGTGATGGAATCGTCGGTGGTGATCAGCTCCTGGGCGGCGTGCTGGAGGCGGATGAACACCAGGTATTCGTGCAGGCCGATGCCCGTCGCCTGGTGGAACTTCCGGCTCAGGTGGTTGGGGCTGAAGTTGACGGCCCGGGCGATGTCCTGGGCGGTGATGCGCTGCATGTAATGCTCGCTGATAAAGCTGGCCGCCTGGAGGATCTGCTGGTCGGTGGTGTGGATGTCGGTGGGCAGCTCCCGGGGAAAGCGGCAGACCCGGGCGCAGAGCAGCAGCAGCTCCTGCAGGTAGATCTTGCGCATCAGGAAGGAGCGGCTATCCTGCAGGTGTTCTTCCGCGATCATGTGCTTGATGCAGTGGGCCACCTGGCCGCGGTAGGCTGGCGGGACCTGGAACACCGTCGTTTCCGTAAAGATCCGGTCCCCGCCGGGCATGCTGCGGCGGATTTCGTCCAGCACGTCCTCCCGGCGGAAGAGAATCACCGTCCGTCTGCAGGTGCCGAAGACGTAGCGGGTATAGTGCAGGGCCATCAGTGGCACCAGAATAACGTCCCCGGCGTGGAGGTCCTGTATGGAGTCGTCGATCAGGAAGCGGCAGCAGCCGCTTTCCACGTAAAACAGCTCAAAACAGGTGTGACAGTGGTGGCCTGACATCACGAAATTGGCGTCTCTGGTTTTGGTGTCGGCGTGCACGCCGTCGGTCCCGTGGACCGGTACGTTCGGATCAGGCTTCATTTTGTCCTCCAAACGATTGAAAAATCAGTATTCCATCAGAATTATAACGGAATATCAGCGGAAAAACAAGAAAAATTGTTCTATAATGCAAAACTGCTGCCAAACGCGGCAACGCGGGCGATGTCCCGCGGCGAGACGATGGACCGGACGAGGAGAAATGGCGCATGCTCAAACAGATTCGCTGGCTGATGATGAACATGGACAAAAAGTACCGGCTCAGGCATATCTGCGCTCTGAGCATCTGCGTGCTGACCTGCCTGCTTTTACTGGTCAACCCGGCGCTGACCAGCCGGCTGATCGACGAGGTAATCGTGGCGCAGAACCCGGACCCGCTCTTGTCCATCCTGGCGGTGATGCTGGCCGTCAAGCTGGGCCGGGAAGGGCTTCGGTATCTGATGGTCATCTTCCTGGAGACGGACAGCCAGAACGTGATCTTCAACCTGCGCAGCAGACTGTTTACCAAGCTCCAGTACAACGACCTGAGCTTTTTTGACCGTCACCGCACCGGCGACCTCATGACCCGCATGAGCGCCGACCTGGACTGGTGCCGCCATTTCCTGAGCTACATCGACTACCGCATCATCGACGCCGTATGCACCTTCCTGTTCGCGACGGTCTATCTGGCCATCGTCAACTGGAAGCTGACGCTTTTGCTGATCGTGATCACGCCGGTGCTGCTTTTGATCACCAAATTTTTCTCCAAGCACGTGCGCCCGCGCTTTGTCTTTATGCGGGAAAAGCTCAGCGAGATGAACACCGCCGCCCAGGAAAACATCGCCGGCAACCGGGTGGTCAAGGCTTTCGCCCGCGAAGAGTACGAGAAGGAACGCTTTGAGGAAAAAAACCAGGCCTTCATGGACAGCCACCTGCGCATCAACAAGCTGTGGCTGACCTTCTTCCCCATGATCGAGCTGCTGGTCAACGCCATCCAGCTGGTCACCGTCTTTGTCGGCGGCCTGTTCATCATCCGCGGGGAGCTGACCCCGGGCCAGCTGGCGGTGTTCACGGGCCTGAGCTGGGCGGTCTCCAACCCCATGCGGGAGCTGGGCAACCTGATCAACGACCTGCAGCGGTTTTCCACCTCCGCCGCCAAGGTCATGGAGCTGGACCTGGGCCGGCCGGAGATCGTCGACGCGCCCGACGCCCTGGACCACGGCCGGATGGAAGGCGGCATCGAGTTCGACCACGTCTCCTTTAAGATGGACAGCCAGCCCATCCTCACCGACGTGAGCTTTTCGGTGCAGCCGGGGCAGACCGTGGCCGTCATGGGCCCGACCGGCAGCGGCAAGACCACGCTGATCCACCTGCTGGCCCGCTTTTACGACGTGACGGACGGGGCGGTCCGGGTGGACGGCTGCGACGTGCGCCAGTGGAAGCTCCAGCAGCTGCGGGGCGGCATCGGCACGGCGACCCAGGACGTCTTCCTCTTTTCCGACACGGTGGAGGGCAATATCGCCTTCGGCAATCAGGAGCTGACGGTGGAGGAGGTCCGGGACTTCGCCCGCCGCGCGGACGCCGCGGAGTTCATCGAGCGCCTGCCGGAGGGGTACGACACGATCATCGGCGAGCGCGGCGTGGGCCTGTCCGGCGGGCAGCGGCAGCGCATCGCCCTGGCCCGGGCCCTGGCCGTCCGGCCCAGCATCCTGATCATGGACGACACCACTTCGGCCGTGGACAGCGAAACGGAGCAGTACATCCAGCACCAGCTGCGCAGCCTGCCCTTTGACTGCACCAAGTTCATCATCGCCCAGCGCATTTCCTCCATGCGGGACGCCGACCTGATTCTGGTGCTCCAGGACGGGAAGATCAGCGAAAGCGGCACCCACGAGGAGCTGCTCAAAAAGCGCGGCTACTACTGGCAGACCTACTGCCTGCAATACGGCATTTCCATGGAGGAGGCGGTGTAACATGGCCCGGAATAAATTCGACGTCGACGAGCGGCTGGAGTCGCCCTTTCAATGGAAGCACCTAAAGCGGGCCGGCAAATACATCGCCCGGCATAAATACAAGATGATCGCCGCCCTGGTGATGAGCGCCTTGGCCAGCGCGGCCTCCCTGTTCATCCCCAAGATCACCCAGTGGGTGCTGGACGAGGCGGTGCCCAACGGCGATACCGCTATGATCGGCCGGATGGCCATGCTCTTTGTGGGCATCATCGCGCTGAGCATCGTCTTTACCACGATCCGCTCCCGCACCATGGCCCACGTGAGCCAGCGCATCATCCACGACATCCGGAGCGATCTGTTCGCCCATCTGCAGAAGCTCCCTTTCAGCTATTACGACAGCCGGCCGGCCGGAAAGATCCTGGTCCGGGTCATCAACTATGTGAACTCGGTGTCCGACATCCTGTCCAACGGCATCATCAACATGATCCTGGAGATCATCAACCTGGTCTTCATCGTGGTCTTCATGTACGCGACTGACGCCACGCTGGCCACGGTCATCGTGGCGGGCCTGCCGCTCTTTGTCGCCGTCATCATCCTGATCAAGCCCCGCCAGCGCCGGGCCTGGCAGAACCAGAGCAACAAAAACAGCAACTACAACGCCTATCTGGCCGAGTCCATCGACGGCGTGCGGGTCAGCCAGCTGTTTGACCGGCAGGAGGTCAATATCTCCATCATGCGCAAGCTGGCCACGGCCTGCCGGGAAGCCTGGCTGCGCGCGGTCAAGATCAGCAACCTGGTCTGGCTGTCCAGCGAAACCATGACCCAGCTGGTGCTGACCTTCCTGTACATCGCCGGGGTATACTGGATCGGCGGGGGCAAGATGGTCTCCTTCGGCGTGATCCTGGCCATGAGCCAGTACGTCAGCCGCTTCTGGCAGCCCATCACGAACCTGGCGAACATCTACAATTCCTTCGTCAACAACATCGCTTACCTGGAGCGGATCTTTGAAACCATGGACGAGCCGGTGGTGGTGGACGACGCCCCGAACGCCGAGACCCTGCCGCCCATCAGCGGCGAGGTGGACTTTGAGGACGTGACCTTTGCCTACGAGGATGGCATCAACGTCCTGGAGCACATGGACCTCCACGTCCGGGCCGGGGAGAGCATCGCCCTGGTAGGGCCCACCGGGGCCGGCAAGAGCACGGTGATCAACCTGCTGTGCCGCTTCTACAACCTGAACGGCGGCAGGATCCTCCTGCACGACCGGGACGGCCAGGTCCACGATGTCAGCCAGGTGACGCTGCACTCCCTGCGCAGCCAGCTGGGCATCATGCTGCAGGACAGCTTCATCTTCTCCGGCACCCTCATGGACAACATCCGCTACGGCCGCCTGGACGCGACCGACAGCGAGGTCCGGGAGGCCGCCAGGCGGGTCCGGGCGGACGACTTCATCAAGAAAATGCCCCAGGGCTACAAGACCGAGATCAAGGAGCGGGGCAACAACCTCTCCCAGGGCGAAAAACAGCTGGTGGCCTTTGCCCGCACCCTGCTGTCTGACCCGGCCATCCTGATCCTGGACGAGGCGACCTCCTCCATCGACACGCAGACCGAAAAGCTCCTCCAGGAGGGCATCCAGGAAATGCTCAAGGGCCGCACCAGCATCATCGTGGCCCATCGCCTGAGCACCATCAAAAACTGCGACAGCATCCTCTACATCAGCAACAAGGGCATCGCCGAAGCAGGCAGCCACGAGGAACTGATGGCCAAGCGGGGGCTCTACTATCAGCTCTATACCGCGCAGGTCAAGGAAGAAGCAGCCTGAACGGGAGACAGAGTGGAGAGTTTACGTTCGCTCCGCGAACAGAGTGGAGAGTGGAGATAAGAGTTGGTCTCTGAGGGTTCGGAGGCCGGAGCTTATCTCCACTCTTTGTTTTTGGCTGGGCAGCCTGTTTTCTAAACAAAAAAGCGAAGACAGATAGGTCTTCCGATCCTTCAAAAGACCATATCTCATCTCCACTCTGTGAGCGGAGCGAACGAAAACTCTCCACTCTCCACTCTGACTGATGGCTCTTCACTCTTTTCTAAGTTTCCTGATTCTGTCCGCTGTATACTCTTCCACTTGCTGCCACAGGGTTTTGAGCTGTTTTTTGTGGGCGCAGAGCTTTTCGGTACAGTAGGTGCAGCGCAGGTAGTCATTCGTGTGCTCGGAAAAGCGCTCGGGGTGGCGGTAGAAGGTGATCTCCCACCTGAGCAGCAGGGCGACTGACAGGAGCAGCAGGCTCCAGCAGTAGCCCCGCCGGACGAAGAACAGGGGGGTAAACATCATCGCATAGTCCCAGTTGTAGATCCGGCAGGCGCTGCAGCACTTGTTTTTCATAAACCAGGTCTGAAACGGGCAGAAGAAGAGGATGCACACCATGTCGCACACGGAATAGACGCTGCACAGCAGGATCATGATCCCGTCGTCCAGGACGCCGGACATGTGCAGGGCCCCGAAGATCCCGTTGAACACGATCCAGATGAGGGCCACCAGCACGGTGGCGTTGTTGTCCGGGATCAGAATCTCCGTTTTGCCGGTTTTGATGTAGTTGCGGGCAAACTGCTTCTGGCTGCCCGGGCTTTCATAGCGGGAGGGGAAAAAGCGCATCACCATCTCCGTCACAAACACCGCCCAGGTGACGATCAGGATCACGGGGCGGTTTTCCATTTGAACGGTGACTGCTTCGGCCCCGTTCAGCCGCGCGCGGATATAGCTGATGGTCAGCAGGACCAGCAGCACCGAACGGTAGACGAGCCTTAGGTAGTGCAGGGCGCCCACGACGGTGATCTTCCGGGGGTGCGCCTTGACGGATCCGTGAGAAACGCTCATTGTTTTCACCTTCTCAAAGAGCATGGAGCTTGCGAAGCCATGCGTTGAACGGATGCAGTTTGCTGAACATAGTTTTACCACAGCTTTCTGGGAATGACAAGCGAGAAATTCAGGTTGACGATTTGGGGCGGAAACGCTATAATAATGCAGTATTTTCGCTTCGGGGCGGGCCGAAAGCGCGATGGCGTGTGGCCCCGCTTCCGGCCATCACAGGGGAAAGGGGGAGACGGGCGGATGAAAAAAAGCCTTCTCGGGCTTGGCTTCGGCGTGCTTTTGATGCTGCTGCTGCTGGCCGCCATGGTGTCTGCCCCCGCGGAAGAGGAAATCCCCCCTCCGCCCAAGCCCGCGCCGGTCTGCGGCCTGCAGCCATTGCGCCCGGCGGAGGCAAATGGCGAAATGCCGCCCGCAAAGCGGGCGTCTGTCCGCAGCGAAACGGCCCTTCCTCAGACGCGCCCGGCGGCCCCGGCCTGTCCCAGCGCGGACGCCAACGGCGTCCCCCTGCTCAGGCAGACCTACCGCCGCGCCAACTTCCGCGCTTTCCATTATTCCGATGAAGCCGGATGAAAAACTGCATCCGCGAACCGTTTCCACTGTGATCAAAGTTTTTAGAAAATAACGAAAGAAGGACAACCAACATGTCAAAGGCTCAAAAAACGCGCAAGCCGATGGCGTCCCGGACCAAGGGCGCGATCGTACTGTGCGTGATGCTGTGCATTACCGTGATCCTCGGCGTCCTGTCCGTGACCGGCATGACCCTGCCGCCGGACGGCCTGTACAAGCTCCTGCCCTGGGTGCCCACCAACGCCCAGAACTGGCCGGAGTCCATCAGCCTGGGTCTGGACCTGCAGGGCGGCGTTTACGTCGAATACCAGGCGACCCGTCCGGCCGATATGGATGACGATATGTATAACTACCTCATCCACAGCACGCAGGATGTTATCCGCCGCCGTCTGACCGACAAGGGCTTCACCGAAGCCACCGTCACCCAGCTGGGCACTGACGGCATCCGCGTGGAAATCCCCTCCGTGACGGACCCCAACGCCGTCCTGGACCTGATCGGCTCTCCCGCGCTGCTGGAGTTCAAATCCCCCGAAGGCGAGACCTTCATGACCGGCGAGCACGTCCGCAACGCCTACGCGACCACCCAGTCCCAGAACAACAGCATCAGCAACAACTACGTGGTGGCCTTTGAGCTGGACGGCGAAGGCACCAAGCTCTTCGGCGATATGACCTCCGCCAGCATCGGTAAGCGCATCGCCATCTACCTGGACGGCGAGGAAATCATGAACCCGACCGTCAACTCCGCCATCACCGAGGGCCGCGGCATCATCGAGGGCAGCTTCACCCAGGAGCAGGCCCAGTCCCTGGCCATCCAGATCCAGAGCGGCGCTCTGCCGCTGACGCTGACCCAGCAGAAGGTGGACACCATCTCCGCCACCCTGGGCGTGGACGCCCTGCAGACCTCTCTGACCGCGGCTGCCATCGGCATCCTGCTGGTCATGCTGATCATGATCATCCGCTATCGCCTCAGCGGCGTCATCGCCTCCTGGGCGCTGGTGCTCTACATCATCATCCTGTTCTGGTTCGTGGCCATGCTGCCCGGCTTCCAGCTGACCCTGCCCGGCATCGCCGGCGTCATCCTGGGTATCGGTATGGCGGTGGACGCCAACGTCGTCATCTTCGAGCGCTTCGGTGAAGAGCTGGCCCTGGGCCGCAACACCAAGGCCGCCGCGAAGATGGGCTTCAAGAACGCCTTCTCCGCTATCCTGGACGCCAACGTGACCACCCTGATCGCCGCCGTCGTGCTGATGCTGTTTGGTACCGGCTCCGTCCGCGGCTTTGCCAACATGCTGGCCCTGAGCGTGGTCTGCTCCATGTTCACCGCCATCATCATCAGCCGGATCCTGCTGATGAACATGATCAACGTCGTGCCCGGAAAGCCCCAGCTGTTTTCCGCCAAGGCTCTGAAAAAGGAGGCGCAGTAAGATGAAACTTCAAGATCGCGCCAAGAAATGCCTCTGTATCTCCGTCGCTCTGATGCTGCTGGCCCTGATCCTGTCCATCTTCGGCCTGGGCATCAACCGCGGTATCGACTTTGAGGGCGGCCTCTCCATCGTGTACAAGATGGGCTCCGCCTTTGAAAACGCGGACGTGGAAACCGCCCTCAAGAACGCGGGCGTTTCCGAATTCCAGATCGCCAAGGCCGGCGCCGACCAGTCCGAACTGCAGATCCGCGTCAAGGCCCTGGAGGGCGAAACCGCCGTCCATGAGCTGCGCGCCAAGCTGGAAGCAGAGCTCTCCGCCAAGTATCCGGAGATGAAGACCAACGAAGCGACCGTGTCCTACGTGGGCGGCGTCGCCTCCGGCACCCTGCTGCGCAACGCCATCTGGAGCGTGCTGGCCGCCGCCGCCGCGATGCTGATCTACATTGCCCTGCGCTTTGACTTCAACATGGGCGTCGCCGCCGTGTTCGGCATCGTGCACGACGTGCTGATCATGCTGGCCTTCATGGTGTTCGCCCGCTCCTTCGTGCAGATGAACTCCACCTTCATCGCCGCCATGCTGACCATCGTCGGCTACTCCATCAACAACACCATCATCATCTTCGACCGGATCCGCGAAAACCACCGCAAGGCCGTGTACGCGAACCTGTCCAGGAATGAGGTCGTCACCATCTCCGTCAAGGAGAGCCTGGGCCGTACCATCAACACGACCCTGACCACCCTGGTCACCATCCTGTGCCTGTACATCCTGGGCGTCGCCAGCATCAAGGAATTCGCGCTGCCCATCATCGTCGGCATCCTGGCCGGCGTCTACAGCGCCAACCTGATCAACGGCTACATCTGGGCCGCGCTGACCGAGCTGCGCACCGCCCGCGCCGCGCAGAAGAAGGCTGCCAAGGCATAAGCGTTTTCACCAAGAGAGGCCGTCTACGGACGGCCTCTCTTTCCATACTCATCCGGGGGAGGAGGGTTTTCGTGCAAAAACTGCTGAAACGGAATACGGGCGTTGCGGCGGGTCCCTTGCCCGGCCTGCCCGGCTGGCTGAGCGAGCTGCTGACCGCCCGGGGCATCGATACGCCTGCAAAAGCGGAAGCCTTCCTCTACCCGGAAAAGCAGGGGTTCAACGATCCCTTCCTCCTCCACGACATGGACCGGGCGGTGGCCCTGCTGCGCCGGGCGAAAGAAGCGGGCGTCCGCGCGGTGGTCTACGGGGATTACGACGTGGACGGCATCTGCGCCTGCGCCATCATGCACCAGACCCTGTGCACCTTTGGCCTGGACGCGGCTGTCTACATCCCCGATAGGCACGAGGAGGGCTACGGCCTGAACGCCGAGGCGGTTAGGGCCATCAGCGAAAAGGCCGGGCTCCTGGTGACGGTGGACTGCGGGATCACCGGGGCGGAGGAAGTGAAGCTGGCCAGGGACCTGGGCATGAAGGTGATCGTCACCGACCACCACACCCTGCCGCCTCAGCTGCCGGAGGCGGACGCCGTCATCGACCCGCTGATGCCGCCCTATCCCTTCCCCTCCCTGTGCGGGGCGGGGGTGGCCTTTCAGCTGTGCCGGGCCCTCCTGGGTGACCGGGCGGCGGAAAGCTGCCTGGACCTGGCGGCCCTGGCCACGGTCGCCGACCTGGTGCCCCTGCTCAACGAAAACCGGCTGATCGTACAGAAAGGCCTTCGGGCTCTGGACCAGACGGTCCGGCCGGGGCTTCGGGCCCTCAAGCAGGTGTCCGGCGTGCCGGAGAGGATGCGCAGCGAGCACATCGCCTTCGGCCTGGCCCCGCGGCTGAACGCCTGCGGCCGGCTGGAGAGCGCCCTGACCGCCCTGTCCCTGATCCAGGAGAGCGACGAAGACCGGGCCCTGCAGCTGGCCCTGCAGCTGCAGCGCCTCAACGAGGAAAGAAAAGCCCTGGAAAAGCAGGTGCAAGACGACGCCGAGGAACAGCTGGCCTTATTCGATCTGAGCCGGGACCGGGCGATCGTCATCTGCGGCGAAGGGTATGAAAGCGGCGTGGTGGGCCTGGCGGCGGGCCGTCTGGCCGAAAAGACGGGCTATCCCACGATCATTCTTTCCCACCAGGGGGACCTGGCGGTGGGCAGCGCCCGCAGCGCCGGGGATGTGGACATTTACCAGGCGCTGTTTCAGTGCCGGCGGTTTTTCCAGCGCTTCGGCGGGCACAGGCAGGCGGCGGGCATGACGCTGGCTTACGCGGATTTCCCCGCCTTTAGGGAGGCCCTGAACGAGGCGGTCCGCGGGCAGCTGGACGGCCGGGCCCTGATCCCCACGAAATACTATGACGCCCGCCTGAGTTTGTCGGACGTGAGCGCCGAAACCGTCCGGCGCATGGCCCTGCTGGAGCCCTACGGGATGGGCAACCCGGAGCCGGTGTTTCTGCTCAGGGAGGTGGGCATCCTTTCCGCCCGGGCCGTGGGCAGCAATTTTGCCCACCTGAAGCTCACTTTGGTCGAGGGTAGCGAAAGCAGGGACGCCATCGCCTTCCGCATGGGGGACCTGGCCGGCCATCTGCCCCACCGGGCGGACGTGCTCATGACCCCGGTGGAAAACCGTTTCCGCGACCGGGTGTCCTACGAGTGCCGCGTCAGCGCCATCCAGGGCGACCCTGAGTCCGTGGAGACGGGGGATGAAAAGATCGCCGCGGCCTTGTGGCAGGATTTTTGTCTCTCGGCGGAGAATAATTATGTTTCCCCTCCCGCTTCCTGGTCGGAGGAAACGGCCGGCCGCTGGACGGGGGAAGTTCAGGGAACCCTGGTGTTCTGCCGTACGCGCGAGACGGCCTTGCGCTGGCACCGCCGCTGCCCCCAGCTGGACGTGGCCTTCGGTCCCCTGTCGGACCGGCGGGCTTACAGCGCCATCGTCTGCGGGGTATCGGCGGGGGACATCCGCGCTCCCTACCGCCGGGTGATCCTGGCCGACGGGGACCTGACGGGGAAGGATCGTTCCCTGTTTGAAGAACTGGCCGGCCGGGAGTGGCTGACGGCTCCTTTGAGCGAGGCCCTCCAAAGCTGGATGCGGGAAAACGTCCCCTCCCTGGACGACATGCGGAAAACCTACGCCCTGCTTCGGGCGCATCCGCCTCTTCGTTCCCTTTCCCAGCTGGCGCTGGAGCGGGAAACGGGCGAAGGAAAAGCGTTTTTCTCCCTGAGCGTATTGAACCGTCTCGGACTGATCGACCTGACCTGGGCCCCGTTTTCGGCCTCGGTCGGCGCATTCCGCAAGGCGGACCCCGGGGCGGACCCGGTGTACCGGCTGCTGAACGGATGGAAGGAGGCTGAGTGATGCCCTATACCGCTTATCAGGAACTATCCATCGAGGAAATCATGGCCCGGGTGGAAAAGGCCTACGACCACGAAGGCGCTCTTTTATGCAAACATGCGTATGACTTCGCGGCCAAGGCCCACGCCGACCAGAAGAGAAAGAGCGGGGAGCCCTATATCATTCATCCGGTCTACGTCGCCAGCATCCTGACCGAGATCATGATCGACCCGCCAACCATCGCCGCGGGCTTCCTGCACGACACGGTGGAGGACTGCCCGGACGTGACGCTGGAGACCCTCGAAAAGGAGTTCAGCCCGGAAATCGCCCAGCTGGTGGACGGCGTGACCAAATTGGGCCGCCTCAACTTCACCGACCGGGAGGAGCAGCAGGCGGAATCCCTGCGCAAGATGATCCTGGCCATGAGCAAGGATATCCGCGTGGTGCTGATCAAGCTGGCCGACCGCCTGCACAACATGCTGACCCTCAAATTCCAGTCGCCTGAGCGGCAGATCGCCATCGCCCGGGAAACGCTGGATATTTACGCTCCCCTGGCCCACCGCCTGGGCGTCTACGCCATCAAGCAGGAGCTGGAGGACCTTTCCCTGCGCTACATCGACCCCGAGGGCTACGAGGAAGTCGCCCGCAAGGTGGGCATGAAGCGGGCGGAGAGGGAGCAGAGCATCCGCCAGATCAAGGAAACCCTGGCCGAAAAGCTGAGGGAGGCCAAACTGCATTTCACCATCGACGGGCGGCCCAAGCACCTGTATTCCATCTACAACAAAATGGTGATCCGCAACAAGCCCTTTGACCAGATCTATGACCTGATCGCCATCCGCGTGATCGTGGACACGGTGCCCGAGTGCTACCTGGTGCTGGGCATCGTCCATACCCTTTGGAACCAGGTGCCCGGCCGCTTCAAGGACTATATCTCCGTGCCCAAGGCGAACATGTACCAGTCCCTGCATACCACGGTGATGGGCGGGCGGGAAATGCCCTTCCCCTTTGAGGTGCAGATTCGCACCCAGGAAATGCACCGCATCGCCGAGTACGGCATCGCCGCCCACTGGCGCTATAAAGAGGGCAGCAAGGACGCCCAGCTGGACAAAAAGCTCTACTGGCTGCGCCAGATCCTGGACTGGCAGTCGGAGACCAGGGACAGCCACGAGTTCATCGACAGCCTCAAGACCGACCTGTTTTCCGAGGAGGTCTTCCTCTTTACCCCAAAGGGGGACATCATCACCATGCAGCGCGGGGCGACCCCGCTGGACTTCGCCTACCGCATTCATAGCCACGTGGGCAACCAGTGCGTGGGCGCTCGGGTCAACGGCAAAATGGTCCCCCTGGATACGGAGCTGCAGACCGGCGACCGGGTCGAGGTCATGACCTCTTCCAACTCCAAGGGCCCCAGCATGGACTGGCTCAAGATCGTCAAAACCCAGCAGGCCAAGGCCAAGATTCGCCAGTTCTTCAAGCGCGAGCTCCACGGGGAAAACGTGACCCGCGGCCACGACATGCTGGAGCACGAGGCCAAGCGCCGCGGCGTCAAGCTGACGGACTATACCAAGCCGGAGTATTACGAGCCGATCCTGAACAAGTACATGTTCAACGATCTGGACGACCTGTACGGGGCCATCGGCTACGGCGGGGTGGCGGCGGTCTACGTGATGAGCCGCCTGATCGACGAAAAGACGCGCCAGGAGGAGCCCAAGAAGCCGATCCCCCTGGTGGCTTCCCCGGAGGCCCTGCCGCCGCCCCGGCAGGCCGGCAAGCCGACCCAGGGCATCTACGTGCAGGGAGAGCCGGACATGCTGGTCCGCTTCGCCCACTGCTGCAACCCCGTGCCCGGGGACGACATCGTGGGCTACATCACCCGGGGCCGGGGCGTAACGGTGCACAAGGCGGACTGTATTAACGCCCTGCACATCGAGCCGGAGCGGACGATCCAGGTCTCCTGGGCGGACGAGGGGGCGGGCGATTTCAGCGCCAGCATCAACATCATCTGCTATGACCATCCCAGCCTCCTGGGCGAGATCACCGCCTTCGTGGACGACATGAAGCTGCCGATCACCGCCGTGGCGGTCAAGGTCAACAAGAACAAGACCTGCTCGATCATCATGACCCTGAAGGTCCGCAGCCGCGCCCAGGTGGACGAGGCCATCAAGAAGCTGCAGAACCGCTCGGACGTGATCGAGGCGTACAGAAGCGCGAAATAATGCGCAATGCTTAATGCGTAATTCATAATGCGTAATGAATAGTCTTTGATATAGGGAGGCATGGTTGGGATGCGCGCGGTTGTGCAGCGGGTCAGTCAGGCCCGGGTGCTTTCGGAAGGAACGGAGAGCGGGGCCATCGGGAAGGGGTTCTGCGTCCTGCTCGGCGTCGAGGCGGGAGATACGGAGAAGGACGCGGTCTACATGGCCGACAAGATCCGCAAGCTCCGCGTCTTCGAGGATGAAAACGATAAAATGAACCTGAGCCTGTCCCAGGTGGACGGGTCGGTGCTGCTGGTCAGCCAGTTTACCCTCCTGGGGGACGCCAGGGGGCAGAACCGCCCCGGCTTTACCCGGGCGGAAGCGCCGGAAAGGGCGGACGAGCTCTACCTAAAGACGGCGGCCGCCCTGCGGGAGGCCGGCGTGCCGGTGGAAACCGGGGTGTTCCGCACCCACATGGAGGTGTCCCTGGTCAACGACGGGCCGGTCACGATTCTGCTGGACTCCAGGAAGCTGTTTTGATCAGTGAGGAGTGAGGAATGAGGAGGGAGGAGTTTTATGGCTCCTCCGGGTTTGGGAAGATGGAGAAAAACGCTTTGAACCTGTACGGACTGACCGTGGGGCCGGTGGAGACCAACTGCTATATTCTGTGGCGGGAAGGGCGGACCGACGCCCTGGTCATTGACCCCGGGGACGAGGGGGAGAAAATCGCTGCTTCCCTGCGCGAAAGGGGCCTTTCTGCCGGGGCGGTGCTTTTGACCCACGGCCATTTTGACCACACGGGCGGGCTTTCCGCCTTTTTGGGCGTGCCGGTCTACCTGCACCAGGCGGACCTGCCCATGCTGGAAAGCCCGGAGCTGAGCGCCGCCTTTTTGACCGGCGATACCCGGCCGCGGCCCACGGATGCCCTGCCCGTTTCGGACGGGGAGGTGCTGTCCCTCTGCGGCTTCAGCGTGCAGGTCCTTTCTACCCCCGGCCATACCAAGGGGAGCGTCTGCTACCTGGTGGACGGGGAGATTCTCTTTTCCGGGGACACCCTGTTTCAGGCCGGCTACGGCCGCACCGACCTGCCCGGCGGCAGCTTTTCGGAGCTTCGCCAATCCCTTCGGAAACTTTTGTCCCTGGAAAAGGACGTGCCGGTCTACCCCGGCCACGGCGGGGCAACCTCGTTGTTCCGGGAAAGAAGGCTTTTATGGAACTGCTGATCCGGACGGACTGGCCTCAGTTTGCCAACGACGTGGCGGACGTGGTGCGCATCTTCTTTGGGGCCGTCCCCTGGAAGACAGAGCCGCTGTCCGCTCCGGCGCGGGAGTGCGGGGAAAGTACGCTGATCCTTTCCCATACGGAGGAAAAAGCAGAGGGCAATGTGCGGGTGCTGGTCCGGGCCTCCGGGGCGTGTTCGGGCAGGGCGGAGGAAGTCTACCGGCCTTCCGATGATCCCCTGGTCGAAAAGCGCCTGCACAAGCGGGCCATCAAGCTGGCCGCCTACCGCCTGCTGAAAGCGGCCACGGGCATGACGCCGCCCTGGGGGTCGCTGACCGGCATTCGGCCGACCCGCCTGGTATACGCGAAGATGGCGGAGGGGCTTTCTCTGGCTCAGGCCGTTCAGAGCGTCCGGGAAACCTTTGACGTCAGCCCGGAAAAGGCGGCCCTCCTTTCCGAAATCATCGGCCGCCAGCAGACCCTGCCGCAGCCCACCGGGCGCGAAATGGAAATCTACGTCGGCATCCCCTTCTGCACGACCCGCTGCGCCTACTGCAGCTTTTTAAGCGGGGAGTTGGGGGACGGGTCCCTGGTGGCCCCTTATGTAAAGGCCCTTCTCTCTGAAATCGCCTTTGTCAAAGACCTGCTCGGGGACATCGGCTTTTTCGTATCCTCGGTCTATGTGGGCGGCGGGACGCCGACTTCTTTGGACGAAGCATCCCTGCGGGAGGTGCTTTTCGCCCTGGCTCCGCTGGCCAAAGGGCATGAGTTCACCGTGGAGGCCGGCCGGCCGGACACCATCACGGAAGGAAAGCTGTCCGTGATCCGGGAAGCCGGGGCGACCCGGATTTCCGTCAACCCCCAAACCATGCACGACGAAACCCTCCGGCGCATTGGCCGGGCCCACACCGCGACCCAGACGGAGGAAGCCTACGCCCTGGCCCGGGCGGCGGGCTTTTCCGACATCAACATGGACCTGATCGCCGGCCTGCCGGGGGAGGACGAGGCGATGTTCCGGGAAACCCTGGCCCGCGTCACGGACCTTGGGCCGGACAGCCTGACCGTCCACACCCTGTCCATCAAGCATTCCAGCGTCCTGCATCTCTTCGGCGCTCCCCTGCCGGAGGGGGCCATGGTGGCGGCCATGCAGCGCATGGGCCTGGAGGCCACCCACCATATGGGCATGAACGCCTATTACCTCTACCGCCAGAAATACATGGCCGGGGCCCTTGAAAACGTGGCCTACGCAAGGCCCGGGTGCGAGTGCCTCTACAACGTCCGGATGATGGAGGAAACCGGCCACGTCCTGGCCCTCGGGGCCGGCGGCATCAGCAAGAGGATCTGGCCTGCCGGCGGCAAAATCACCCGCGCCCCGAACGTCGGAAACATCGAAGAATACATCGCGCGGACCAAGGAGATGTGCGAAAGGAAAAAGACGCTCTGGAGCAATGCGTAATGCCCATGCCCTCATCCAGGGCCTGCCGGCCCGCTGGTCGGTGAAAACAGCACACTGTGCTGTTTTCCGGGCCCTCCCAGCCCTAATGCGTAATGCCTCCGTTCCTGGTACTTGCGCCATATCTTAATTACGCATTACGCATTATGAATTACGAATTCCGTCCACCTCCTCCCTAATCCCTAATGCCTAATCCCTAATCCCCAATGCCGAAAGTAAATTTCAGCGCTGTACTTTTGCCTTTGAGCATGATATAATCGACGGTACAGGAGATTTTTTAGTTCACCTGAAATGTGGAAAAGGAGAATGAATCATGAGCAAACGTCTTCTCTCTCTGGCGCTGTGCCTGCTGCTGGCGCTGTCCGTGGTTCCCGCGATGGCGGAAACCGTCACCGGCACCGCCTCCGCGATGGGCCTGAACGGCGAGGTCACCGTCACCGTTGAACTGACGGACGGCGTCATCACCTCCGTCACCGCCGAAGGCGCGCAGGAAACGCCCGGCATCGGCAGCGTCGCCATCGAACAGCTGCCCGCCCTGATGGCCCAGAACAACACCATCAACGTGGACGCCGTTTCCGGCGCCACCATCACCTCCAATGCCATCCTGACGGCGGTCCGTGAGGCCCTGAAAAACGCCGGGGTCAATCCTGACGACTACATGGAAAAGCCCGAAGAGGAAGCCCTGGAAGACGCTGAGTACGACGTGGACGTCGTCATCGTCGGCGCCGGCGGTGCCGGCATGACCGCCGCCCTGACCGCCGCGGATCAGGGACTCCAGGTCCTGGTGCTGGAAAGCCAGGACGCCGTGGGCGGCAACACCGTCAAGTCCACCGGCGGCATGAACGCCGCCAAGACTGTCTATCAGGACAAGAACACCTTTGCCGAGAACGCGGGCGTCGAAAAGCAGCTCAAGGCTGCGGAAGGCTACGCGGACAATCAGGCGGTGGCTGCCCTGGCCAAGACGGTTTCCGAGCAGTACGCAGCCTACCAGGCCGCGCCCGAAGGGTATTTTGACAGCGTGGAGCTGTTTGAATTGGACACCATCATCGGCGGCAAGGGCCTGAACAATCCCGCCCTGGTCCACACCCTGGCTTCCCAGTCCGAAAGCTCCATCGAGTGGCTGGGCTCCGTCGGCATCGAGCTGCACAACGTGGCTTCCTTCGGCGGCGCTTCCGTCAAGCGCATCCATCGTCCGGTGGACGAGAACGGAAAGGTCCTTTCCGTGGGCGCTTACATCGTGCCCCGCCTGGAGGCCGCCTGCAAGGCCAAAGAAAACATCACGATCCTGACCAACACCACCGCCGATGAAATCCTGCTGGATGAAGGTGGAGCCGCCGTCGGCGTCCATGCCGTGGGCAAGAGCGGCAACCAGGTCGTGGTGCACGCCAAGGCCGTCATCCTGGCTACCGGCGGCTTCGGCGCGAACCTGCCGATGGTCGCCTCCTATCAGCCCTCCCTGGACGGCTTCATGACCACCAACGCCGCCGGCGCGCAGGGCCAGGGCATCACCATGGCCGTGAAGGCCGGGGCGGACACCGTCGATATGGACCAGATCCAGATCCATCCCACTGTGCAGGCGGATACCGCGGCCCTGATCACCGAGGGTTTGCGCGGCGACGGCGCGATCCTGGTCAACGCCGAGGGCAAGCGCTTCATCGACGAAGTCGGCACCCGCGACGTGGTTTCCGCGGCGGAAATCGCCCAGCCCGGCTCCTTCAGCTGGCTGATCGTCGATCAGAAGATGGCGGACGCTTCCGCTGTCATCCAGGGCTACATCAAGCGCGGCACGGACTTCTGCCACACGGCGGACAGCTATGAAGCGCTGGCCGAGGAAATCGGCATCCCCGCGGACGCCTTTGCCGCCACCATGAACGACTGGAACCAGAAGGTCGCCGCCAAGGCGGACCCGGACTTCGGCCGTGTCTCCTTCGCCAATCCTCTGGATACCGCTCCCTTTTATGCCATCAAGGTGACCGCGGGCGTCCATCACACGATGGGCGGCGTCCGCATCAATGAAAGCACCCAGGTGCTGCGCGCGGACGGCACGGCCATCACCGGCCTGTTCGCGGCCGGCGAAGTCACCGGCGGCGTGCACGGCGCGAACCGTCTGGGCGGCAACGCCGTGGCGGACATCATCGTCTTCGGCCGCATCGCCGGTCAGAGCGCGGCGGAGTTCGTCAAATAATTCCACATCTTAAGTTCCCTGAAGGGGCTGCTGCAGAAAACTGCGGCAGTCCCTTTTTAAAAAATCTTTGAGCCTGAAGGCGTGAAACCACCGGGCAGGACGGAATCTCCGCCCGGGGACCGGCGGGGAGCGGCATCTGTTTTGACACATTTTATGCTTGCCAAGCGAAGGAAAAAAAGATACAATAAGAGTAATAAATCTGATCTTGCGCTGGAGGTATGGATATGACGATTGATGAATTGATGAATCAGACCAAAGACAAGATGACCAAGACCCGCGACTACTATCAGAAGGATATGCTGACCCTGCGGGCGGGCCGCGCCAATCCCCAGATCCTGGACAAAATCATGGTGGATTATTACGGGACCCAGACGCCCTTAAAGCAGATGGGCAACGTCATGGCCCCCGAACCCAGGCTTCTGACCATCTCCCTGTGGGACGCCAAGGCCATTCCCCTGGTGGAAAAGGCGATCCTCAAGAGCGACCTGGGCCTGAACCCGTCCAACGACGGTAAGATCATCCGCCTGGTCGTGCCGGAGCTCAACGAAGAGCGCCGCAAGGAGCTGACCAAGGTCGTCCGCAAGAGCGCGGAGGAGGCCAAGGTGGCCATCCGCAATACCCGCAGGGACGCCGTGGAAACCGTCCGCAAGCTCAAGAAGAACAGCGAGATCACCGAGGACGACCAGACAAAGGCCGAAAAGGATCTCCAGAAGATGACGGACAACTTCATCAAGGAAGTGGACAAGATCGCCGCCGACAAGGAAAAGGAGATCATGGAAGTCTGATGACCCACTCCACCCTGGTCGGGCTTCCCCTGGCCGAAGCCCGGGAACGCCTCAGGCAGAACGGACAGCCGGAGCCGGCGGTAACCTTCACCGCCCCTCCGCGTCCGTCCGGTTTGGGCCGCCCGGAAGATACGCAGCCCCTCGTTCCCTATGTCGTCCGCGAAACGGACGGCAGGCTGGTCTGCGCCCTGTTCAGGACGCCGGACCCCTCGAAGGAGCAACCGAAAGATGAATGAGCAAAAGCTGCCGCGCCATGTGGCCATCATCATGGACGGCAACGGCCGGTGGGCCAAACAGCATATGCTGAAGGTAGCCATGGGACATCGCGCCGGTGTGGAAGCGCTACGGTCGATCATCAGGGAGAGCAGCGATCTGGGGATAGAAGCGCTCTCCCTGTTCGCGTTTTCTACGGAAAACTGGCGCAGAAGCGAGACAGAGGTCGCCGCGCTGATGCAGCTGCTGCTGGAGTATTTCAGCAGCGAGATCGACGAGCTGGATGAAAACAACGTCCGTATTCGCATCCTGGGGGAGAAGGAGGGCCTTCCGTCCCCCCAGCGGGAAGCCCTGTACCGGGCCGAGGAAAGGACGAAGGACAACACCGGGCTGAACCTGTGCATCGCCATCAACTACGGCGGGCGGCAGGAATTGGTCCGGGCGGCCAGGATCCTGGCCGAAAAGGTCCGCGCCGGGGAAATGGCCCCGGAGGACATCGACGAACAGGCCCTGTCCGACTGCCTGTATACCGGCGGCCTGCCGGATGTGGACCTGCTGATCCGCACCAGCGGGGAAATGCGGCTGAGCGGCTTTTTGCTGTACCAGTGCGCCTACGCCGAGTTCGAGTTCCCGGAAACCCTCTGGCCGGACTTTACTTTGGAGGACTATCACAGAGCGCTTGAGGTGTTTGCCTCACGTGACAGGAGATTTGGAGGCAGAAAGTGACAAAAAGGATTGTGACGGGTGTCGGTCTGCTGGCCTTGCTGGTATTTGCGCTGATCATGGGTGGCTGGGTGTTTAACGCCCTGTTCATGGGAGCGCTTTGCATGTGTGTGTTCGAGTTTTTCCGGGCGCTCAAGAACGCCGGAAACCGTCCCGTGGAATGGCCGGTGTGGACCTGCATGGCCGTGAGCATCCCCATTTACGTGCTCAGCGACCGGATGTACATCACCATGCTCCTGATCGGGGCGGCCTGCATGCTGACCTGCGCCAACGTCATTTTCCGCAAGGTGCCGAGGCTTTCGGACCTGCTGTTTTCCTGCCTGCCGCTGTTTTCCGTGCTGGTCCCCGGCCTGTGCATGCTGACCTTTCAGCAGCACCCGGAACCCTTGATGCGGGTGTACTTTATCCTCATCTCCTTCGGCATCCCGCTGATGGGGGATACTTTGGCCCTCTTTGGCGGCCGCCGCTTCGGCAAACGGGCCCTCTGCCCGGAGGTCAGCCCTAAAAAGACGGTGGAAGGCGCTCTGTTCGGCCTGCTGGGCAGCGTGCTGTTCGGCGTGATCACCACGCTGGTGTTCAGCATCTTCACCGTCCCGCCGATTTTCTGGCACATCGCGATCCTCAGCCTCATCGCCGGCCTGGCCGGCCAGGTGGGGGACCTGTTTGCCTCCCTGGTCAAACGGCACTGCGAGATCAAGGATTTCAGCAACGTTTTCCCCGGCCACGGCGGCATGATGGACCGGCTGGACAGCGTGTTTTTCTCCACCGTCGTCGTGTATGTCTACTATATTTTCTACATCGGGGTGTGATCTTCCAATGAAAAAGATCGCGGTTTTCGGTTCCACCGGTTCCATCGGCACCCAGACGCTGGACGAGGTGCGGCGTCACCCAGAGGAATTCCGGGTCGTCGCCCTGTCCGCCCATACGAACCGCTGGCTGTTTTTTGAGCAGATCCGGGCCTTCCGCCCGCTGTGCGCCTGCCTGAGCGGCACCCCCCTGGGGGACGTGCCGGAGGACCTGCGCTTTTGCCAGTTTTACCGTCCGGAGGAGCTGACGCGCATGGCGGCCGAGTGCGGGGCGGACGACGTGATGGTGTCCATCGTCGGCGTCGCCGGGCTGGAGGTAACGATGGCCGCCCGCCGGGCAGGCAAGCGGATCCTCCTGGCCAACAAGGAAACCCTGGTGGCCGGCGGCGAGCTGGTGATGAAGGAGTGTCCGGTGGAAAACGGGGTCCCGACCCTGCTGCCGGTGGACAGCGAGCACAGCGCCATCTTCCAGTGCCTGGAGGGGCGGAAAGGGCAAAAGCCTGCCCGCATCTTCCTGACGGCCTCCGGCGGCCCCTTCCGCAACTGGCCGAAGGAGCGAATCATGAACGCCTCCAAGGCCGAGGCCCTGAACCACCCGACCTGGAACATGGGCCAGAAAATCACCGTGGACTCTGCGTCCATGTTCAACAAGGCCCTGGAAATCATCGAGGCGAAATGGCTCTTTGACGTGGCCCCGGAGCAGATCCAGGTGGTCGTCCATCCCCAGAGCATCGTTCATTCCATGGTGGGCTTTGAGGACGGGGCTGTCCTGGCCCAGCTGGGCGTGCCGGACATGCGGGTGCCCATCCTCTACGCGATGACCTACCCGGAGCGGATGGACAGCGGCGTTCCCTTCCCGGACTTCGCCGCACTTTCCCAGCTGACCTTTGAAAACGCAGACGCGGATAAGTTCCCGGCCCTCCGCCTGGCCTACCAGGCGCTGAACGCCGGCGGGGCTTCCTGCTGCGTGCTGAATGCCGCCAACGAGGTGGCGGTCTACGCCTTCCTGCATGAAATGATCCCCTTTGGCGGCATCTACGAATGCGTGGAGGAAACGATCAACCGCCTGGGCGTCCTCCCAGCCCGTGACCTTTCCGACATCCGCGAAGCCAACCGGCTTGCACGAAAGACGGCCATGGAAATGCTGCATATTGAGTATATGACAGGACAATGAAAAGGTAGGAGGTAGCGCTCACTTCG
>DGRV01000092.1:24632-34195 GCA_002391225.1 Christensenella sp. UBA4379
GTTCGCTAAGGTAGGAGGTAGCGCTTGCTGCCGCTCGCTAAGGTAGGAAGTAGCGCTCGCTTACGCTCGCTAAGGTAGAAAGTGGCGCTCGCTTCGTTCGCTCAGGTATATACCTCCTACCTCCTACTTCCTACCTCCTACCTTTAACAAACATCGAGGTATTTATGATTTTAGTATACGTTCTCCTGGCCTTGCTCATGCTGGGCATTCTGATTACGGTGCATGAGTGGGGCCATTTCATGGCCGCTAGGCTCACGAAAATCCCGGTGAGGGAGTTTGCTATCGGCTTTGGGCCCCTGATCAAGACCTGGCAGAGCAAAAAATACGAGACGAAGTTTTCCATCCGCGCGATCCCGGCCGGCGGCTACTGCGCCTTTTACGGGGAAAACAGCCCGGACGACAAGGAGGACGAGGATCCCAGGACCATGGATCCCTTTCCTGTGTGGCGGAGGCTCTACGGGGAAAACAGCCCGGACGACAAGGAAGACGAGGATCCCAGCGCCATGCGCCGCTTCCCGGTGTGGCGGAGGCTCGTCACGGTGCTGATGGGGCCGGGCATGAACTTCATCCTGGCCTTCGTGGTGGCCTTTGGGTTTTACTGGGCCACCGGCATCCCTCGGATCGACGAATACGGCCCAATGAGGATCGTGGAAGTGGCTCCGGGATCTGCTGCGGAACAGGCGGGCCTGCTTCCCGGGGACCTGGTGCTGTCCGTCAACGGGACGGACGCCAGCGGCCTGAGTGCGGACGGCTCCACCTACAGGATGATCGAGCTGACCAGCGCCTATCAGGCAGGTGACGAGGCCATGTCCCTGCGGATCAAACGCGGCGAAGAGGAGCTGACGCTGCCTATTACCCCCGTCTACTCCGCTGAAACAGACCGCATGATGATGGGCGTCACCATCGAGCCTGTGATCCTGGCCGAATCGGTCGTCCACCTGACCCTGCCCCAGGCGGCCGGCTACGCCTTCGACCTGTGCGTGCGGGAAGGCAAGGCCATCATTGAGGCCCTGTATAATACGATCAGCACCGGGGCCAATTTGGATCAGATGTCCGGCACGGTCGGCGTTATCAAAATTGTCGCAGAAACCACCAGGGATTATCAGCTGGAGGGCTATCTTTCCCTCCTGGTGATGATCTCGGTGAACTTAGGCCTGGTCAACCTCCTGCCCATCCCCGGCCTGGACGGCAGCCAGGTCATCCTCCTTCTGATCGAGGCCGTCCGGAGAAAGCCCCTCCCCCGCAAGGTGGAAAGCGCCATCACCATGGTCGGCTTCGCCGCGCTGATGATGCTGTTCGTGGTGCTGACGTATCACGATATTTCAAACATTGTTATGGGCAGATGATCGGCAGATCGGGCGGATCATCATTGAGTACGAGCAGAACGGCAGCTTACGCGCGGAATAAGGCAAAGGCGTCCTGCAGGACGTATCGGAAAGGCTGACAGAAGAATTTGGCAAGGGCTTTGATATACGGAATCTGCGGAACGTGCGTGCGTTTTATACAGCCTTTCCAAATCGGAACGCAATGCGTACCGAATTGACCTGGACACATGTTGACTTATAGACGTTTTATGATATAATATGTCTATATTCTTGCTTAAGAGGTGAAAGCCATGCTGTCCTTACGGGAAACCATACGGCCATCTGCTGACCTCAGGAATCATTACAATGAGATATCCAGACAATGCAGAGATAATAAAGAAGCAGTGATCATTACGGTAAACGGCCGTGGGGATACTGTTTCTTTGGCGTTTGAAGAGTATCAAAGAATGAAAACGAGAATTGAGCTGCTCGAAATTCTTGCGGAATCTGAGGAAGACGTGAAAATGGGCAGAGTTGCCCCCGCTCAGGATACTTTTCAGGAACTCAGACAGCTGCTGGCGGGTGAAAACCCGTGAATGATGAGAGATATACGGTTTTAAGAACCGATAAGGCAGATTCTCTGATCAGGAAAATAGTGTTATATATTGCAGAACGGTTTGGCTCAGAAATTGCGAAAGAAAAGCTGGACGAGCTGGAGCAAGCTATTTTGGGCCTTGGAGATAACCCGTATCTGGGAACTGATCCAAGATATATGATCCTGAAACGCCAGGGATACAAAGTGCTCATACTGAAAAAAGACCTGGTTTTTTACAAGATAGATGAGACGAGAAAAGAAGTCGTCGTTTATGCGGTGATTGATCAACGTCAGGATATTCTGAGCATTATTCGGGGACTTTAATACCGTCATTTCGGAGAAGGACAGGGGTTCGTTCAATCTATCGCCGTACAGCCGTACAGACGAGAGACCAATTACCTTTTACTCAGGTCCAGCTCGGCTCAGCCCAAGCCGAGGCACATACAGCGTAGGCGGTATCATGCTGCCGGCGCGGGCAGGCTATACGCGGAGGACAGATCATCCTATGAAAAAAGCAGTATTAGCCGGGAATTTGCAGATTGGCGGCGGGGCGCCGGTTTCTGTTCAGTCCATGACCAACACCAGGACGGAGGACGCGGAGGCAACCCTGTCCCAGATCAGGCGGCTGGCGCAGGCCGGAGCCCAGCTGGTGCGGGTGTCGGTGTATAACGAAGACTGCGTGAAGGCAGTGCGGACGCTGGTGGACCAGAGCCCCGTGCCCCTGTGCGCGGACATCCATTTTGATCACCGCCTGGCCATCGGGGCGCTGGAAAACGGCATCCACAAGCTCCGCATCAACCCCGGCAACATCGGCGGGGAGGACAAGGTGAAGCTGGTGGCGGACTGTCTGAAGCGCCACCATGTCCCCGTCCGCATCGGGGTGAACGCCGGTTCCCTGGAAAAGGACATTCTGGCCAAATACGGCGGGGTCACCCCGGAGGGCCTGTGCGAAAGCGCCCTTTCCCATGCCAGGCTCCTGGAAAAGTTCGGGTTTGACGATCTGGTGATCTCGCTCAAATGCAGCGACGTGCGCACCAGCTATGAAGCCTGCACCCTCTTGGACGGGCAGTGCGATTACCCCCAGCACATCGGCATGACAGAGGCCGGCCTGCCTGGGCGGGGCACCGTCAAATCCGCCATCGGGATCGGGGCGCTGCTGCTTTCCGGCATCGGGGACACCGTCCGCGTCTCTCTGACCGGGGACCCGGTGAACGAGGTCATCGCCGCGCTGGACATTTTGAAGGCGCTGAATCTTCGGGGCGGCATCCGCTTTACCTCCTGCCCGACCTGCGGGCGCACCCGTATCGACGTGGAAAGGATCGCCCGGCGGCTCGAAGCGGAATTTGGGAACGAGAGTGCCAGCCTCTCCGTCGCCGTGATGGGCTGCGTGGTCAACGGCCCCGGCGAAGCCCGGGACAAGGACGTCGCCCTGTGCGGGGGAGACGGCGTCGGCGCCCTGTACCGCAAGGGCGTCTTTGTGCGCAAGCTCGAGGGCGACCTGGAAGAGGAAATGATCAAAGCAGTCCGTGAGGAACTGGAACGGGTAAAGAAATGACCAAGACCGAAGTATTGGAGCAGATCGTCCGGAAGGTGCCCCGGCTCAAAGAAAAGCTTTCGCTGGACCGCATCTATTTTAACCGGGCGGAAAACCACGCGGTATTCAGCTTCCTGGCCGCCGAGCTGATCGGCCAGGAGGAATTCAGGCAGATCAAGGCGGTGCTCTTCGGGTGCTTCCCGGAGATGCGGGTGTCTGTGCGCGTAGCCTCCCCGGCGCTGGGCGAGGCTTTTTTGCGTGACCCGGCCCCCTATCAGGAGCCGGTGCTGGACTTTCTCTGCCGCCGCTACCCTACCGCCAACGCCTGGCGCAAATGGCTCCGCCTGGGGACGGAAAACGGCCGTGTGGAGCTGGAAACGCCGGACGCCTTTTCCGCCGGTTTTTTAAGCAAAAGCGAGGTCAAGCAGGACCTGTCCCAGGCCATCCACGATATTTTCCGGGTGGATACGGAGGTGCGGGTCAGCGTCCGGGGCGATACGGAAGCCCTGATGGCCCGGGAGATTTCCCAGCGCGCCGCGGAGGAGGAGCTGATGCAGCCCATCCCCGAAGCGCCCAAAAAGGAAAAGAAGCCCTCCATGCAGATCCGCGGCCGGGAGATCGCCTCCGAGCCCACGCCCATCGTGGACATCACCCCGGAGAGCGGCCGCGTCACCATCCGCGGCAAGGTGCTGAACGTCGAAACGCGGGAGTCCAAGGACGGCAGCATGCTGATTCTGAACTTCGCGGTGACGGACCTGACCAGCTCTATCCGCTGCGTCGCCTTCCTGCGCTACCGGGGCGGCGGCCGCCGCGGCGCGCCCCGGGAGGACGAGGTTCCGATCGCCCCGGAGGAAAAGGAAGAGGCGAAGAACATCGCCGCCCAGATCAAGCCCGGCGCCGGCATCATGGTGCGCGGGCTGGCGAAGTATGACAATTTCCATAAGGAAACCACCGTCAGCGCGGATGATATTTCCCACGCGGAGCTTCCCGTGCGCGAGGACAACGCCGAGGAAAAGCGGGTGGAGCTCCACATGCACACCAACATGAGCACGATGGACGCCATCTCCTCCGTGTCCGCCCTGATGGAGCGGGCGGCCCGCTGGGGCCACAAGGCCATCGCGGTGACGGACCACGGCGTGGTCCAGTCCTACCCCGAGGCCTTCGGCGCGGCGAAAAAGTACGGCATCAAGCTGATCCCCGGCGTGGAAGCCTACCTGACGGACGACGAGGACATCGTGGAGGACCCGGACGATACGGACGTAGACGAGCCCATCGTCGTGCTGGACTTTGAAACCACGGGCCTGAATACCCGGCGGGACCGGATGATCGAGTTCGGCGGGGTCAAGCTGTCCCACGGCCAGGTGGTCGATTCCATCGACATCCTGGTGAGCCCGGGCTTCCCTCTGCCGGAAAAGATTACGAACCTGACCCACATCACCGATCAGATGCTGAACGGCCAGCCCACCGCGGCGGAGGCCCTGCCCATCATCATGAAGTTTATCGGCGACTGCCCGATCGCCGCCCACAACGCGCATTTTGACTGTGCCATCCTGCAAAACGAGCTCAAGCGGGTGGGGCAGAGCTGGGAGGGGCCGAAGCTTGATACCCTGGCCATGGCCCGCAAGCTCTATCCGGAGATGAAGTCCCATAAGCTGGGCGCCGTGTGCAAGAAGCTGGGTGTGTCCCTCAAGGACGCACACCGGGCGGTCAACGACGCCATGGCCACGGCCCACTGTCTGAGCCGGATGCTGGACGAGGCGAAGGACAGGGGCTGCAAAACCCTTGCGGACCTCAACGACATTTCCCACGCTTACACCCTGGGCTCCTCCACCCACATCGTGCTGCTGGCGGCCACCCAGAAGGGCGTGGAAAACATCAACCACATCGTGTCCGAATCTCACCTCAACTACTTTAAGCGCCGCCCCCTGGTACCCAGGGCCATCCTGCAGAAGTACCGGGAGGGGCTGATCGTCGGCTCCGCGTGCATTGAAGGGGAGCTGATGCAGGCCATCGTGGCGGGGGAAAGCGACGACCGCCTCAAAAAAATCGCCCGCTTCTACGACTACCTGGAGATCCAGCCGGTGGGAAACAACGCCTTCGCGGTCCGCGAGGGCCTGGCGGAGGACGAGGAAACCCTGCGCGACTGGAACCGCAAGGTGGTCTGGCTGGGCGAAAAGCTGGGCATCCCGGTCTGCGCCACGGGCGACGTCCATTTTCTGGATCCGGAGGACGCCATTTTCCGCGCCATTATCCAGAACGCCCAGGGCTTCAGCGACTGTGACCAGCAGCCGCCCCTGTACTTAAAGACCACGGACGAGATGCTGACGGAGTTCTCCTACCTGGGCAAGGAAAAGGCCCGGGAGGTGGTCGTGACCAACCCCGGCCGCATCGCTGACAAGGTGGACAAGCTCTTCTGGCACATCCCCCATCCGGAGGGGAAGGAGACCTTCTCCCCCCTGTGGGAGGAGGCGGCCCACGACATCGAGACCATGAGCTGGAAGACCGCCCACGAAATGTACGGGGACGAGCTGCCGGAACTGATTGAAAACCGGCTGAAAAAAGAGCTGAATTCGATCATCGGCTACGGGTACGCGACCCTTTATTCCATCGCCAACAAGCTGGTGCAAAAGTCCCTCCGCGACGGCTATCTGGTGGGCAGCCGCGGCAGCGTCGGCTCCTCCTTCGTGGCCTGCATGAGCGGCATCACCGAGGTCAACGCCCTGCCGCCCCACTACCGCTGCGCCAAGTGCCGCAAGGGCTATTTCGACATCCCCAAGGGCTACACCGTCGGCGTCGACCTGCCGGACAAGAACTGCCCGGTCTGCGGGGAGCCGCTGTGCAAGGAAGGGTTCGACATCCCCTTCGAGGTCTTCCTGGGCTTCAAGGGCGACAAGGTGCCCGATATCGACCTGAACTTTTCCGGCGAATACCAGCCCCGGGCTCACGCCTACATCGAGGAGCTGTTCGGCACCGGCTCGGTCTACCGGGCCGGCACCATCGGCACCCTGGCGGAAAAGACGGCCTACGGCTACGTGCTCAAATACCTGGAGGAGCGGAACAAGACCGTCTCCGACGCGGAAAAGGACCGCCTGGCGGCCGGCTGCGTGGGCGTCAAGCGGACCACCGGCCAGCACCCCGGCGGCATCGTCGTGCTGCCCAAGGGCTACGACATCTGCCAGTTCACCGCGGTCCAGCACCCGGCGGACGACCTGGAATGCGGCATCACTACCACCCACTTCGACTTTAACTCCATGCACGACGTGCTGGTCAAGCTGGACTGTCTGGGCCACGACGACCCGACGATGATGCACATGCTGGGCGAGCTGACGGGGGTCGACTTCCGCACCATCCCGCTGGACGACAAGAAGGTCATGAGCCTGTTTTCCTCCCCGGAGGCCCTGGGGGTAACGACGGAAGAGATCGACTGCACCACCGGCACCCTGGGCGTCCCGGAATTCGGCACCCCCTTCGTGCGCGGGATGCTGGACGAGACCCACCCCACCACCATGGAGGAGCTGATCCGCATCTCCGGCCTGTCCCACGGCACGGACGTCTGGCTGGGCAACGCCCACGACCTGATCCTGAACGGGACGGCCCGTCTGAAGGACTGCATCTGCACCCGAGACGACATCATGAACGCCCTGATCGGCTACGGGGTGGAAAGCAAGATGGCCTTTACCACCATGGAAAACGTCCGCAAAGGCCGCGGCCTCAAGCCCGAAATGGAAGAGGCCATGGTGACCCATCAGGTGCCCCCGTGGTTCATCGACAGCTGCAAGAAGATCAAGTACATGTTCCCCAAGGGCCACGCCGTGGCCTATGTGACGATGGCGCTCCGCGTGGCCTGGTATAAGGTCTATTATCCGCAGGCCTATTACAGCGCCTACTTCACCATCCGCGGCGACGGCTTCGACGCCTGCACCATGCTCCTGCCCATGGATCAGCTGAACGCCCGCATCAAGGAATTCAAGCGCTTGGACCAGGAAAAGAAGCTCTCCGCCAAGGAACAGACGGAGATCACCGCCATGGAAATGGTGCGGGAAATGATGGCCCGGGGATATCACTTCCTCCCGGCGGACCTGTACAAGAGCGACGCCGTCCGCTTCCTCCCCGAGGGCGAGAAGGACCTGCGCGTCCCCTTCAGCTCCCTGGGCGGCCTGGGCGTATCCGCCGCCCAGGGCCTGGTGGAGGCCCGTTCCATCCCCTTTGTCTCCGTGGAGGACTTAAAGAACCGCGCCCGCGTCTCCAGCGCTGTCATCGAGCTTTTGCGCGGGCAGGGGTGTCTGAATTCCCTGAGCGAAACCAGCCAGCTGTCTTTGTTCTGAAATCCGCCCGATTTCTGGCAAAAAGGCTGAAAAAACCCGAAGAAAACGCTTGTAATCGCAAAAAGGTTATGTTATAATTTTTTTGTTCCAGCGTTTGAAGAACGGTTGAGAAAGAGGGTTTTAACGAAGAGTGGAAGCTGCTGTGTGTGGGATGGACGCGCTTTGTGACCGTTTCATTCCAATCGCGGCGGGATAAGTCCGCTCTTTTGTTTTTGGGAAAAGAGGAGCGTATGGCGCGCAAGCAATCATTGATCAGCACCATTCAGCCGGTTTGCGAAAAACTGGCGGCGGACATGGGCCTGTCCTTTTACGACGTCTCTCTGGACAGGGAACCGGCGGGCCTGTATCTGCGGATCTATATCGACGCCGAGGGCGGCCTGTCCCTGGACCAGTGCGAGGCCTATCACCGGGCGGTTCAGCCCAAGGTGGAACGCTACGAATACGATTTCCTGGAGGTCTGCTCCCCGGGCATCGACCGGCCGGTCAAGACCGAAAAGGACATAGAGCGGGCCCTGGGCACGACGGTTTCGGTGCATCTGTTCAAGGCCCAGGACGGCCGGAAGGATTTTGAGGGAACGCTGCTCAAAATGGACGGGGAAACGGTGTCCGTTTCTGAAAACGGGCAGGAATTTGCCTTTCCCCGGGCCCAGGTCTCCCTGGTCAAGATGGTGCCCGATCTGAGCGCCCTGGACGATGAAAACGGGGACGCCGTGGAAATACTGGACGCCGGCCTTTCAGACCAGGCGAATGAATAAGACAACCTTAAGTACAAGGAAGGACGGACAATCATGGCAGGAAACAGAAAGACAGCGCCTCAGGCGCCCGCCAAATCGGATATTTTAGACGCCGTCGTCATGCTGGCGCGGGAAAAGGACATCGCCGAGGACCTGATCATCAGCGCCATCGAGGAAGCCTGCAAGGCGGCTTACAGAAAGAGCATCAAGAAGGGCAGCGCCCCGGCCAACCTAGCCGTCAGCCTCACCCGGCAGAAGGGCGTGCAGGTGTTCGCCCGGAAGCTCGTCTGTGAGGAGGTTGAGGACGAGACCAACCAGATCTCCCTGGAGGAGGCCCGGAAAATCGCCCCGAACTGCCAGGCGGACGACATCGTGGAAATCGACGTGACCCCGTCCGACTTTGGCCGCGTGGCGGCCATGTCCGCCAAGCAGGTCATCATGCAGCGCCTGCGCGAGGCGGAGCACGGCCGCATCTACGACGAGATGAGCGACAAGGAAAACGAGATCCTGACCGGTATCGTTCTGAAGGCCGACGCCCGCTCCGTCCTGCTGGAGCTGGGCCGCACCCAAGGCGTCATGGAGGCCGGCGACTTTATGCCGGGCGAGGAATACCACGAGGGCGACCACCTCAAGGTGTACGTCCTGCAGGTGCCGCCGCCCAGCCATACCGGCGCGGCCGCCCAGATCCGGGTGTCCCGCTGCCATACGGGCCTGGTCAAGCGCCTGTTTGAAATGGAAGTGCCGGAGATCGCCGCGGGCATCGTGCAGATCAAGTCCATCGCCCGGGAAGCCGGCAGCCGCACCAAGATCGCCGTTCACTCCGTGGACCCGAACGTGGACCCGGTCGGCGCCTGCGTCGGCCCGCGCGGCAGCCGCGTGGACCGCGTCGTGCAGGAGCTCAAGAACGAGAAGATCGACATCATCAAATGGTCTGCCGAGCCGGCGGAATTCGTGGCCAACGCCCTGAACCCCGCCCACGTGACCAGCGTGTTCGTCTCTGACCAGGAGAAGATCTGCCGCGTGGTCGTGCCGGACAGCCAGCTGTCCCTGGCCATCGGCAAGGAAGGGCAG
>DGRV01000092.1:34270-43730 GCA_002391225.1 Christensenella sp. UBA4379
CTGGCCGCCAAGCTCACCACCTGGAAGATCGACATCAAGTCCCAGACCCAGGTGTCCGAGCTGATCCAGCTGCAGCAGCAGAGCGGCGCTGGCAGCCCCGAAAACCAGGGCTCGGTCATCATGGACGACGACGAGGGCTACGACAACCCGATCGTTCCGGACGAGGACGAGATTCTGTAAGGAGCTTGGGGACGGATGAAGACCAGAAAGGTGCCGATGCGCATGTGCGTCGGCTGCCGGGAAATGAAGCCCAAGAAGGAACTGATCCGCGTGGTCCATTCCCCCGAAGGGGAGGTTTCCGTGGATCTGACCTGGCGCAAGCCGGGGCGGGGGGCTTATCTGTGCCCGCGGGAGGAATGTCTGGCGAAGGCGCTCAAGCAAAAGCAGCTGGAGCGCGCGTTTTCCGCCCCTCTGGGCGCGGAAACCCAGGAAGGCCTCCGTCAGGCCGTGGCGGCCCTCAAGAAGGAAGAGGCGGATGGATCAACTTAAACTGGCCGGGTGGATCGGCCTGTGCATGCGGGCCCGGCAGCTCGCCCTGGGGACGGACCAGGCTTTAAAGGCCGTCCGCGGCGGCAAAGCCGCCCTGATCCTGATGGACGGCGGCGCGTCGGATAACTTAAGGAAAAAGCTGAGCGACGCCTCTGCTTTTCACCGCGTGCCGCTGGTGGAGCTTCCGGAGGGCCTGCTGGACCGGGCCGCCGGACAGGACGGAAAGATGGCCGCCGCCGTGCTTTTCGGCACGCTGGCCGAACAGATCAAGCAAGCGCTGATACCGGTATCAAGCCGATCAGATCATACAACGGATTAACATTAACGCAATGTGCGGGGGTGCAGACGTCGAATGGCGACTAAAGTGAAACTGGCGGAAGCCACCAAGGAACTCGGCAAAAAGGCCGACGAGATGCTGGAGGATTCCAGCCGGGTCCGCAAGAGCCTTGACAGCGTGATTCAGGGGCTTCGCAGGAAGAGGAACCAGTTCCGCCTGATCGAGGAAGAGGAACAGAAGAAAAAGAAGCTGGAGGAGCAGCAGCTGCTGATGAGCCAGCACACCAAGGCATGGGTGATGATGGACGAAGAGCAGCAGGCCGCCATGGAGCTGGCCAGCTCCGCCGCGCAGGAAGAGCCTGCGCCCTCGGTGGAACAGCCCGCGGAAACCCCCGCGGTGCAGGAGCCTGCCGCCCCGGCCGAAAAGCCGGAGCCGAACCCGGCGCCCGCCGCCGCGCCCGAAGCGGAGCCTGTCAAGGAAAAACAGCCCGCGGAGGCGCCGGCCGAAGTGCCCCAGGAAAAGCCGGCACCCGCTCCGGAGAAAAAGCCTGCGGAAGAAGCGCCCGCCAAGAAGCCAGCCGCCGCTCAGCCGGTCCCCCGTCCGGCACAGAAGCAGCAGGCTACGGGCGTGTTCGCCAACAAACAGCAGCCTACTGGTGTTTTTGCCAACAAGCAGCAGCCGACGGGCGTATTTGCAAACAAACAGCAGCCCACCGGCGTGTTCGCCAACAAGCAGCAGCCCACCGGCGTGTTTGCCCGCGGCAACCGCCCGCAGGGCCAGGGCCAGGGCGGCTACGGCAATCGTCCCCAGGGTCAGGGCCAGGGCGGCTATGGCAACCGTCCGCAGGGCCAGGGCCAGGGCGGCTTTGGCAATCGTCCGCAGGGTCAGGGCCAGGGCGGCTACGGCAGCCGTCCGCAGGGCCAGGGCCAGGGCGGCTTCGGCAATCGCCCCCAGGGCGGCAGCCGTCCCCAGGGCGGCCGCAGCAGGGCCGCCGCGCCGGACCTGACGCCGACGATAGAAAAGGAACGCGTCAGCAATTACGATCCCAACAAGAAGCAGTACCAGCGGCAGCATGACCCCGAGCACGTGGCGAAGAACCGCAAGCAGCTGCAGCGGGAAAGCTTCAACGGGCTGGATGACGATATGGTGCGCGGCGGCAAGCGGTCCCGCGCCCGCAAGCCCTCCGTACAGCAGACGATGGCCCCGATCAAGATCGAAAAGGCCTACATGACGGCGGACACCATCACCGTCAAGGACCTGACCGAGCGCATCGGCAAGCCCGCCGGCGAAATCTTAAAGAAGCTCCTGATGCTGGGCATCATGTCCAACATCAACAGCGAGCTGGACTTTGACACCGCTTCCCTGGTCTGCACCGAGTTCGGCGTGACCCTGGAAATGAAGCAGGAAAAGACCGCGGAAGACGTCCTGAGCGACACCAACGTGGAGGACAAGGAAGAGGATCTGAAGCCCCGTCCCCCGGTGGTCACCATCATGGGCCACGTCGACCACGGCAAGACGACCCTGCTGGACTACATCCGCAAATCGAAGGTGGCCGCGGGCGAGGCCGGCGGCATCACCCAGCACATCGGCGCGTATACCGTCAAGCTGAACGGCCGGCCGATCACCTTCCTGGATACCCCCGGTCACGAGGCCTTTACCGCCATGCGTCTGCGCGGCGCCCAGGCGACGGACATCGCCATCCTGGTGGTGGCGGCGGACGACGGCGTCATGCCCCAGACCGTGGAAGCCATCAACCACGCCAAGGCGGCCAACGTGCCGGTGATCGTGGCCATCAACAAGATGGACAAGCCCGGCGCCACCCCCGACCGCGTCATGCAGGACCTGACCAAGTACGGCCTGGTGCCGGAAGACTGGGGCGGAGAAACCATCATGGTCCCGGTCAGCGCCATGACGGGCGACGGGGTCGACGACCTGCTGGAAATGGTCCTTTTGCAAGCGGACATGCTCAACCTGCGCGCCAATCCGGATCGCATGGCCGTCGGCGTCATCATCGAAGCCAAGCTGGACAAGGCCCGCGGCCCGCTGGCCACCGTCCTGCTCAAGAACGGCACCCTGCACGTGGGCGACAACATCGTCGCCGGTATGGCGGCAGGCCGCGTCCGCGCCCTGATGAACGACCGGGGCGACCGCGTCAAGTCCGCCGGTCCCTCCATGCCGGTCGAAATCGCCGGCTTTGAGGATGTGCCGGTCGCCGGCGAAGAAATGATCGCCGTCGAAGACGACCGCCTCTCCCGCCAGGTCGCCCAGGAGCGCCGCGACAAGCTCAAGGCTTCCCGCCAGGCCTCTCAGAAGGTCTCCCTGGAGAACCTGTTCGCCGGGATTTCCGAGGGCAAGGTGCAGAACCTCAACGTCATCATCAAGGCGGACGTTCAGGGCTCCGTGGAAGCGGTCAAGCAGTCCCTGGAGAAGCTGTCCAACGACGAGGTCAAGGTCCATGTCCTGCACAGCGCCGTCGGCGCCATTTCCCAGGACGACGTCAACCTGGCCTCTGCCTTCAACGCCATCATCATCGGCTTCAACATCCGTCCGGACTCCGCGGCCCGCGCCGCAGCGGACAAGGAAGGCATCGACATCCGCCTGTACCGCATCATCTACCAGGCGATCGAGGACATCGAGAAGGCCATGAAGGGCATGCTCGCCCCCGAGTTCAAGGAAGTCGTCCTGGGCCACGCTCAGGTCCGCAATGTCTTCCACATCACCGGGGCCGGCACCATCGCCGGCGCGTATGTCACCGACGGTAAGCTGACCCGCAACGCCAGCGTCCGTCTGCTGCGCGACAACGTGGTGGTCTTCGAAGGCAAGCTTTCCTCCCTGCGCCGCTTCAAGGACGACGTGCACGACGTGGCCACGGGCTTCGAGTGCGGCGTCAGCCTCGAAAAATACAGCGACATCAAGGAAAATGACGTCATCGAGTGCTTCAATATGGAAAAAATTGAAGCTTAAGCGCTCGCGAGGGGGACCGCGTCCCCCTCGCGAACACCCCCTGACGGATTTGCCTCTCGCCCTTTCCAGGGCTCCCGGGCGGCAAATCCGCAAGAAATGTATTTTTGCTCTCGCAGGTCAAGCCTGCTTCGCAAAAAATCAAAAAATCATGCCCAGGGCCTCCCGGCCCGTTATTCGCTGAAATTGAGCCACTGGCTCAATTTCCGGGCGCGAATAACCCCACGCCGTACATGCCGCCGCTGCGGATTTGAATCAGGGGGAAGATTCCCCCTGATCACCCCCTGCGCAGTATGCTGGGTGATTGAGGAGTGTCTGGATTAGAAGGAGAACAAGTGGCAAGCTTTCGCATTGACAGAATTTCTGAAGAGGTCCGGACGGCGGTCGACAACGCGATCCGCGGCATGAACGACCCCCGCGTCACCGGGACCTATTCCATCACCCGGGCGGACGTGACCAGGGACCTTCGCTACGCGAAGATCTACGTCAGCGTCCTCGAGGAGGACAAGGCCAAGGACCTGCTCAAGGCCTTAAAGAGCGCCGCGGGCTACCTGCGCCGGGAACTGGGGCGGCAGGTGGACCTGCGCTATACGCCCGAGCTCCTCTTCGAGCTGGACCGGAACATCGCCTACGGTGCCCATATTTCCGAAATACTGAGTCATCTTAACCCCGGGGACGGGGAAAAGGAAAAGGAATGAAGAAATTCATGAATCAGGAGCTGCTGTCCGCGCTGAAAAGCGCGAACAGCCTCTTCTTATGTACGCATATCATGCCGGACGGGGACGCCATCGGCTCCCTCCTGGCCGCCGGGCATATGCTGGAGGCCATGGGCAAGCGTGTCGTTATGGCCTGCGCCGACGACGTGCCGCGCAGGTTCCGCTGCCTGCCCGGGTGGGAGCGGATCGTAAAGCCCGCGGGCCTCAAGCCAAAGGACTTTGACACCGCCCTGAGCCTGGACTGCTCCGACGAGGGGCGGTCCGGCGCGTGCCTGGAGGTGTACGGGAAGATCCCGGTCCGCCTGCAGGTGGACCACCACGGCACCAACCCCCTGTACGCCGACCACAACGAGGTGGACCCGCAGGCCCCGGCCGCGGGCATTCTCGTGGCCCGGCTGGCCGAGGGGCTGAACGTCCCCCTGAACCGGGACATCGCGGTCTGCCTGTACGCCGCCATCAGCACGGACACGGGGAATTTCTGCTTTTCCGGCGTCGACGCGGAGACCTTTGAGATCATGGGCCGCCTGATGGAGACGGGCATGGACATCGTCGCTCCGGCGCGGGAAATACACCTGACGCGGGAGAGGGAGTACCTGGGCCTGCTGTCCCGGGCGCTTTCGAAGATGCAGTTCCTCCTGGACGGGACGGCGACGCTGACCCGGATCGACGAACAGGATTTCGCCGATTATCACGCCCTGACCGAGCACTGCGACGGTATCGTCAACTACGGCCTGTACATCCCCGGCGTCCGCCTGACGGTGTTCATGGACGCCCACCTGCCGGACCAGACGAAGTTCAGCATCCGCTCCATCCAGCCGGTCAGCGCCCAGAACATCGCCGTCGCCCTGGGCGGCGGGGGTCATGTAATGGCGGCCGGCTGCACGATGAAAATGCCGGCTAACCAGGCTTTGCCACTCATGCTGGCTGAAATGGAAAAAGAGTTGAACAGACTGAAATGAACGGTTTTCTCAATCTCCTGAAGCCGCCGGGCATGTCCTCCGCCGCCGCGGTCGGCTTTGTCAAACGTCTGACCGGGGAAAAGACCGGCCATGCCGGCACCCTCGACCCGGAGGCCTGCGGCGTACTGCCCGTGATGGTCGGCAAGGCCACGCGGGTGCTGCCCTATTTTGAGGACAAGACGAAGGAATATATCGCCGAAATCTCCTTTTCCTGCGCCACCGACACCCAGGACGCCCAGGGCAGTATGATGACCCCCGGCAGGGGAATGCCGGAGGAAAGGGCCCTTCGCGACGCTCTGTCCGCCTTTACCGGCACCATTCTCCAGCGACCCCCCGCCTATTCCGCTGTCAAGCGGGACGGAAAGCCCCTGTACGCCCTGGCCCGCCAGGGTGTGCTGGTGGAAACAGAACCGCGGGAGACGGAGATTTTCTCCATCGAACTATTGGACCTGTGCCCGCCGGACGGGGCCCGGCTCCGCGTTTCCTGCGGGGCGGGAACCTATATCCGCACCCTCTGCCACGATCTCGGCGTGTATCTCGGCCATCCGGCCCATATGCGTCTGCTGATCCGCACGAGGGCCGGCTGCTTTTCCCTGGAGCACAGCCACACCCCGGAGGAAATTCAGGCGGCCGCCCAGGAAGGGACCCTTTCTTCCCTCCTGTGCCCGATGGAAACCCCCGTCCGCTCTCTGCGCGAGGTTCAGGTGTCGGGGAAGCTGCTGCGTCAGGTCCTCAATGGGGTCCGGCCGGACGCCTCCCGGATTCCCGCGGAGGAGAGCGAGCAATTCCGGATCTCCGGCGGCGGGGAATGGATCGCCCTGGGCGAACGGCGCGGGAGCATCATCGATCTGCCGCTGATCCTGACCGATCAGAAGGATTATCTGTCCCGTCATACCTCTCTTTAGAAAGGAAGGACATGAAATGAAAAAGAGGCTTTTGTCCCTTGTGCTGACAGCGGCCTACCTGTTTGGAATGCTGAGCGCTTTTCCGGCCATGGCCGCCTCTTACCCCTACACCGCGATCGCCGGCAAGGACGGGGCGAACCTGCGCGACCAGGCGGATATAAACGGCCGCATCGTCCTGGTCATCCACCCTTATGAGCTGGTCACCGTGACCGGCAGGCGGGGAGACTGGTATGCCGTCCGCCTGTCAGACAAAAAAGGCTACGTCCATCAGAACAAGATCAGCTTCTTCAGCGAGATGGTGTTTGACGACCCCGAGGCGGCGATGGCCTACGTGCCCGAATACGCCGGCCAGCAGGACGGGACGGAGGAAGAGCAGGGAATGATCGTCCGGGTCGGCAAAGGCGGAGCCAATATGCGCGACGTCATGAACCTGGAAGCCAAGCCCATCCGCATCCTCCACGCCGGGGAGGAAGTGTATGTCTTCTACGTGGTCACGGTCAACCGCCACGACTGGGCGGTCGTCCAGACGGACGACGGCATCGTCGGCTACGTCAGCGCGGGCTATCTGGACTGGGAAGCGGAAGAAGAGGAATGATGATCCTCTGAGGATTTTCAGTTGACTTTTTTGATCCCCTTCGCTATACTGGAGGGGTGCGGGGGCATGGCGGAATTGGCAGACGCCTTGGACTTAAAATCCAATGTCCTTTCCGGACGTGCCGGTTCGAGCCCGGCTGCCCCTACCATGCGCAACCCTGACTTTGGAAAAAGCCAGGGTTGTTGTTTTATGAAATTGCTGAAAGGAAATGGAGCCGTGAACAGAGACGAAATCGTGGCGGAGCTGTTCCGCATGCGGGACCCGGAGTACGCCCGGATGCAGACAAAAATCATTCCTACGGTCCCTGCAGACAGTATCATCGGCGTCCGGACCCCGGCCCTCCGTGTTTTTGCCAAGGAGCTGAGCGGGGACGGGGAGATCGGCAACTTCCTTTCCGGCCTGCCGCATCAATATTTTGACGAGGATCAGCTGCACGCCTTCGTGATCTCCCAGGAAAAGAATTTTGACCGTTGTGCCGCCCAGGTAGAGGCATTTCTGCCCTTCATCAACAACTGGGCCACCTGCGACCAGCTTTCCCCCAAGGCGTTCAAAAGGGAGCCGGAGCGGCTGCTGCCATCCATTGACCGCTGGATCCGCTCCGACCGGATCTACACCGTCCGCTTTGCCATCGGCATGCTGATGCAGCATTTTCTGGACGACCGCTTTGAGGTACGGTACGCCGACATGGTGGCCAAGGTCCGCTCGGAGGAATACTACGTCCACATGATGATCGCCTGGTACTTTGCCACCGCCCTGGCAAAGCAGTACGAACAGATCCTCCCTTATCTGGAGGAAAAGCGCCTGGACGCCTGGGTACACAACAAAGCCATCCAGAAAAGCGTGGAAAGCTACCGGATCCCCGAGGAGCGGAAGGAATATCTGAGGACGCTGAGGGTAAGCAGGAAATAAGCACCTGAACAGCGTGATTCAAAGCGGAGGAAAGCCATGTCAGCGCCGGGACGTAGGCAGGCGGTATCGTGTATTTCTGCCCCCTCCGATGACCTCCAGGATTCCTTCCTTCACCAACTGCCGGAGCAGCCGGGAGGCGGAAGAGGAACTCAGGCCGGTCAGCTCTTCCGCGTCTGAACGGGTGATTTCATCTGTATCGGCCAGCCGGGAAAGGATCCTGTCTCTGCCGGACCCATGATCAGGAAGAGCGGCGGAAGTGACCGGCCGCAGGCAGGGCAGCGTGACCTTAAACACGTTTTCCGTGACCTGCAGGAGACGATCCGGCGCTTGCCCTGGGTAGGCGTTCATGATTTTTTGAAGCCCAGTTCCGTAGGCCTCGATCAGGTCCAGCCGATAGAAGATATTGGCGAGCTTTGGATTCCGGCAGATGGAGAAGCCGGTCATCACGTCCTGCAGGGTAAATCCGGCCATCAGCCCCCCTGCGGAGATGATTTCCATCCGGTCCCCGTAAATGCTGATCAGGGTCGGGGCGGAATATGCGTAGTCGCGGTGAACGATGGCGTTCAGCAGCGCTTCACGGAGGGCTGCTTCCGGGTATGCGCGGTGATCGGTGCGATACAGGCCTGCAAAGGTTGCCGATTTTTCGTTATGCGCGTCCAGGAAGGCATAAGCGTCCTCCATCTGCTTGAGCAGTGAACCGCCAAATTCGCGGCGGTCCTGGAAGCGGGACTGGTCTGTGCCGGAAAAAACAGCTGCCTTGATGATGTGCGGACACTGGTCGGACAGCAACAGGCCCAGATTGGTATAGATACCGTCAGGGGAAAGGAGACCGAGCGTTTTCATCTGCGGCTTTTCCAGCGCGGCGTTCTGTCTGCTGAAAACAGCCGCCGCATAAGAAAAGGTGAGGGATTGATCCAAAGAGCGTGTTGCTTCGTAGGAATCACCGTCTGTTTCCTTGATCATCTGGCGGATGGCGGCTTCGGTGGCCGGAGCCGCGGAAGTGCCCTGACGGACGAACACACCTTCCGGCTTCATTCCCTTCGCGCTCATGTAATACGGCCTGTTCGCGCCGCGGTTGACGGCGACCCGGACGATGTTTTTGTGACCGCTGTCCAGGATCGTGTAATGGACAAACATGGTCACGTCCGGCATAATGGAATCCCGCACCATGTTGGTCAGCCGCTGAATCAGCTGGTCCGGCGAGGATACGCCGACCGTTTCCCCGCTGTCGCTGACCCCAATATACATTATGCCGCCGTCCGTATTGGCAAAGGCGATGATGTCCTTGCGGATGCTTTCAGAATATTCCTGTTTCAGCTCAACCGTTTCGCTTTCCTGAAATATCATCCCGACCGCCTCCTTCTCGTCATTCTGATCATATTCTAATCATTCTCGTCATTCTTGTCAAGTGGTGACGAGAATGACGAGAATGTGACGAGAATGACAAGCAAGCGGAGAAGCTCGGAAAGGCGAACTCTTTTTCTTGACATCCACCCGTCAATATGGTACATTATCACAGTGAACCGAGTTTGTGAAAGGGGGATTAACGATATGTCTCATATTCAGACACTGCCTACCCGCGATCTGTGCGAGAGCGCCAAGAAGGGCGGCTGCGGCGAATGCCAGACTTCCTGCCAGTCCGCGTGCAA
>DGRV01000092.1:43790-50270 GCA_002391225.1 Christensenella sp. UBA4379
ACCAGCTGCGGCATCGCCAATCAGAAGTGCGAAAACCAGAAAACCGATAAGTAATTTTCGGGATTGATCCAATGCCGCCCTCGGGCGGCATTTTTACATCGCCGCATTGAACACTACGCGTTCAACGCTCATCTTCTCCCACAACTCCATCGTAATGCTCCGAAAGTCTCCGACTTTCTCCGCCTTAATAGACGGCCTTAGCGATGTCACCGCATTGAACGCTATGCGTTCAATGCTCGTTTTCTCCCACATCTCTGTCGTAATGCTCCGAAAGTCTCCGACTTTCTCCGCCTGAATGGACGGCCTTTGCGATGTCATCGCATTGAACGCTGACGCGTTCAACGCTCATCTTCTCCCACATCTCCGTCGCAAAGCTTCGAAAGTCTTCGACTTTCTCCGCCTGAATAGACGGCCTTAGCGATGTCACCGCATTGAACGCAGCGCAATTGAGCACGTTTTTTCTTATCAAAAATCAGGAGTATAACATGATCCATCAGTATCGTTTGGACGGGCACAACATCGTGCTGGACACCTGTTCGGGGTCGGTGCACGTGGTGGACGACGTCGCCTACGACGTCATCGCCCTGTATGAAACCTGCGGGAAGGACGAGATCGTCCGCACGGTGTCCGCGAAGTATCCGGGACGGCCGGAGGCGACCCCTTCGGAGGTGGCCGCCTGCGTGGACGAGGTGGCGGCGCTGAAGGAGGCCGGCAAGCTCTTCGCGCCGGACACCTTCGCCCCCATGGCCGGGGAGCTCAAGGCGCGCACCAGCGGGGTGGTCAAGGCCCTGTGCCTGCACGTGGCCCACACCTGCAACCTGAACTGCTCCTACTGCTTCGCCAGCCAGGGCCGCTACCACGGGGAACGGGCGGTGATGAGCCTGGAGACGGGCAAGCAGGCCCTGGATTTCCTGGTGGCCCATTCGGGGACCCGGCGCAATCTGGAGGTCGACTTTTTCGGCGGGGAGCCGCTGATGAATTTTCAGATGGTCAAAGACCTGGTGGCCTACGCCCGGAGCATCGAGGGGGAGACAGGGAAGCACTTCCGCTTCACCCTGACCACCAACGGCCTGCTGATCGACGATGACGTAATTGACTTCTGCAACCGGGAATGTCACAACGTGGTCCTGAGCCTGGACGGACGCAAGGAGATCCACGACCGGCTGCGGGTCGATTACCAGGGCCGCGGCAGCTGGGAGAGGATCGTGCCCAAGTTCCAGAAGCTGGTGGCCGCCCGGGGCGGGAAAAACTATTACATGCGCGGCACCTTTACCCACGCCAACCCGGACTTCTTAAAGGACATTGAGGTCATGCTGGACTTAGGCTTCACCGAGCTTAGCATGGAGCCGGTGGTCTGTGCCCCGGGCGACCCGGCGGAACTGACGCAGGAGGACCTGCCCATCGTCATGCGGCAGTATGAGGACCTGGCCCGCCTGATGCTCCGCCGCCGTCGGGAGGGAAGGCCCTTTACCTTCTACCATTACATGATCGACCTGACGGGCGGCCCCTGCATCTACAAGCGGATCTCCGGCTGCGGTTCGGGGACGGAGTACATGGCCGTCACCCCCTGGGGGGACCTGTATCCCTGCCACCAGTTCGTTGGGGAGGACCGCTTCCTGCTGGGGAACCTGAAGGACGGGGTCACCAACCTGCCCGTTCAGGCGGAGTTCGCCGCCTGCAACGTCTACGCCCGGGAAGAGTGCCGCACCTGCTGGGCCCGGCTGTACTGCTCCGGCGGCTGTGCGGCCAACGCCTGGCACGCCACCGGCTCCGTCCGGGGTGTGTACAAAACCGGCTGCGAGCTGTTCAAAAAGCGCATGGAGTGCGCGATCATGCTGGAAGCCCTGAAGGCAACGGAAGCCCCGGCGGAAGGGAACGCCTGATGGATACCCCGATACTGGACTTTGTCCGGGCCTACGCCCAGAGCGGGACCGTCCGCGCCCATATGCCGGGGCACAAGGGACGGGGACCGCTGGGCATTGAGGCGCTGGACCTGACGGAAATTCAGGGAGCGGACAGCCTGTACGAGGCGGACGGCATCATCCGCCGGAGCGAGGAAAATGCTTCCCGCCTCTTTGGAAGCCGGATGACCCTCTATTCGACCGAGGGTTCCTCCCTTTGCATCCGCGCCATGCTGCTGACGGCATGGAAGGAAGGGAAGAAGCGCGGTCTCGCTCCGGTCCTGCTGGCCGGAAGGAACGTCCATAAAACGGTCCTGTCCGCGGCCTGCCTGTTGGATTTTGACATCGCCTGGCTGTACGGAGCGGGGGAAACCTGCCTGAGCGCCCGGCCGGACGAGGCGGAAATCGCCGCCGCCCTTTCCCGGATGGACCCCAAGCCCTTCGCCCTTTACCTGACCAGCCCGGACTATCTGGGCGGGATGGCGGATATCGGGTCTGCCGCCAAAGTCTGCGCGGAATTCGGGGTGCCGCTGCTGGTGGACAACGCCCACGGGGCTTATCTGCGCTTTCTTTCGCCGTCCCTGCACCCGCTGTCCCTAGGCGCGCAGATGTGCTGTGATTCAGCGCACAAGACCCTGCCGGCCCTGACCGGGGCGGCCTATCTCCACGCGGGGGGCTGGCCCGGCCTGACCGTGCGGGAAGTCCGGGAGAACATGGCCCTGTTCGGCTCAACCAGCCCGTCCTACCTGACGCTGGCCTCGCTGGACGGAGTCAACGGGCTGCTCGCGGGGGACTGGTCGGAAAAGCTCAGCAGATTCTGTTTACGGCTTACCTGCCTGAAGCTGGAGCTGTTCCGGGCCGGCTGGGCCCTGTACGACAGCGATCCGCTGAGGCTGACGCTGTGGGCTTCGGAGTCCGGATACCGGGGTGACGAACTGGCCGGTATTCTCCGTCAAAAAGGGATCGAATGCGAGTTCGCCGACCCGGATTTCACCGTACTGATGCTGTCGCCCGGTCAGGAAGAGGATGATTTTCGGATCGGCAGGACGCTGCTGTCCATTCCTATCCGCAAATCTCTGGAGCATACTCCGCCGCCTGTTCAGCGGGGAAAGAAAGCCTGCTCCATCCGGGAGGCCATGCTGGCCCCGTCGGAGGCAGTGCCGGCAGAAAAAGCCCTCGGACGGATTCTGGCTGCTCCCTGCGTTTCCTGCCCGCCGGCCGTACCGATCCTGATCTGCGGGGAGCTTGTGACCAAAGAAGCGATCGACGCCTTTAAATACTATGGAATCAGGACCCTTTCAGTGGTCCGGGAAGGATGAACGCATGGATCTGATCGAACGGTTTTTGAGCTATGTCGCCATCGACACCTGCAGTAAAGATGACAGCCCGACCTGCCCGTCCACGGAGCACCAGTTTGAGCTGGGAAAAAAGCTCGCAAAGGAGCTTTCCGACCTGGGCGCGAAAAACGCCCGGGTGGACGAGCACTGCTACGTCTACGCCGAAATACCCGCCAACACCGAGGGCCAGCCGGTCGTCGGCCTGATCGCCCACATGGACGTGGTGAACTGCGTGCCCTCCGCCAATATCCAGCCCCGCCGCCTCCGCTATGAGGGCGGGGACATCGTGCTGAACGAGGATCAAAATATCGTCATGAAGGCGGCGGACAATCTCCGCCTGGCCGGCCAGGTCGGCCACGAGCTGATCGTGACAGACGGCACCACGCTTCTTGGGGCGGACGACAAGGCCGGCGTCGCGGAGATCATGGCGCTGGCAGAATATCTGCTGACCCATCCGGAGTTCCCGCACGGCACGGTGAAGATCGGCTTTACCCCGGACGAGGAGATCGGCCGCGGAGCGGACCTGTTCGACGTACACGGTTTTGGGGCGGACTTTGCCTACACCGTGGATGGGGATATGCCCTGCGGCATCGAGTACGAAAACTTCAACGCCGCCGCCGCCCTGGTCGTCCTCCACGGCCACAGCGTCCACCCGGGCTCCGCCAAGGGCCTGATGGTGAATGCCATCAAGCTGGGCATGCAGTTTAACAGCCTCCTGCCGGTCCATGCCGTGCCGGAAGCCACCGAGGGCTACGAGGGCTTCTTCCACCTGAAGAGCTTTACGGGCGAAGAGGAAACGGCGGAGCTGCGCTACATTATCCGCGACCATGATGCGGAGAAATTTGAGCTCAAAAAGGAACAGATGAGGAACGCCGCCGCCGCCATGAACCTGCTCTACGGGGAAGGGACGGTCAGCCTTACCATCCGCGAGCAGTACCGGAATATGAAGGAAATCATCGCCCAGCACCCGGACGTGGTGGCCCGCGCCGAGGAAGCCATCCGCAAGGCCGGCCTGTCCCCGGTCAGCGTCCCGGTCCGCGGCGGCACCGACGGGGCGCGGCTGTGCTACATGGGCCTCCCCTGCCCGAACCTGGGCACCGGCGGCGCCAACTACCACGGCACCCACGAATACGCCGACGCCGACGAAATGCGGCAAGTGGTGGAAATTTTGAAGGAAATCGTGAGAGCAAGATAAAAAAAGGTAGGAAGTAGGAGGTAGAAGGTAGGAGGTAATTAGTCTTCATAACTATTCACCTCCTACCTACTACCTGAGCGACCGGAGGGAGCGATACCTCCTACCTGGGTATGAGCGCTACCTCCTACCTCGCTATGTTTTGCCTGATCGGCTGAAGGAGATTTGAGATGGAATACCAGGCCCTTTACCGTCGTTTCCGTCCGCAGACGTTTTCGGATATGGTGGGGCAGAAGGCTGTCGTGCGGACCCTGCGCAACCAGGTGCAGTCCGGGCGGGTGGCCCATGCCTACCTGTTCTGCGGCAGCCGCGGCACGGGCAAAACCAGCGCGGCCAAAATCCTGTCCCGGGCGGTCAACTGTCTGAATCCCCGGGATGGCGACCCCTGCGGGGAGTGCGAAGCCTGCCGGAACATCCTGTCCGGGGCCTCGCTGGACGTGGTGGAGGTCGACGCCGCCTCCAACAGCCGGGTGGAGGAAATGCGCGAGCTGCTGGCGCAGGTGGATTATCCCCCGCAGTTCGGCAGGAGAAAGGTGTACATCATCGACGAAGTCCACATGCTGTCCACCAACGCCTTCAACGCCCTCTTAAAGACGCTGGAGGAGCCGCCGGAATACATGATTTTTATCCTGGCCACCACGGACCCGCAGAAGGTGCCGGCGACGATCCTGTCCCGCTGCCAGCGCTTTGACTTTGGCCGTTTCACCGAAGAGGAGCTGGTGGGGCGGATGAAGCTGGCCGCCGGGGACCGGAATGTGACGGACGAGGCCTTCTCCCTGATCGCACAGTCCGCCGAGGGCGGCATGCGTGACGCCCTGAGCCTGCTGGACATGTGCCTGGGGGTCGGTGGCGAGGTAACGGAGGAGAGCGTCCGGGCCATCCTGGGTGCGGTGGACCGTTCCTTCCTGTTCACCTTTACGGACGCTCTGGCTGCCGGTCAGGAGGCCGAGGCGCTCCGCCTGGTGGAGGAACTCTTTGCCCGGGGCAACGACGTCGCCGTCTTCCTGCGCGACCTGAACCGCCACCTGCGTCTGGTGACGATGGCGAAGATCGGCGGCAGGGAGATGCTGCGCGGCGTCTCCGAGACCAGCGCGGAAAAATACCAGGCCCAGGCCGCCCTGTTTTCCGAGGAGCGGCTGGTGCGCCTGCTGGACCTGATCCTCCACGCCGAGGCGGATGCCCGATGGGCATCCAGCCCCCGGGCGGTGCTGGAGGTCTGCGTGCTGAAGGCCTGCGAAAAGCCGGAAGAGCAGGACGTGCAGGCCCTTCTGGAGCGGATGCACGAGCTGGAGGGCAAGCTGTCCCGCATCGAAAGCGGTCAGGTCGCCGTCCGGACAGCAGCCCCCAAGGCCGCCGCGCCGGCTGCCGCAGCCCCGGCCGGGGCAGAGGAAGAGGCTGGGGCGGTCCCGCCGCCGCCGGTCAACGCCAGCGACGGGGAAATCTGGAACCGGACGGTGAAAAAGATCCGGGCGGAAAACCCGCTCCTGACGGGCATCAGCTACGGCCGCTTTACGGGCAGGACCGGGAACACCTGGCATCTTGAATACACGGAAGACAAGCAGATCTTCATCCGCATGATGAACCAGGACAAAAACCGGGCGCTCATCGAGCAGGCGCTTGCGGCCTGCGGGGCGGAAAACCCGACCTTCGAGGCGGCCGCCGCCGAAAACCAGGCGAAAAAGCGCGCCCAGGCCGCCGCGGACAAAAGTCTCGATACCCTCTCGGACATCTTCGGGCGGGAAAATATTCAAGTAACCGATAAATGAAACTCTCGAAAGGGGGACACAACCAGGGCCTGCCGGCCCGTTCTTCGGTGAAAACTGTCCACTGGACAGTTTTTCGTGCCCTCAGAACCCCCAATCGGGAACCCCCTCGGATTTGCCTCTCGGACCTTCGCCTTCCAGGGCCTACCGGCCCGTTCTCGCTGAAAACAGGCCACTGGCCTGTTTTCCGGGCGCTGCGAACCCCGGGCGGCAAAGGCGCAAGGAATGTATTTTTGCTCTCGCAGGTCAAGCCTGCTTCGCAAAAATACTCCTCGCGGCGTACATGC